>NZ_JAYJJS010000006.1:0-192331 GCF_020181635.2 Mycobacterium zoologicum | reverse complement strand
CCCCCCCCCCCCCCCCCCCCCCCCCCCCCCCCCCCCCCCCCCCCCCCCCCCCCACAGCCGGTGCCGGGCAACTTCATGCCGGCGTTGCCCGCGCCGAAGCCGATCCAGGTTCCGCAGGATCCGATATCCAATCCCGTTGTGGCCCCCGTGAATCCGGTGCCCGCCGCGGTGGCGCCGCCGGTCGTCGCGCCGACCATACCGCCGGTGGTGCCACCACCGACCGCGGTGATTCCCTTCCCGATTCCGATCCCGACCATTCCCACGCCCACTGGCGGTGGCGGTGTCGGTGGGACGGGAGGCTGGGACGGCTGGGGCGGCGGCAGTGGTTCGGGGGGCAGCAATAGGTCGGGCGGGGTCAGCAGTTCCGACGGGAGCAGTAGCTCGGGTGGCAGCAGTTCCGATGGTGGGCACAGCGGTGACGGCCACAGCGGCGGGGGCCAGAGCGGTGAGGGCCAGAGCGGTGAGGGACATGGTGGCAACGGCCACGGTAGTGGTGGGCACAGCGGCGGCAGTGACACCGGCGGCTCGCCTTCGAGCGGTGGTACGAGCTCCGGCGGGGATTCCGACGCAGGCTCGACAGGCTCGGGTGGAACGAGCTCGGGTGGAACGAGCTCGGGTGGAACAGATTCGAGTGGGAGCGGGTCGGGCGGTACGGGTTCGGGCAGTGACGAGGGCAGTTCGAGCGGTTCCGGGAGCGGCTCCGGAGGTTCGGGAAGTTCGACGGGGGGCACCGATGGCAGCGGGTCCGCCGGCAGCGGTTCGGGCGGTGGCTCCAGCGATTCCGGGAGCGCCGGCTCGAGCGGATCGAGTGGCAGCGCTTCGGGTTCCGACGGCGGCGGCTCCAGCGGCGGCTCGAGCGGTGGGGGATCCAGTGGCGGCTCGAGCGGCGGCGGCTCGAGCGGCGGGAGTTCCGGCGGTGGTTCGGATGGCGGTGGGTCCAGCGGCGGTTCGAGCGGCGGGGGAGGCTCTGGTGGTTCCGGTGGTGGCGGATCGGGTGGTGGCTCCGGCGGTGGATCCGGCGGCGGTGGAGCAGGCTCCGGTGGCGGTGGAGGTGGCTCCGGCGGTGGATCCGGCGGCGGTGGATCCGGCGGCTCCGGTGGCGGTGGTTCTGGCGGCGGCTCCGGCGGAGGCGGCGACTAAGCCGGAGTCCCTCAGCGAATAAATCGGCGTGCCAACGCCTTTCGGTCCAGCTTTCCGATCCCTCGCCGGGGCAGTGTGGAGACAATGTGCAACTCGCGCGGCGCCGCCGTCACATCGAGGGAGCGCCCCACGAAAGCGCGCAGCTCCTCCAGCGACGGCGGCGTCGTCCCGGCCGCCACCACCGCGGCGGCCACCCGCTGGCCCAGCCGGTCGTCGGGGACGGCGAATACCGCGCATTCGGCCACCGCGGGGTGGGTCGACAACACGGCCTCCACTGGTCCGGGCATCACCGTCAGGCCACCGGTGCTGATCGCGTCGTCGGCGCGGCCGAGCACCGTCAGGACCCCCGAAACATCCAGAGTGCCAACGTCATCAGTGACAAACCAACCCGGCTGCTCGAACGGGTCCGGCGAAACGGGATTGCGGTATCCGACGGCCAGCGTCGGGCCCCCCATCACCACCCGCCCGTCGTCGATACGCACCCGCACCCCGGGCAGCGGCACGCCGTCATATACGCAGCCGCCGGCGGTCTCGCTCATGCCGTAGGTCCGCACCACCCGCACACCCGCGGCCGACGCCGCGTCCAGGATCGGTTGCGGAGCCGGTCCACCGCCCAGCAGCACCGCATCCAACTCGGCCAGCGCGGCCGTCGCCTCGGGCGCTGTCAGCGCCTTGGCCAATTGCGTCGCCACCAGAGAGGTGTAACGACGACCGGAACCCAGCTCAGAGACCGCCGCGGGCAGCAGGTCGATGTCAAAGCCCGCCGTGACGTCGAGCTGCACCGGGGTGGTACCGGCCGCCAGACTGCGCACCACCACCTGTATTCCGGCGATGTGATGCGGAGGCAGGGCCAGCAGCCATCGGCCGGGCCCGCCCAGGCGGTCGTGGGTGGCCGCAGCGCTGGCCAGCAGGGCCGCACCGGTCAGCAGGGCGCCCTTGGGGGTTCCGGTGGTTCCCGACGTAGTCACCACCAGCGCGACGTCATCGCCGATCGGTTCGCCGACCCGCAGTGCCGACAGCAGCGACGGATCGGTTTCGGGGGCCACCGGAGTCACCGCGGGAGCGCGACCGTCCAGGACGTCGTGCAGGACGGGCAGCAGTGTCGAGACGGCCGCGCCGGGCTCGACAACCAGCGCACGAAGGCCGGCTATTGCGCCCCTCCACCGGGGGAGGCGTCGTCGAGCAGCCAACCCTTGGCGGCCAGCCGCTGCCGAACCCGTTCGACGTCTTCGGGGGCGGGCAGTTCGTTGGTGAGACGGGAGATCAATACGCCGATGTCGATGTGGTCGAAATCGCCGCGGCCGATCAGTTCCCGGGCGACGGCTTTGACCTCGTCGCTGGTGAGCCGCCGTGACAGCAACGCCAGCAGCGGGATGTAGTCGGTCTGCGGGACGCCATCGGGATACCCGTCGCGCAGCCACGCAACGATGGAGGCAAGAAATTTGTTCATCCTGAGTTAACTTCCCGCGTCGACAACGAGTATGTCGCCATTGATATTACGTCACATCGCGGCCGAAGACGTCGTCCCAACCATTCCAATCATCCCACTGCCAGCCGATCCGGTGCTCGATGAAGTCGCGCGAAATGAACAGCACACCGACGAGCATCATCGCCAGCAGCAACGCGAAAACGGCCCAACGCATTACGGTCAATCCGCGGCGACTGGCGCCGGGTCCGTCGGCGGCCGCACCGAGGCGCACCCCGATCGCGAACAGTGCGGGCAGTGCGGTTCCGATCAGCAGGCCGAAGATCAGGATCTTGGCCGTGGCCACATAGTTGAACCAGCTGCTCAGCGTGTTCACGCACCGACCTCCTCGGTGCCGGAATCGGCCAGCACGGCCGACTGAACCGGTTGCGGCGCAACTTCATTCAGCCCAATAGTATCCAGCCCATCGGTCATGTGATCACCCCAGTCGGCGGTGACGTTGGTGTGGTCGACCGGGGCCTTGCGGGATTGGCGCCAGATCAGGCCGGAGACCGTCAGCAGCAGGGCGAGGCCGGCCAGAGTCCCGGCGTAGCCGCCCAGGGTGTGGATCACCCGGTAGGTGAACGCCCCGATGGCGCCGGCCAATGGCAGGGTGATCAGCCAGGCCACCACCATCTGGCGGGCCACCTGCCAGCGCACCGTGGCGCCGGGCTTGCCCAGGCCGGAGCCCAGCACCGAACCGGTCACCACCTGAGTGGTGGACAGTGAGTAGCCGAAGTGACTGGACAGCAAAATGATGGACGCAGAAGAGGATTCGGCGGCCATTCCCTGCGGGGCCTCGACCTCAACGAGCCCCTTGCCCAGGGTGCGGATCACCCGCCATCCGCCGAAGTAGGTGCCCGCGGCCATCGCCATCGCGCAACACACGATTACCCACAGCGGTGGCATCACGTCGGTGTTCTGCGCTGCCCCGTAGGAGATCAGGGCCAGGAAGATGACACCCATCGTCTTCTGGGCGTCGTTGGTGCCGTGCGCAAGTGACATCAGCGCGGCCGAAAAGACTTGCCCGCGACGGAATTCCCGTCGGGTGCGTTCGGGGGACAGGCCGCGGGTCAGCCGGTAGACCAGCCAGGTGCCGATGGTGGAGATCAGGATGGCCGCCAGCACCGCCACTACGGTGGGCACCAGCACCTTCGAGACCACCCCGGCCCAACGCACCCCGCCCCCGCCGGCTGCGGCGAGCATCGCCCCGACGACGCCGCCGATCAGGGCGTGCGAGGAGCTGGATGGGATGCCCAGCAGCCAGGTGAGCAGGTTCCAGACGATGCCGCCGACGAGGCCGCCGAACATGACCTCCAGCGTGACCAGGTGGGTGACCACCAGGTCCTTGGCGATCGTCGCCGCGACCTGGGTCGACAGGAATGCTCCGACGAGGTTCAGCACCGCGCACAGGGTGACTGCCGTTTTCGGCTTGAGCGCGCCGCTGGCGATACCGGTGGCGACGGCGTTGCCGGTGTCGTGAAAGCCGTTGGTGAAGTCGAACGCAAGTGCGGTGATAACGACGGTTATCAGCAGGAAGAGCTCCAAGGTCACCGTGCGGATTTTTGCAGCCGCACACCCGCCTTGTCGAACTGGGTTACTTGGCCTTGGCGCCGAGCAGGTACCAGCCGAAGTGGTGTCCCAGGAAGTCACGGGCGACAAACAGCACTCCGATGAGCACCACGGCCAGCACCAGCGCGAAGATGGCCCAGCTCAGAGCGACCAGCGCCGGCCGCCGCTCGCCTGCCACGGTCCGACGGCCCGCGGTGGTCACCGCCAGGCCGCTGCCGACTGCGTTGATCCGCATCGCCACCGCGAACAGGGCGGGCATGGCCGCACCGACCAGTAGGCCGAACACCAGGATCTTCAAGGTCGCGGCGTAGTTGAACCACTGACTCATGACTGCACCACCTGCCGCTCGGCGTCGCCGGCGGTGACGGGGTTCAGCTTGGTCGGCTGGCCGCTGATGTCGAATGCCGTCCGCAGCGCGTATGCGGGTTGCGGACGCCCGTTGGTGGCCGGGACGTCCGCACCGGACAAGCCGCCGGTGAGGTGGCCGTCCCATTCGTCGTTGACGTTGTTGTGGTCGATGCGCGACCGGCGTGACCGCAGCCAGATCGACACGACCGCCGAGATCAGCAGGCCCACGCCCACGAGGATCCCGGGGTAGCCGCCGATACCGTGTACCAGGCCGTAGGCGCCCGAGCCGACGGCGCCGGCCATCGGCAGCGTCACCAGCCAGGCTGCCGCCATGCGTCCGGCCACACCCCAACGCACCTGGGCGCCCGGCTTGCCGACGCCGCTGCCCAGCACCGACCCGGTGGCGACCTGGGTGGTGGACAGCGAATAGCCGAAGTGGCTGGACAGCAGGATTACCGCGGCGGCGGCCGACTCGGCGGCCATGCCCTGCGGTGGCTTGATCTCGACCAGACCCTTGCCCAGGGTCCGGATGATGCGCCAGCCGCCGGTGTAGGTGCCGGCGGCCATGGCCAGGGCACAGCTGACGATCACCCACAGCGGGGGCATGGTCGCCGACGTGCTCACCGAGCCGTAGGACATCAGCGCCAGGAAGATCACGCCCATCGTCTTCTGCGCGTCGTTGGTGCCGTGGGCCAGCGATACCAGTGCGGCCGAACCGATCTGGCCGCGGCGGTAGACCTTCTCGGCGTGCTGTTCGTCGACGCCGCGGGAGATGCGGTAGACCAGCCAGGTACCCACCGAGGCGATGACGGTTGCGATCACGGTGGCCACCACCGCCGGGACCAGCACCTTGGAGACGACGCCGTTCCAGATCACCCCGTGCCCGCCTACCGCGGCGATCATCGCGCCGACGATGCCGCCGATCAGGGCGTGCGAGGAGCTGGACGGGATGCCGAGCAGCCAGGTCAGCAGATTCCACACGATGCCGCCGACCAGGCCGGCGAAGACCAGGTCCAGGGTCACCAGGTGGGCGTCCACCAGACCCTTGGCGATCGTCGCGGCGACCGCGGTGGACAGGAAGGCACCGAGCAGGTTCAGGACGGCGGACAGACCGACCGCCTGCTTGGGCTGCAGGGCCCCGCTGGCGATCGACGTCGCCATCGCGTTGCCGGTGTCGTGGAAGCCGTTGGTGAAGTCGAAGGCCAGGGCCGTGATCACCACGATGATCAGGAGGAGCAGGTCTAGGCTCACGGGAACATCACGGCGACAATTCTGCGGTCTCGATCGGGCGGTTGTCTAACGATCAGGCACCCGAAACGCCGGTGTACTCCGAGACGTATCGAACTGTTCTCCCTGCGTTAACCTGCGGGCGCCCGGCGGGTGTCGCGGCGTAGCGGATGGTCGGGGGGAATCTGCACGAAAATCAGTGTGACGCCGTCGGGGTCGGTGACGTGCATCTCATGCAGACCCCACGGCTCCTGGCGCGCTTCCCGGGCGATCGGCACCCCGCGGCCCTCCAGTTCGGCCTGGGTGGCGGCGACGTCGCGGACCTGCAGCCACAGCGCCCCGGGAAAGGGTGCTGCTGCCTTGGCGGGGTTGCCGTGCCCGGCCAGCTCGATCAGCGACTGCCCGGCGTAGAACACCGTCCCGGCGCCGTAGTCGCGGGCGATCGCCAGGCCGATCTCGTCGCGGTAGAACCGCAGCGACCGCTGGTAGTCGTTGGGGCGGAACAGTATCCGGCTGGCCAGGATCTCCATCAGTCCGCCATCACTCGTCGATGGGTTCGATACGGTTCCGCTTGACGATGGCGGTGGCCCAGCCGGCGTTGAGGTTGTCCAGGGCGCGGAACGCCAGCGCCAGGCGCGGTGCGATGCGGATCGGGCGGTAGCGGGCCGCGTCGATCATCCATGCGCCGGCCTCCTCGGCGCTCAGCCCCGGCCTGCCTGCGAACGCCTTGGTGGGCGCGATCATCGGGGTCTTCACCAGCGGGTAGTACAGCGTGGTGGACTGCACCCCGTAGCGGGCCCACTCGCTGTCGATGACCCGGCTGACGGCGCTCAGCGCGGACTTGGAGGCGTTGTAGACGCCGAACAGGGGAGAGGAGTCGGTGAACACGCCCCAGGTGGCGACGTTGATGATGTGGCCGTCGCCGCGCTCGCGCATCGCCGGGGCGAACCCGCGGATCAGCCGCAGCGGCGAGTAGTAGTTCAGCTGCATGGTCCGCTCGACGTCGTGCCAGCGGTCCAGGGATTCGGCCAGTGGCCGGCGGATGGAGCGCCCGGCATTGTTGACCAGGATGTCCACTCCGCCGAACCGCTCGTCGACGTCCTTGACCAGGGCGTCGATCGCCTCCAGATCCGACAGGTCGCACGCGATGGCATGGGCGGTGCCGCCTCCGTCGGTGATCCGGGCGACCAGTGCGTCGAGGTTTTCCTGGCGGCGGGCCACCGCGATCACGGTGGCGCCCGCTGCCCCGAACTGTGCGGCGCCGGCCTCCCCGATGCCCGAGGACGCGCCGGTCACCAGCACCCGCTTACCGGCCAGCTCGACGGGCTCGGCGCCGGGCCGGTGCATCAGCTGCGCGGCGACCGGTGGGCGCATGGTGGCGAGCGTGATCTGGTCGGACAGTCGGCGTAGCGGGCTCTTGCTCATGGTTAGGCAGTCTATGCGCTGGCCGGTGTCTCAGAAGTAGCGCGGGAAGGGGCTCCAGTCGGGGTCGCGCTTCTGCAGGAACGCATCGCGGCCCTCCACGGCCTCGTCGGTCATGTAGGCCAGCCGGGTAGCCTCGCCGGCGAACAGCTGCTGGCCCACCAGGCCGTCGTCGAGCAGGTTGAACGCGAACTTCAACATGCGTTGCGCCTGAGGGGATTTGCCGTTGATCTCCTTGGCCCACTGCACGCCGGTGGCCTCCAGCTCGGCGTGGTCGACGACCTCGTTGACCGCACCCATGTGGTGCATCTGCTCGGCGGTGTAGGCCCGGCCCAGGAAGAAGACCTCGCGGGCGAATTTCTGACCGACCTGGCGGGCCAGATACGCGCTGCCGTAGCCGCCGTCGAAGCTGCCGACGTCGGCGTCGGTCTGCTTGAACTTCGCGTGCTCGCGGCTGGCCAGGGTCAGGTCGCACACCACGTGCAGGCTGTGCCCGCCGCCGGCCGCCCAGCCGTTGACCAGGGCGATCACCGGTTTGGGCATGAACCGGATCAGCCGCTGCACCTCCAGTATGTGCAGCCGCCCGGCGCGCGCGACGTCCACGGTGTCCGCGGTCTCCCCGTCGGCGTACTGATAGCCGCTGCGGCCACGGATGCGCTGGTCGCCGCCGGAGCAGAACGCCCAGCCGCCGTCCTTGGGTGAGGGCCCGTTGCCGGTCAGCAGCACCACACCGACGTCCGGCGACATCCGCGCGTGGTCGAGTGCCTGGTACAGCTCGTCGACGGTGTGCGGGCGGAATGCGTTGCGCACCTCGGGGCGGTTGAAGGCCACCCGGACCGTGGCGTCGGTGACGTGGCGGTGGTAGGTGATGTCGGTCAGGTCGGCGAAGCCGTCCACCGGCCGCCAGATGGTTTCGTCGAACGGGTTCACTCGGTTCGCCCTCCTCATTGACTCTGCGGCGTCAACCGTACGACAGGTGACTGGCGGTATTGGACGTTCACTTACTAGCGTGCGGTCCAGGCCCGGACGGGAGGGATCAGCATGGCTTCGAATCCGGTTTATCCGGCCCAGGTTTCGGTGCATCCCGAGTTGTTGCATACCCACGCCTCACGGGTGAACGATGCGACAGATGTGGCGCGCACCTTCGGTGGTCGCCACGCCGGCTACATCAGCGAATGCGCCGCCGCGTGGGCCGGCGCCTCCGCGGAAGCCCTGGCCGAGCTCAGCGCCCACTGGGAGGCCAGCGACGCGCAGTTGCACGGGCGGATCGGGGCGTTCTCCGCGGTGATTCAAGAGGGCGGCCACCGCTACACGGCGATGGAAGATACGCATGCCTTCAAGTTCACCGCGCTCCGGAAGAGATCCGGCACTTCGTAGCGCATGACGATCACCACCGACGGCATCGAAAAGTGGAATCTCGACACCCTGGACACCGTATTCGAGGTGGCCACCGAACGCGCCGCGCGCAAGGCCGACTTCGGTGGCGCGCTGGGTGATGCCGGCGACGGGCTCAAGGGTTGGGAGGGGCGCGGTGGCGATGCCTTTCGCCTGGAGTTGGGAAAGCATCGCGCTGACATCGACGACCACCAGGCTGAGGCCTCGGCGATAGCCAACGCCTTCTACGCCGCGCGGGCTGAGGTTGCGGCGTGCAAGAAGGAGTGGTCGTCGATCAAATCAATTGCGGCCAGCAATGATTGGGCAATCAGCCCGGACGGCAGGCTGAGTGGCCAGGTCAGCGACCAGAAGCGCAACGACTTTGACTCCCTGCAACAACGGCTGACCGCGCTGATGGCCGATGCTTCTAGGACCGATGGTGATCTGGCCACTGCCATCCGGGCTGTGGTCGGTGACACCAAGGTCGACGCGCGCGGGCGCGCCGTTTTCGGCCCGCCGATGCCGGTCGACGTCCCGAAGGCACCTGTCGACCCGTCCGGGGATCCGGCCGCCGGAAGCCTGCCGTGGCTGCTGAATCACGGGCGGCAGGGCGGTGGCCCCGTCCCTCCGGTGCCGGTGAGTGCCAAGGATGTGGAGGAATTCAAAGTCCAGGCCCGGAAGATGTTCGCCAACTACGGCGTTCCGCCGGATCAGATCGAGGCGCAGGTCAATGCGGCCTTGGTCCAGGCTCAGCAGCCGCTGCCGCGAAGTGCTCCACGCGACGTTCCCCGGGAGCCGGAGCGACAGCCGGCACCGGGATTCGGCGAGGGATTCGGGGACAGCTGGAGGGCAACCGAGCAAGGCGTCAAGAACCTGCTGGGGCAGGGTGGTCCGGGAGCCCCCGGTGTCCTGGAATCCTGGGGTGGTCTGGCCAAAGGGGTGGGCAAGGCCTTCATGAACCCCGTCGGTGTCGGCATGGAGGACATCAAACGGGCGATGGACGCGCCCAGCCTGCCCTACTTCCTGGGCGAGAAGACCTTCGACGTCGGCGCCGCCGCGGTTACCGCGCCGTTCGGCGGGGAAGGTTCGATGATCCGGGCCGGGCTTAGCGAGGCGCTCGAAACCGGCCCGGCATTCTCGCGGTATGCGGCCGTCGGCCTCGATTCCGCTGTGACCTATGACTCGTCGGCAGCGGCTACCGCCATGGACCTCAACCATGCTGCTGCCAACGGCGTACCTACAGCAGGGCTCAGTCAGCAAGTCGCGGCCATGTCGACCCACTACGTGGGCGAATTTCCAGACCGAGTGGTTCTGGGCAGGTTCGGTGGTCAAGACGGTGGATACATCGGCGAGGCGAGGGGCAACGGCGGAATCTACTTCGATACGGGTGATCCAACTTGGGCTGCCCTTACCGACGGACTTGCAAATTCGCAACAGCTGGGCGTCGTTTGGCCGGTGAACGAATCGTTCATCCTCGAACAAATGGAAAGCCAGGTATCACGATTTGACTATGCTTTGCCGTCAGGTTTCGCCAATGTTGATGACATTGTGCGACGTCGCCCATACACTTACTCGGCGCATGAGATAAATTACCTGGATCAGAACGGGCCGGCATTCGGATACGAAAGGGTCGGAAATTCGTGGATATACGGAGGTGATTAACGCGTGACGTGCGACGATGAGGTGGCGCAATACATGGCGCCGACGCTGGCCAGTCTAGGCTTCGCGCTCGACGAAGTTATGTCCGGAATCGTGTACGCCGAACGTCCGGCATGGGCGGCCTTCTACCGAGGTCCGGACTGCAAGCTTCAAATCTGTTGGTCATCACGCGAGGGTGGTATGGAATTCATGCTGGCTCCGTTGGATGCGCCGAATCAGTTCGGACTTGAAGATGGATTCAAAACGTGGCGTTTCATGCTGGGGCTCAGTGATGTGACTGACGACTTGGGGCCGCCTCCTATATACGGGAGTCTTGACGAGATCTGGGCTTGGCAGAAGGCGAAGTTTCAAGCTCACTTTGAGGCCGCCAAACGGGCGTTGTTGGCCGGCTGAAAGGCGCAAGTGAAACATGCTGAGCACCAACGACGGGCTCAACAGTTTCGTCGCCGACGATTGCGTCGACCATTTCACCTACCTTGAGGCGATGTCCTCTACTGGTTATATATGGAGGTGATTAACCTGTGACGTGTGACGATGAGGTAGCGCAATACATGGCGCCGACGCTGGCCAGTCTAGGCTTCGTGCTCGACGAAGTCATGTCCGACATCGTGTACGCCGAAAGTCGGGCATGGGCGGCCTTCTACCGTGGTCCGGACTGCAAGCTTCAAATTTGTTGGGCATCTCGAATTGGTGGAATGAATTTCATGCTAGCTCCTTTGGATGCGCCGAATCGGTTCGGACTTGAAGATGGATTCAAGACGTGGCGTTTCATGTTCGAGCTCAGTGATGCAACTGACGACTTAGGGCCGTTCCCTAGGCGGGGGGGATTTGACGAGATCTGGGCATGGCGGAAGGCGAAGTTTCAAGCTCACTTCGAACCCGCCAGGCGGGCGTTGTTGGCCGGCTGAAGGTGGATGATGATGACGCCCGCGGACCTTAATCAGTATCTGGACGATGGCATGATGCGGTGGTCGAAAGAGCTCTTTGAAATTCATTTCGAACCGCCCGCGTTGCGTTGCTGGCCCGTCGGCCCCCGCCCGGCGCCCCCGAACCGCCGTGACCCTGCACGACCGGCCATCCCCGGCTACCATCAGGCAAGGTTCGCCTAATCCGGGGGGATTTGGGCGGTAGTGCCTGGGGGGATGTTCGTGGGGGCTGTACTGGGGGTATCGCTGTCAGCTACGCGCGCGGGCGTAGTCGTTCTCGACGGTGTCGGAGCTGATGCGTGCACGGTGATCCGTGACGCGGTGGCCGTATCTGCATCGCAATTGGACGCTGTTGCTGCCGCGGTGGCGCGGGCTGCCCGTACGGCCGCGGACCAGGGTTGTCCGGTGCGGGCGATCGGCCTGACCAGCACGACCGATGCCGATTCGTTCGGGTGGGATCTGGAAGCGCTGTTGGTCGAAGCGGGCATCGCAGAGATCGAGATATTCGAGCCCACCGACGCCACGGCGGCGCTGGCAGACGTGGTCGCCTTGAGCACCCGAGCTCAGAGCGCGACGGTCAGCCTGATCACCGAGGACCAGACCCTGGCGGTGCTGGCCGACGGCGACGACGGCACGCATCGCACCGTGGCCTGCATGCACCACGACGACGACGCGGCGTTGGGCTCGTTGGACAAACTCGTCGCCGATTGGCTCTCCGGCCCGGTGTTCGTGATGATCCCGCATGACCTTGCGGCCCAAGGCTTCCCGGATCGGCTGGAGCGTGCCATTGCGCCACGGGCGATTTCGCTGATCGATGCCGAACTGGGGCTGGCCCGCGGGGTGGCGCTTGCTGCCGGAAACTCAGCGTTGGGCGGCGACGTGGTCGCCGATGCTGCGAATACGCCCGTGCGACAACGACTCCACCGCCCCGACGCGATGCTGGTGGGTGCTGTTGCGGTGACGCTTCTGGTCGCGGCGGTGACGGTCGGGTTGGCCCACGGAGTCCTGTTCGGCAACGAACCGCAGACTCCGTCGAGTGTCGGTGTCGCGGCGGCTCGCAACGACGCCCAGCCGAGCCACGATGTGGCGACGCCGCCTTCGGCTGTGGCGCCGGTTTCGGCACCAGAGCCGGTAACGGCCGCCGTTGCGGCGCCGCCGGTTTGGGCGGTGCCGGCTCCGGTTGCAACTCAAAACGCCGCGCCCGAGGAGGCGCAGCTGCGAAAGATGACCGAGCCGCTCGTCGAGTCGGTCCCCGGCCCGGACGCGCCGCCAGCCGGTGTCGTGCCACCGGCGCCCGTCGAGGAACCGGCGCCGTCGCCACTGCAGGACGCGATTACCTTCGTGGAACAGACGCTCGGGATCGACTTCGACAATGACGGCCGGATCGGCGGCCGTGCCGCAACGCCGGCGCCCGATCAAGCTCCGTGAGGCGTGTGCGTTCCGTCATCGTCTGATGGCGATGGCCGTTCCATGCCGTCGCGGTCGCCGGCACAGAACATGCACGGATCGTTGTGTTCGCTGCCGTAGTCGGCGTACTGCGCGACGACGCCGACGACGGCTGCCGCGGTATCGGGGTCGAGCAGCGGTTCGTCGGCTTTGGACGGCTCCAGCGAACCGATGCCCGCAACAAGAGGGATCGGACTGGTCAATGAGCCGGTGACGTCAACGACCGGGTGGCCGTCGACGAACAGCGTGTACATGTCGTGTTCGGGGAATCCGACGTTGAATCGCAGCACCCACCACTGTCCGGATTCTTGTGCGGCGTAAGGGAAGTACGTGTATCCCGTGCGCAACCACTGTGGCTGCACGCCGAGATCGATGGGGGCGGATCAGTAGGCCCCTCGGGAAGCTGCCGGGGATCGCAGTAACGACGGGGCTCGGGCTGATGCGCCGACTGCATGGTGCCCTCGGGCGCTGGGAGCAATTCAATGGCGGGCGGTGTGTAGCAGTAGTCGTCGGGGATGTCCGAGACGTGCTTTGGAGGGTCAACCTCGTCCAGATTTCCGCTCCACAGGATCGTCGTCGGATCACCGGGGTGGAGAAACGATGCCGACACTCGATTTTCTTCGAGGGCGAGAAAGTAGTAGTAGCGCACCGCCTCATCCAAAGACGGCCATGGTCCGTGATCAATGAGCGACTGTCGGGTGTCGCTGGCAAGTCCCCAAACGATGTCGGACGGCGGCGCTTTGTACACGAGGAACATCATCGATGCGTCGGTCCAAGCATGCGAGACGAAAATCGGCGCGCTGCCTCTGGCGTTCTGCATGCTGATGTGGCGAAGCAGTTCTTGCAGCACATCCGCCGCGAAACCGCTTTGCGCTTCCGGGGGCATCACCAAACCGTAATCCTCGCCCCAACCTGGCGCACCTCACCACCGAACCGGCACCATAGAGCGATGCCGCCGCTCGATGACATCCTCGACCGCCTGCACGTGGTGGCTCTGCCGATGCGGGTCAAGTTTCGCGGCATCACCGTTCGCGAGTTGGCGCTGATCGACGGCCCGTCCGGCTGGGGGGAGTTCGGCGCGTTCACCGAATACCAACCGGAAGAGGCGGCGCACTGGCTGGCGTCCGCGGTGGAGAGCGCCTACCAGCCACTGCCGCAACCGATCCGGGACCGCATCCCGATCAACGCGACCGTCCCCGCCGTCGGCGCCGGCCGGGTCCCCGAGGTGCTGGCGCGCTTCCCCGGCGCCAAGACCGCCAAGGTCAAGGTCGCCGAACCCGGCCAGCACCTGGCCGACGACGTCGCGCGGGTCGAGGCCGTCCGTGCGCTCATCCCGACCGTTCGGGTCGACGCCAACGGCGGCTGGACGATCGAGCAGGCCGAAGAGGCGGCAAAAGCCCTGGGGCCATTGGAATACCTGGAGCAGCCCTGCGCCACCGTCGCTGAGCTCGCCGAGCTGCGCCGCCGCACCGACACCCCGATCGCCGCCGACGAGAGCATCCGCAAGGCCGACGATCCATTCGCCGTCACCAAGGCCGGCGCCGCCGACATTGCCGTGCTCAAAGTTGCTCCGCTGGGCGGTATTTCAAAGCTGCTGGACATCGCCGGCCAGATCGGCATCCCGGTGGTGGTCTCCAGCGCGATCGACTCGGCAGTCGGCATCGCCGCCGGCCTGCGCGCCGCGGCGGCACTGCCGGACCTGCAGCACGCCTGCGGGCTCGGCACCGGATCGCTCTTCATAGAAGACGTCGCGGACACCCCGCCCCAACACGACGGCTACCTGCCGGTTCAGTCGATAAAACCCGACCCGGCCCGGTTGCACGCCCTGGCCGCCCCGCCGGACCGGAGACAATGGTGGATCGACCGGATCAAGGCCTGCCACCCCTTGCTGCCGCGCTGAACTCTCACACGCTGGGCAGCCGCGCGTCGATCCCGTTCACGATCGTCACGCCCTCGTCGCTGACATACAGCTTGCAGGCCAGCACGTCGATCGCCACGTTGTTGGCGACGCGCAGCGCCCGCTGGCACGACCAGCCCGCGCTGTCGTCCTGATGCTGAGTCATCCACACGGTGGAGTCGACGTCGGTGACAACGTCGAAGGTCCATGGCGTGTCGTCGTAGCCGTCCTTACTCGTGGTGAATGTCCGCTCGCCGCAGGGCATCCAGCGCCGGGCGGTGTCGTCGAAGAACCGCCGCGCTTGGTCGCGGTCGCGGAACAGCGTCGCGGCCTGGATCACGTAGTGGTCCGAGGTGCCCTCCGACAGGCTCTGAACGATGGTCGAGGTCCAGTCGGTGTCGGCGTACACCGACCGCTCGGCGGGCATCCAGGCGACCAGGCATGCCGGGTCGGCAAACTTCTTGCCCTCGTCGAACATCTTGGTCCGGACGTCTCGGACCCGCATGGCGGGTGCGCCCATGATGTCGCTGACGGTGGTGGCGTCCAGCAGCAGGTCCGGCAGTGCCGAGGCCGCCACCGGCCGCGGCCCGTCGTGGTCGGCCGGTACCGCCCGGCCGCCTGTCGTCCGCGCGCACCCGGCCACCACGACGCAGGCCAGCACCAGTGTGCAGGTCAATCCCGCGGTTCGTTTCCGCATGCCCGTCCCCAATCGCGCCGTTGCGATCCTGACACGATAAGGCGTCGGCGGGTCGCGTACCTTCACACCCGTGACCAACCTCGCTTACGACGACCGTAATTCCGGTGGCGAGCCGGTTGTTTTCATCGCCGGGCGCGGCGGCGCCGGACGCGGATGGCATCTGCACCAGGTCCGTGATTTCCAGCTCGCCCGCTACCGCCCGATCACCTTCGACAACCGCGGCATTGGCGCGACCGAGAACGCCTCGGGTTTCGGCACCGAGACCATGGTGGCCGACACCGCACAGCTCATCGAGTCGCTGGACGTCGGCCCGGTGCGCATCGTCTCGGTGTCGATGGGCTCGTTCATCGCCCAGGAGCTCATGCTGGCCCGCCCCGAGTTGGTGAAGTCGGCGGTGCTGATGGCGACTCGCGGCCGCCACGACCGCAGCCGGGACTTCTTCTACCAGGCCGAAGTGAAGCTCGCTGAGGCCGGCGTGACGCTGCCCGCCGAATATGAGGCGAAAGTCCGCATGCTGGAAAGCTTTTCGCCGAAGACGCTCAGCGACGACACGGCCATCAAGGACTGGATCGCGATGTTCACCATGTGGCCGGTCAAGAACACCCCGGGCCTGCGCTGCCAGCTCGACGTAGCGCCGCTGACCAACCGGCTGCCCGCCTACGCCAACATCACCCAGCCGGTGCTGGTAATCGGATTCGGCGACGACGTCGTCACCCCGGCGCACCTGAGCCGCGAAGTCGCCGACGCCATTCCGGGCGCGCGCTACCTGGAGATCCCCGACGCCGGCCACCTCGGCTTCATCGAGAAACCCGACGCCGTCAACAAGGCCGCGCTGGAGTTCCTGACCGAGATCGACGGCAAGCCGTATCGGTGGACACCTCCACCTCCGACGCACGACTAACCTGGTACCGATGACCAACCCCTCGACGGCACAGGCCCGCATCGTCGTCGACGAACTGATCCGCGGCGGCGTCCGCGACGTGGTGCTGTGCCCGGGATCGCGCAACGCCCCGCTGGCGTTCGCGCTGCACGACGCCGACCGGGCCGGCCGGCTGCGCCTGCACGTGCGCATCGACGAGCGCACCGCCGGCTACCTGGCGATCGGCCTGGCGGTCAGCGCCGGCGCGCCGGTGTGCGTGGCGATGACCTCCGGCACGGCGGTGGCCAACCTGGGTCCCGCGGTGGTGGAGGCCAACTACGCGCGGGTGCCGTTGATCGTGCTCAGCGCCAACCGGCCCTACGAGATGCTGGGCACCGGGGCCAATCAGACCATGGAGCAGCTGGGCTACTTCGGCACCCAGGTGCGCGCCACGATCAGCCTGGGCCTGGCCGAGGAGGCCCCGGAGCGCATGGACGCCCTCAACGCCACCTGGCGTTCGGCGACGTGTCGAGTGTTGGTGGCCGCCACCGGATCTCGCACCGCCAACGCCGGACCGGTGCAGTTCGACATCCCGTTGCGCGAGCCGCTGGTTCCCGAGCCTGACGACGACGGAGCCCTGCCGCCCGGCCGCCCGGAGGGTCGGTCCTGGACCTACACCCCGCCGGTCAGCTTCGATCAACCGCTGGAGATCGACCTGACCCCGGACACCGTCGTGATCGCCGGGCACGGTGCCGGTGCGCACCCGAACTTGGCGGCGCTGCCCACGGTCGCCGAACCCACCGCCCCCGCCCCGGCGAATGCGTTGCACCCGCTTGCGCTGCCAATGCTGCGCCCGCAACAGGTCATCATGGTCGGCCGGCCCACCCTGCACCGCCCGGTGTCGAGCCTTTTGGCAGACCCGAGCGTGCCGGTGTTCGCCCTGACCACCGGGCCGCGCTGGCCGGACGTATCCGGCAATTCGCAGGCCACCGGAACCCGGGCCGTCACCACCGGAACGCCGAACAAGGCCTGGCTGGACCGCTGCGAGCAGCTGAACCGGGCCGCCGGCGCCGCGGTGAAAGACCAGCTGGCGGCGCATCCGCTCACCACCGGCCTGCATGTGGCCGCCGCCGTCGCCGGCGCCCTGTGTCCCGGCGACCAGCTGGTGCTGGGCGCCTCCAACCCGGTGCGCGACGCCGCCCTGGTCGGGCTGGGCAACTTCGTGGCGGCCCGCGACATCACGGTGCGCTCCAACCGCGGGGTGGCCGGTATCGACGGCACGGTGTCGACGGCGATCGGGGCGGCGCTGGCGCACGAACGGACCCACCCCGACGCACGCACCATCGCGCTGATCGGTGACCTGACGTTCGTCCACGACAGCTCCGGGCTGCTGATCGGGCCCACCGAGCCCACGCCGCGCGCGCTGACCATCGTGGTGTCCAACGACAACGGCGGCGGCATCTTCGAACTGCTCGAGCAGGGCGACCCGCGCTTCGCCGACGTCTCGTCGCGCATCTTCGGCACCCCGCACGACGTCGATGTGGGTGCGTTGTGCCGCGCCTATCACGTGGATTTCGCGCAGATCGACAGCGTCGACGCGCTGCCCGCCGCGCTGGCCGAGCCCTCCGCCGGTATGCGGGTGCTCGAGGTCAAGGCCGACCGATCGTCGCTGCGGGCGCTGCACGCGGCGATCAGGGCCGCGTTGTGAGGATGCCGGACTATCGGGCGTTGAAACCCTTGCTGGACAGGGCGGTTCACGGCGAGGGCGTGGTGGCGCCGGATTCGATCGCCGGCCGGGTGCTGCGCGGGGCACGGATGGGTGTGCTGATCCTGGTGGCGCTGGTGACGCTGCAGTCGGCGCTGCTGGTGGCCGGGGCCTGGCGCAACGACATCGCCATCGAACGCAACATGGGGGTGGCCGCCGCCGAGGTCCTCAACGCGGGTTTCCGGCGCTCCACCATCGAGTTCGTGACGCCCGAGCGGATCACCTACCGCCCCGAGCTCGGAGTGCTCTACCCGTCCGAATTGGCAACGGGGATGCGTATTTACGTCGAATACGACAAGTCCGACCCCGACCTGGTGCGGGTGCAGCATCGCACCGCGGTGCTGGCGGTGATTCCGGCCGGATCGGTCGCGGTGATCGCCTGGCTGGTCGGTGTCGCGGCGCTGGTCGGATTGGCGTTCGCCGAACGACGGTGGGGCGACCGCGCCACCTGATCAGCTGCCGTGGGTCAGCCGGTCCAGCCAACCTGCATCGTCGGTGTCCACCAGGGCATGGTTGGTGGCGTCGTACACCGTTGGGGTGCCGGGCTTTTCCGGGTTGGCCGCCAGCAGCTGGACGCGGTTGTAGGCGTTCATCGACCCAGGGTCGACGGCCGGCTGCCCGGATGCGATCCGCTCCACCACCGGCGCGGCCAGTCCGGCATCGCGGGCGGTGTCAGCGACGTCTTGCAAGCTCGGTGCGCCGCCCCGGCGATACAGCTCACCGACGAACCCCTGATAGCTCGCGGCCGAGGTGGCCGGATCAGCCGCCGCCATCAGCGCGTTGCCGACCCGGGCGGAGACGTCGTTGCCCCGGCGGGCGTCCAGAAACGTCATCCACCGGTAGGTGACCGCGACGTCCCCGGCCGCCAGGTGCCGGCCCAGGTCGTCGCCGGAGGCCGATTCGAATTTGGCGCATTCGGGGCACTGCGGGTCGCAGAAGATCTCCAGCTGTACCGGGGCGGACGCCGAGCCGGCCAGCACCCCGAAGTGGTCGGGGCTGAGCGCGGTACCCGGTGGGTCCGCCGCCGCCGGGCCTGCCAAAGCGCCGCCGACTATCACCAGTGTTGCCAATGTGCCCAGCCAAGACCGCATGCGGCCAACCCTATCGGCCCGGGTAGCGTCGACGCCGTGAACCGCGCCAGCCTGGACAAAGACCCCCGTGCGGTCGCGTCGATGTTCGACGGAGTCGCGCGCCGCTACGACGTCACCAACACCGTGATGTCGCTGGGCCGCGACCGCGCCTGGCGTCGTGCCACCCGCAAGGCGCTCGGCCTGCAGCCGGGGGAGAAGGTGCTCGACCTGGCCGCCGGCACCGCGGTGTCCACCGTCGAGCTCGCCAAGTCCGGCGCGTGGTGTGTGGCGGTGGATTTCTCGGTCGGCATGCTGGCCGCCGGCCACCGGCGCGACGTGCCCAAGGTCGCCGGGGACGCCACCAAGCTGCCGTTCGACGACGGGGTGTTCGACGCGGTGACGATCAGCTTCGGGCTGCGCAACGTCGTCGACCACACCGCGGGCCTGCGCGAGATGGCCCGGGTGACCAAGCCCGGTGGGCGGCTGGTGGTGTGCGAGTTCTCCACGCCGACGGTGCCGGTGTTCGCCACCGCCTACAAGGAGTACCTGATGCGGGCGCTGCCCGCGGTGGCCCGCGCGGTGTCGTCCAACCCGGAGGCCTACGTCTATCTCGCCGAGTCGATTCGGGCCTGGCCGGATCAGGCGACGCTGGCCGGCCGGATCGGCGAGGCGGGCTGGTCGCAGGTGAGCTGGCGCAACCTCACCGGCGGCATCGTCGCGCTGCACACCGGCATCAAGCCGGCTTAGTCGACGGCGTCGAACCGGAACACCGCGATCTGTCCGGCGAGCGCCTCGACCTCGTCGGGTGTGCCCTCGCGGACCAGCCCGGCGCGTTTGAGGAACCCCGCGCCGACGGGCACCTGCACCGGAAACTCCCGCAGCACCGGGCGGGCCGCCTCCGCCGACAGCTCCACGATGCGGACCTGGCGTTTCTTGCGGCCGTGGCGCAGTGTGCCCGATCCGGCGGCGCGGGCGTTGAGCGCCCAGTCGGCGTTCGGGAAACCCGCCACGGTGTAGAGCTCGCCGTCGAGGATGAACGGCGTCATCGGGGTGCTGCGCGGCTGACCGGACTTGCGGCCCGGCACGGTCAGCACCATCGGCGGGCCGGTCGGCACGCCCAGCCGCTGCAGGCCGATCATCAGTTTGTTGACCAGCTTGAGCCAGCGCGGGGGCTTGGGCGTGGTCATGGTCTTCAGCCCAGGTGTGCCGAGAGCAGCCAGCCCGCAGCCGACTTGCGGCCATTACCCTCGTCGCGCAGCGGCTGGCCGCCGAACCCGAGGAACTCCTCGGGGAAGGCCGCGTGCAGCCGGGCCGGCGTGATGTCATCGATGACCCAGTACTTCGAGACCACGTCGCGCAGCTCGTCGTCGGTCACCGCGAACGGCGGGCCCTGCGGGATGGCGGCCTTGTCGAAGACCAGCACGAAGTACGACGCCCCCGGCGCGGCGGCCCGCACGATCGACTGTTGGTAGCCCTCGCGGGCCTCCACCGGGATCGAGTGGAACAGCGTGGAGTCGACGATGGTGCCGAACCGGCCGTCATAGCCGGTGAAGTTGCTGATGTCGGCGACCTCGAAGGTGGCGTTGGTCAGGCCGCGTTCGGCGGCTTCGGCGCGGGCCAGGTCGATGGCGGTGGGCGAGCTGTCCAGGCCCACCGTCGTGTGCCCCCGCGCGGCCAGGTGCAGCGAGATGGCGGCCTCGCCGCAGCCGACGTCGAGCACGTCGCCGTGGAACTTGCCCGCGGCGATCAGTGCGGCCAGCTCGGGTTGGGGCTCCCCGATGCTCCACGGTGGTTTGCCGCCCAAGCTACCCATCTGCTCGGTCTCACCCCGGTAGGCGGCGTCGAACTGAAGACTCAATGATTCACTCATCGGTCCGGTATATCAATTAAACTGATACATGTCAACGGTCCTGATACCCGTCTCAGGCGAACGGCTTACGACGGTCCACCAGCCGCGACAACTGGCCCCCGCCCCGCCAGGCCCGCGCCACCAGGTCGGCATCGTCGTCGGTGACCAGGTTGGCCATCACCCGCACCGCCACCCGCATCAGCGTCGTCGAACGCATCGCCACCGGGCCGGTGGCGGGCAGGAACCGCGGGAAGGTCAGCAGCAGCGCCAGCCGCCGGGCCACCGAGAACCCGCGGGCGTAGCGGGCGGCCAGCAACTCCGGCCAGGCGTGGGTGAGGTCCGGGCAGTCCAGCATGTCGGCCGCCAGCTTCCCGGTCTCCAGGCCGTAGTCGATGCCCTCGCCGTTGAGCGGGTTGACGCAGGCCGCGGCGTCGCCGATCAGCATCCAGTTCGGCCCCGCCACCCCCGAGACCGCGCCTCCCATCGGCAGCAGCGCGCTGGCCGGAGCGCGCACCGGGCCCTCGAAGCCCCACTCCTCGCGGCGCAGGTCGGCGTAGTAGGACATCAGCGGTCGCAGCGCCACGTCGGCCGGCCGCTTGACGGTGGCCAGCGCGCCGACGCCGATGTTCACCTCGCCATTGCCCAACGGGAAGATCCAGCCATACCCCGGCAGCACCGCCCCCTCGGGTGAGCGCAGTTCCAGGTGCGAGGTCAGCCACGGCTCGTCACTGCGCGGCGAGGCCAGATATCCGCGGGCGGCCACCCCGTACGCCGTCTCCTGATGCCACTGGCGGCCCAGCACCCGGCCCAGCGTGGAGCGGGCGCCGTCGGCCACGATCAGCTGCCGGCAGCCGACCTCGGTGCCGTCGGCCAACACCACCGAACGCACCCGGCCGTCGGTACCCCGCTGGACGTCGACGGCCTTGACGCCCAACAGCATTCGGGCTCCGGACTCCTCGGCGACCTTGCGGATCCGGTCGTCGAGTTCGGTGCGCGGCGCGGCGCTGCCGGTCGACGGGAATGACGGGCCGGGCCAGTCCACTTCGACCTCGCCGCCGAAGCCGGCCATCCGCAGACCGCGATGACGGATGTGGCTGTCCAGCCACTCGCCCAGCCCCAGCAATTCGAGCTGTTCGACGGCACGCGGCGTCAGCCCGTCGCCGCAGGGTTTGTCCCGCGGAAAGGCCGCGGTGTCGATCACCAGGACGTCCCGGCCGTCACGTGCAGCCCATGCCGCCGCCGCTGAGCCCGCTGGTCCGGCGCCGACTACCACCACATCGGCCACCGTGTCAGCGCTGGAATTCACACTCACCAGTATGTTGGACCCGTGAGGACACCGGCGAATGTGGTGGCGGGACTGGACTTCGGGGGCTTGGGCGACCCGTCGTTCGCGGGCAGTGTCCGCGACGGCGTGGCGCGCATCGAAGAACTGATGGACACCGAGCTGCGCGGCGGCGACGAGCTGATGACCGAGGCGGTCACTCACCTGTTCGACGCCGGCGGCAAGCGCTTCCGCCCGTTGTTCACGGTGTTGTCTGCCCAGCTCGGCCCGGAGCCGGACGCCTGGCAGGTGACGGTCGCCGGCGCGGTGATCGAGCTGGTGCACCTGGCGACGCTCTACCACGACGACGTGATGGACGAGGCGCAGATCCGCCGTGGGACACCGAGTGCGAATGCTCGCTGGGGAAACAACATCGCCATCCTGGCGGGTGACTACCTGTTCGCCACGGCCTCGCGGCTGGTGTCGCGGCTGGGGCCCGAGGCGGTGCGGATCATCGCCGAGACCTTCGCCCAGCTGGTGACCGGGCAGATGCGGGAGACCCGCGGTGCTGTCGACGGTGTGGACGACGTCCAGCACTACCTCAAGGTGGTCTACGAGAAGACGGCGTGCCTGATCTCGGCGTCCGGCCGGTTCGGTGCGACGTTCTCCGGCGCCGACGACGATCAGATCGAGCGGCTGGCCCGCCTCGGCGGGATCGTGGGTACCGCATTCCAGATCGCCGACGACATCATCGACATCGACAGCGAGCCCGACGAGTCCGGCAAGCTGCCCGGCACCGACCTGCGCGAGGGTGTGCACACCCTGCCGGTGCTCTATGCGCTGCAGGATGGCGGGCCGGACGGCGATCGGTTGCGTGAGTTGCTGGTCGGGCCGCTGGAGGACGACGCGCTGGTGGCCGAGGCGTTGGAGCTGCTGCGCCGCTCGTCGGGGATGGCCAAGGCCAAGCAGACGGTGGCCGACTACGCCGAGCAGGCCCGCGCCGAGCTCGCGGCGCTGCCCGACTGTGTGGGGCGCGCGGCGCTGGCCAGCCTGGTCGACTACACCGTCAATCGAGACGGCTGACCACGATTGCGGAACTCGTGCGACCGCGGCGGCGTTTAATGGGCACGATGGTCGTTCTTCAAGGAGGAAGTCGATGACCTGGCATCCGCATCACAACACGGCGAAGACGTTCTTTCTGCTGCTTGTCATGTCGGGATTGATCGTCGCCGTCGGCAGTCTGTTCGGCCGCAACGCCATGTGGATGGCGGTGCTGTTCGCCGTGGCGATGAACGCCTACACCTACTTCAACAGCGACAAGCTGGCGTTGCGGGCCATGCAGGCCCAGCCGGTCACCGAGGTTCAGGCGCCGGAGATGTACCGGATTGTGCGGGAGCTGGCCACCTTGGCGCATCAGCCGATGCCGCGGCTGTATATCAGTGACACCAACGCGCCCAACGCGTTCGCCACCGGACGCAACCCCCGTCACGCCGCGGTGTGCTGCACCAGCGGGATCCTGCGGCTGCTCAACGAGCGTGAGCTGCGGGCGGTGCTGGGCCACGAGCTGTCGCACGTGTACAACCGCGACATCCTGATCTCGTGTGTGGCCGGGGCGCTGGCGTCGGTGATCACCGGCTTGGCCAACATGGCGATGTTCATGGGCAACCGCCGCGACGGCAACCCGCTGGCGATGATGCTGGTCATGCTGGTGGGGCCGCTGGCGGCGTCGGTGGTGCGCATGGCGGTGTCGCGGTCGCGGGAGTACCAGGCCGATGAGTCCGGCGCTGTGCTCTCCGGTGACCCGCTGGCGCTGGCCTCGGCGCTGCGCAAGATCTCCGACGGGGTGGAGGCCGCGCCGTTGCCGCCCGAGCCGCAGCTGGCCAGCCAGTCGCACCTGATGATCGCCAACCCGTTCCGGGCGGGGGAGAAGGTGGGCCAGCTGTTCGCCACCCACCCGCCGATGGCCGACCGGATTCGGCGGCTTGAGGACATGGCCCGGGGATAGCGCGCCGCGCGTCCCGGGCGATTCGCATCGTCACCCTCGCGCGTCCCGGGCGATTCGCACCGTCACCCTTGCGCGTCCCGGGCGCCCCACCCGCCACTTCCGCCCCCGGACCTGTGGACGGATGTCTTAACGAATCAGATAGCGCATGCGCTACTACGGGGCATGAACCATTACACGTACCGCGCGGAATGGTCCCGTGAGTACGACGAATATGTCGCCCGCTGCGTCGAGATGCCCTGGCTGACGCATTGGGCCCCGACCCTGCGCGACGCCATCGCCGGCGTCGAGCAGGCCGTCGACGAACGCCTGGCCGAGGACGACGGCGAATCCGTACCGCCGCCCATCACCGACAAGAAGTTCAGCGGCAACATCCTGGTCCGGACGTCACCGTCGCTGCACGCCCGCCTCGCGGTCGAGGCCGCCGACCAGAACGTGTCGATGAACCACTGGATGGTGCAGAAGTTGGCCGACCGTCCGCCGAGCGGCCTGCTGGACTGGTGATATCGCCGGCGCTATCCGATTTGAACTCATCTCACCCCGTCCGCTGAGATACGCAAGTGGCGCCTGTGGCAGGCGGGGCAAGGGGCCAAGGGGCCAAGGGGGCTGAGGCAAGGGGCAAGGGGCAAGGGGACCTAGAACCCGGTGCCCTCCACCTCATGCCCGGGTGTCTCGGCGATCAGCCCGCGGTAGGCCTGCTCGACGGTCGAGCCGTGGTTGATCACGCCGTCGACCTCGCGGGCGATCGGCATACTCAGTCCGTACTGCGCGGCGAACTTCATGACCACGCTGGCCGCCCGCACGCCCTCGGCGACCTGGTTCATCGACGCGATGATCTCGTCGACCGACTTGCCGGAGCCCAACTGCTCGCCGACGTAGCGGTTGCGGCTGCGCTGGCTGGTGCAGGTGACGATCAGATCCCCCATGCCCGCCAGCCCGGAGAACGTGTCGCGCGCCCCGCCCATCGCCTCACCGAGCTTGGACATCTCGCGCACCGACCGCGACATCACCATCGCCCGGGTGTTCTCGCCGATCCCCAGCGAGTAGCCCATTCCCACGGCGATCGCGTAGACGTTCTTCAACGCGCCGGCCATCTCGACCCCGACCACGTCGTCGGTGGTGTAGACCCGGAACCGCTTGGTGCGGAACAGCGACGCCAGCTCGCACGCCAGGCCCGGGTCGGGCATCGCCAGCACGGCCGCCGCGGCATAACCTTCGGCCACCTCCCGGGCGATGTTCGGGCCGGCCAGAATCCCAGCGGGATGCCCGGGCAGAACCTCGTCGACGATCTGGGACATCCGCATGTTGGTGCCCTGCTCGAGGCCCTTGACCAGCGAGACCACCGGCACCCACGGCCGCAGCTCGGCGGCCAACTCTTCGAGCACGCCGCGGAACCCGTGCGACGGCACCGCCATCACCACCACGTCGGCGCTGTGCGCAGCCTCGGCGAAATCAGTGGTGGCGCGCAGGGTCTCGCTGAGTTCCACCTCGTCGCCCAGGTAGCGGCTGTTGCGGCGGTTGTCGTTGATGTCGGCGGCGGTCGAATCCGATCGCACCCACTGCAGCGTCGGCGCGCGTCGTGAGCAGATGGACGCCACCGTGGTGCCGAACGATCCGCCGCCGAGGACGACGACCTTGGGGGTGCGGGTAGCAGCTGCCATGCAGCGAAGTTACCTCGGGCTAGCCGGCCAGTGGCACGCTTTCGCCGGCCCGCCCGAACACCATCGACTCCTCGATCCGGTCGAAGCGGTAGTCCAGGGCGTCGGCGAAGTAGTTCTGCCGCACGTTCCAGGGCCGCTTGGTACCCGAGCGCGGCAGCGCGTGCGGCGCCCGCAGCACGTATCCGGCCTGGATGTCCCACGCCGACTTCTCGGCCATCGGCTCGTCACCGATATGCGGGTAGGCGTGGGTATACCCGCGAGAAGCCATGTGCTCCAGCAGCTTTGCGGTAGCACGTGCGGTCATGTCGGCGCGCAGCGTCCAGGAGGCGTTGGTGTAGCCCACGCACCAGAACAGGTTCGGCACGCCCTGGAGCATGTGCGCCTTGTAGACGAATCGGTCGGTGGGCTTGATCTCGGTGCCGTCCAAGCTGATCCGCACGCCGCCGAGAGCCTGCAGCTGAAGCCCGGTGGCGGTCACGATCACGTCGGCGTCCAGGTGCCCACCGCCCTGCAACGCGATACCGGTGGCGTCGAAGTGATCGATCCGGTCGGTGACCACGTCCACCCGCCCGGCGCTGATCTCGGCGTAGAGGTCGGCGTCGGGGATCAGGCACAGCCGCTGGTCCCACGGCTCATACGGCGGCTTGAAGTGCTTGTCGACGTCGTATCCCGCCGGCAGGTTCCGCACGGCCGTCTGGCGCAGCATCCACTTCAGCACCGGAGGCGTCTTGCGGGCCAGGAACCAGATCACGCCCTCGAACAGCGCCATGATGAACCGGATGATCGGGTGAGCCACCTTGCGCGGCAACAGTTTTACCAGAACGTCGACGAACGTGCTGTACTTCGAGGCCGAGATCAGATACGTCGGCGTGCGCTGCAGCATGGTGACGTGACCTGCCTGCTCAGCCAGCGCCGGCACCAGCGACATCGCGGTGGCGCCACTGCCGATCACCACCACCCTCTTGCCGGAGTAGTCCAGATCCTCGGGCCAGTGCTGCGGATGCACCACCGTGCCCTGATACGTCTCGACACCCGGGAAGTCCGGGGTGTAGCCGTCGTCGTAGTTGTAGTAACCGGACCCGAAGAAAACGAACCGGGCGCGGTAGGTCTTCGAAGCCCCAGTGGTCCCGTCCGCCACCGTCACCACCCAGGTGTCCGTCGACGAATCCCAGTCGGCCGCCTGGACGTGACTGTTGAACCGGATGAGTTTGTCGATGCCGTGCTTGCGGGCGGCGTCGGTCAGGTACTCGCGGATCTCGGTGCCGTCGGCGACCCGTTCGCGGCCGGTCCACGGCTCATACGGCAGGCAGAGCGTGAAAATGCTGCTGTCCGAGCGCACACCGGGATAGCGGAACAGGTCCCACGTGCCACCGATGCGCTCCCGGCGCTCCAGGATCACCATGCTGGCGCCGGGGTTGCGTTCGGCGATGCGGTAGGCGGCCCCGATGCCGGAGATACCCGCACCGATGATGACGACGTCGACGGCATCCTCGATTGTCATGGCACCCAGCGTAGGCATGGGCCCAGCGGCCCGGTCAGGGAATGGGTCAGCGGGGCTCGAGCAGTACGTCGACGTGCAGGGGAGCGCAGCGATCGATCAGCCAGATCTGGTCAGCGGGGCTGGCGAAAATACGTGCGTGCGAAGGATCCTGGACGAAGGCCGGCGCCGAAGCTCCGCACCGGTCGCCGAAAAACACGTAGGCCTTCGCGTCATTACACTTTCGCGACATCCACACCATGCCGTCGAGGCCGATCGTGTGTGCGGCCTGTGCCCATTTCACGGTGTCGGGGTAGCTGGACGCCGGGCCGGCGGTCAGCTCCGTGGCGGTGGTCTTCAGCCGCCGCAGACCCAGGCCGTGCAGCACCGCGACCCGCAGGTCCCGGGTCGTCTCGACGCGCACCAGTGCCTTGTTGGAGTACTTGTCGTAGGGAAGGAGGCCTCCCTCGACCGGGATGTCGTGCAGCAACGTCTCGGCGATGGCCGCCATTTCGCTGTCGGCGGCGTACATGACCGGCACCACCGGCTTGCCGAAGAACGCGAATCGCGTTGAACCGCCCACCCCAGGGTTGAATTCGGTCGCGGTGCGGGTAGCCGTCATCACGCGATACAGCAGCTCAGCGGCGGGCAGGACGGCGATGTCCGGGTCGAACGGGCTGGGCGGCCCGGTCACCATGAGATGGCGAAGTCTTCGGCCGCCACTTCCGTAACGCGTTCCGGGTCGGTGATGAGGTGGTCGACGGGCCGGTCTCCGTCGAAGTACGTCGTCGGCGCGCACAGCCACTGCACCAGGCCCGCCTCGGACCAGTCGTTGGCCGCGGCCACCTCGCGCAGTCGGGCGATGACGGCCAACGGCTGGCCGTCCGGCCCGAACTGAAATCCGGGATAGACCAGATGGCTGCCGCGGCGGATCGCGACCAGCGCCTTGTTGCGGTGCGCAACGGTGGCATGGTTGCGCGGCGCGCTGGAACGTGACCCCATCAGCCTTCCGGCTTCGCTGCTGGTCAACATGCCGAATTCGGCTTCGATCCCGTTGTAGAGGTTCTGCTCGGCCTGCACCGCCCGGGTGATGGCCGGCTCGGCGTACACGCTGACCGACGACAGCGCGACGCCCACGGCGTGCGCGCTCTCCCGGACGCGCTGCGTCGCGACGGTCAGATCCTCGACTGTGGTCACGACCTCGATTTTACATGCGATTCGTGCGTTAGGCGATGGCGCACGAATCGAACTATCAGCGGTAGTTGACGAACTGCAACGCCACCTCGAGGTCGGCGCCCTTCAGCAGTGCCTGGACGGCCTGCAGGTCGTCGCGCTTCTTCGACGACACCCGGATCTCGTCGCCCTGGATCTGCGCCTTGACACCCTTGGGGCCCTCGTCGCGGATCAGCTTGGTGATCTTCTTCGCGTTCTCGCTGTCGATGCCCTGCTTGAGGGTTCCGCTGACCTTGTAGGTCTTACCGGAGGCCTGCGGCTCGCCGGCGTCGAACGCCTTCATCGAGATGTCGCGGCGGATCAGCTTCTCCTTGAACACGTCGATGGCGGCCTTGACGCGCTCCTCGGTCGAGCTGACCAGCTCGATGCCCTCCTCGCCCTTCCAGGCGATCGTGGTGTCGGTGCCGCGGAAGTCGAACCTGGTGGCCAGCTCCTTGGCGGCCTGGTTCAAGGCGTTGTCGGCCTCCTGGCGATCCACCTTGCTGACGATGTCGAACGATGAATCCGCCATGGATCCGTCCCTTCTCGTTGATGGCTGGCCGGTTTGTACTCGGGGTACATCCTCGTTGTAGTCTGCTAGGCGCGATACGGCAGGTTGTCCGAGCGGCCAATGGAAGCGGACTGTAAATCCGTCGGCGAAAGCCTACACAGGTTCGAATCCTGTACCTGCCACCCAGATCAGGCCCCCTTTTTCAAGGGGGCCTGAGTGGTTTCTACAGCTCGTCGGAGAAGTCCGCGGTGATCCACCGGTCGGGCCGGATCGAATAGATCACCGAGGAGTCGCCATCCATTGCCGCCGCGAAGGCGCGACCGCCCTCCTCGCCCAGGTAGCGGATCGCGATGGTCTCGCGCTGGTCGAGTGGGGCGGGATTGGCCACGTCGACGACGCTGCCCTCGACGATGACGTACTGATACGGCAGCTCCTCGCGCTGCACCACCAGGGTCACCGCGCCGGCCTGCTCGATGAGCTTCGCTTTGCGGGTGCCGGCGCCGGTGTTGACCCGGATGACACCGCCGGGGGTGTAGTCGTACCAGATCGGGACGCTGGCCGGGGGGCGCCCGCCGGTGGCGGCGACGGACAGGACGGCGACGTGTTTGTCGGCCAGGAACTGCTGACGTTCGGCTTCGGTGAAGGGTGTGGGCATGTGGGCTCGAACGAGTGCGGCCGGCGAGGTATTCCACCGGGCTACCAGTCCGGCGACAGTGGCTTGATCCGGGTCCACGGCGTGCAGCCGAAGCTGACGAACGTGCCGTAGGCGGCCCGCGGGTCGATCTCGACCGTCGGCGTACCGAGCGCGATCACCCGCGAACCCGACTCGACGACGCGGTCGCGTGAGTCGAGGACGGAGTAGGTGCACAACCCGCTGGGGCCGACGTCGGCCACGTAGGTGCCGTAAGGCATCGCTTGGGGGACGGCGTAGGCGCCGGCGGGGATGGTTGGCCCGATGTCGGTCGCTGCCAGCCCGAGCATGGGCGACCCGGTGGGTGGAGCGGTGGTGGTGGGCGGCACGGTGGTCGGCGCCATGGCGGTCACGGTCGTCGTCTCCGGCGGTGCCACCGTGGTGATCGCCGTAGTGATCGCGGTGGTGACGGTGGTCGTGGAGGTCACCGGTGCGGCGACCGGCGACGGCGACGGGTTCGAGTCGGTGCTGCCGATCAGATACAGCGCCAGGAACGCGGCCGCCGACAGGCCGACGCCCTTGCGGAGCCGGCGCCGGGGCTTCCGCGGAGCCAGCGCGGCGATCGGAAGCATCGCGAGCGACCCCGCCCGCAACGCGGTGGCGAACTCGGTGCAGCTGTCGTACCGCCTGGCCGGATCCTCGGCCAGGGCCCGGGCCAGGGCCGGCTCGAGAGCGGCCGGATTGAGGCGCACCGGCGGTTTGCCGGTGAGCAGGTGATAGGCGGTGGCGGCCAGCGCGTACTGGTCGGCCCGGCCGTCCAGCGGCTCGCCGCGCAGCTGCTCGGGCGCGGCGTAGAGCAGTGTGCCGACCACCATGTTCGTCGACGTCAGGCCGCTGACCTCCGCCACCCGCAAGCCGATCCCGAAGTCCGCCAACATGATTCGGGCCTCATCCTCGTCTTCGTCGGTCAGCAGGATGTTCGCCGGCTTGACGTCGCGGTGCAGCAGGCCGCGCTGGTGGGCGTAGTCCAAAGCCTCGCCGACGGCGGCGACGATCTCGACCACCAGTCCACGCGGCAGCCCGCGCCGGGTCCGGCGCAGCCGGTGAGCCGCGTCGGAACCGTCGACGTGGTCCATGGCGATCCAGAGCTGGCCCTGGTACTCGCCGCGGTCGTGGACCCCGACGATGTGTGGGTGCCACAGCGTGGCCGCCAGGTCGGCCTCGCGGTTGAACCGCTCCCGGAATGCCGGGTCGGCCGAGACCGCGGCAGGCAACACCTTCAGCGCGTCTCGGCGGGGCAGGCGTGGGTGTTCGGCCAGGTAGACCTCGCCCATGCCGCCGGACCCCAGCAAACGCACGATGCGATAGCCGGCGAAGGTGGAACCCGCGGTGAGCATGCCGTGAAGCTATCCCCGACCACCGACAACCCTCATTTAACGGACGCCTAAGGTCTAAAGTCCTCTAGCGAACACAAGGCTGGTTAGGCTAACCTTCGCCGCATGACACTTCCCCTGCCCGACCGCAAGACCGCTGATCTCCCCGGCCACTGGCTGTTCGCCCGGCTCGGCAAACGTGTCCTGCGGCCCGGCGGGCTCGGCCTGACCCACCGCATGCTGGCCGACGCGCAGCTGTCCGACGCCGACGTCGTCGAACTCGCCCCCGGCATGGGCCGCACCGCCAAGGAGATCCTGGCGCACGCCCCGGGCACCTACACCGGCGTCGAGGCCGACGAGAACGCCGCCGGTGTGGTCCGCTCGGTGGTGGGCGACCACGGCAAGGTGGTCACCGGCGAGGCATCGGAGACCGGCTTGGCTGCCGGCAGCGCCGACGTCGTCATCGGCGAGGCGATGCTGACCATGCAGACCAACGCGCACAAGGCGGAGATCATGCGCGAGGCGTTCCGGGTACTGCGGCCGGGCGGCCGCTACGCCATCCACGAGATGGTGCTGCAACCCGCCGACGTGCCTGAGGCCGTCAAGGAGGAGGTCCGCACCGCGCTGGCCCGCTCCATCAAGGTCAACGCGCGCCCGCTGACCGCCGCGGAGTGGACCGAGCTACTCACCCAGGCCGGCTTCACCGTGGAGAAGACGTCGTTCGCGCCGATGGCGCTGCTGGAGCCGCACCGGCTGATCGCCGACGAGGGCCTGCTGGGCGCGCTGCGGTTCGTGTTCAACGTGCTGCGTGACTCCGACGCGCGGGCCCGCGTGCTCAACATGCGCGCCACGTTCCGCCGCCACAGCGACAACATGGCCGCCATCGAGGTCATCGCCACCAAGCCGGCGGCGTGACGCACTTGCGATGATGGACGGGTGAGCACTCGCGACCGCGACGACGCGGGACGCCCCCGCAACGCCCGCCCGCGTGACCGGCTGGGACGACCGCTGCCGCGTGGCGCCCAGGGTGGCGTGCAGGGCGTGCCCGACGACCTGGACCTGCCGCCGTCGCAGACGCTGGCCTACGCGCAGCTGCTGCTCGACGACGGGTTGGCGTTCAACGCCCACGAGGTGCTGGAGGCCGCCTGGAAACACCGGCCCGACGCCGAGCGTGACCTGTGGCAGGGCCTGGCGCAGCTGGCCGTCGGGGTCACCCACGTCCAGCGCGGCAACGTCACCGGCGCGGTGAGCCTGCTGCGCCGCGGCGCCGACCATCTGGCCGGGCTGCGCGCTCCGGCGCCGTTCGGGATCGACCTGACCGGCCTGCTGCGTTTCGCCGCCGCTCTGGCCGACGACCTGGCCGCGGGCGTGACGATCGACCCGCAGCGCCTGTGCCCCCGGTTGGTCGTGTGAGCGGCCCGAGCCGCTGGACGCTGGCCGACGGACGTGAGCTGTTGTTCTTCAGCCTGCCCGGCCACACCCCGGCCCCGGTGGCCGACCGCCGCCCGCTGCCGCCACGTGATCCCGAGCCGTCGGAGCTGCGTTTCGACCGCGCCACCGGACAGTGGGTGATCATCGCCGCGCAGCGCCAGGACCGAACCTATAAGCCGCCCGCCGACGCGTGTCCGCTGTGCCCGGGTCCGACGGGTCGCAGCAGTGAGGTGCCCGCGGCCGACTACGACGTGGTGGTCTTCGAGAACCGGTTCCCCAGCCTGGCGGGGGACAACGGCCGCTGCGAGGTGATCTGTTTCTCGCCGGATCACACCGGCTCGTTCGCCGAACTGCCGGCGGAGCACGCCCGGCTGGTGGTGCAGGCGTGGCGGCATCGCACCGCTGAGCTGTTGGCGCGCAAGGAGATCGAGCAGGTGTTCTGCTTCGAGAACCGCGGTGAGGAGATCGGGGTGACGCTGGCCCATCCGCACGGCCAGATCTACGGGTATCCGTTCCTGACCCCGCGCACCGCGGCCATGCTGGCTCAGGCCCGCGAGAATCGGATCGCTCACGGCACCAACCTGTTCGCCGATCTGCTGGCCGCCGAGGTGGCCGACGGTTCCCGGATCGTGGCGCGCACCGAGGGGTTCACCGCGTTTGTGCCGTACGCGGCGCGCTGGCCGGTGGAGGTGCACCTGTACCCGAATCGGCGGGTGCACAACCTGACCGAGCTGACCGAGGACGAGCTGGACGACTTTGCGGAGATCTACCGAAATCTGTTGGGACGCTTTGACCGGCTCTACGACGCCCCGCTGCCCTACATGGCCGCACTGCACCAGTACCGTGACACCGGTGAACAGGCCGACGGGTATTTCCACGTGGAGTTGATGTCGATTCGACGCAGCGCCACCAAACTGAAATATCTGGCCGCCTCGGAGTCGGCGATGGACGCGTTCATCGCCGACGTCACCCCGGAGTCCGTCGCCGCCAGGCTGCGTGCGCTGTGATCGCCTACTCCGCGCCGGGCCGGGTCAACCTGATCGGCGAACACACCGACTACAACGGCGGTTTCGCGTTGCCGATCGCGTTGCCGCAGCGCACCAGTGTCATCTTCGACCCCGACGACTCCGACGACCTCACCGTCGTCTCCGACCACGCCGACGGGCCGGTGCGCATCCCGCTGGACACCACCCCGGGTGGGGTGACGGGCTGGGCGGCCTATGTCGCCGGGGTGGTGTGGGCGCTACGCGACAGCGGTTTCGCGGTGTCCGGCGGAACCATGTCGATCAGCAGTGACGTGCCGATCGGGTCGGGGCTGTCGTCCTCGGCGGCGCTGGAGTGCGCGGTACTGGGGGCGCTGACGTCGGGGGTGCCGATCGACCGGATCGAGCTGGCCCGGCTCGGGCAGCGCGCCGAGAACGACTATGTCGGCGCCCCAACGGGTTTGCTGGATCAGCTGTCGTCACTGTTCGGGGAGGTGGCCAGCGCGATGCTGATCGACTTCCGCGACCTCGCAGTGCACCCGGTGCCGTTCGACCCGGATGCCTCCGGGGTGGCGCTGCTGCTGTTCGACTCTGGGCAGCGGCACGGCCACGTCGACGGCGAGTACGCGGCGCGGCGGGCCTCCTGTGAACGGGCCGCCGCCGCGCTGGGCGTGACATCGCTGCGCGAGGTGCAGCACCGCGGCGTCGACGTGCTGGCGGCTATCACCGATCCGGTCGATGCGCGCCGCGCCCGCCACGTGCTGACCGAGAACGAACGGGTGCTGGACTTGGTCGCCGCGTGCGCGGAATTGGACTTCGCCGCGGCGGGGAGGCTGTTCACCGAGTCGCACGCCTCGATGCGCGACGACTTCGAGATCACCACCGAGCACATCGATCTGATCGCCGACGCCGCGGTGGCCGCCGGGGCGTTGGGTGCCCGGATGACCGGCGGCGGATTCGGCGGCTGTGTGATCGCGTTGGTGCCGGCCGAGTTGACGCTCAAGGTCGGCGATGCGGTGCGTAGCGCGGTCATGCAGGCGGGTTACGACGAGCCGGACTTCAGCCGGGTGTTCGCGGCCGCCGGGGCCGGGTGATTTAAGTATATTTTTGGTGTATGGCGCGCACCAATATCGATCTCGATGATGAACTCACCGCTGAGGTGATGCGTCGCTTCGGTGTGACGACGAAGAAGGCGGCCGTGGATCTCGCCTTGCGGCGCCTGGTCGGCACCCCCCTGAGTCGTGAATTCCTGCTCGGCCTCGAGGGCATCGGCTGGGACGGTGACCTCGATGAACTACGGAGTGAATCGCCCGGCGGCATCCGATGAGCCGGATCAGGTGGTGACCTGCGAGCCGGTAGCGATGGAGATCTTGGCCGGGGCGACCACGGACACCAGGTACGGCAGACTCGAGCGCCTGGTCAACGGTTTGCAGTCGCTGGCAGTCGAGCCGGCACGTGACTTTCGTTCGGCCGCCGACATCTTCCGTGCGGCGCGACGCTCGGGCCGGACCGTCCGCAGCATCAACGACTGCCTGATCGCCGCCATCGCGCTGCGCTGAGACGAGATCAGGTGATCCGGTAGTCGGGCAGGTCGAAGTCGTCGCGCACCCCGCCGGCGAGCAGGTTGGCCAGCGGCCGAAGGTTCATCGCCCGGATCGCCGCGCGACGAAACCACAGCCCGAATCGTGTTCGGGTGGCGAAGAACCCGAGGAATTGGCGGGCCCCGCCCTGTTTGCTCTCGATGAATGGCCGCAGCCGGGTTTCGTAGCGTTCGAAGGCCCGCCGGTGGTCGCCGTCGCGCAGCTCGCCGGCCAGTACATAGGCCTCGGTGATCGCCAGGCCGGTGCCCTCACCGCCCAGCAGTGAGATGCACCCGGCGGCGTCGCCGACCAGCAGCACCCGCCCCCGCGACCAGCGCTCCATGCGGACCTGGCTGACCACATCGAAGTAGAGGTCCTCGGTGCGGTCGAGCGCGTCCAACATCTGCCGGCACTCCCATCCGGCATCCCCGAACTGGTTGCGCAACGCGGCTTTCGGGTCGGCGTCGACCTCGGCGGACGGGTCGCGGTAGACGAACAGGAACATGGTGCGGTCGTTGCGCAATGCCACCCGTGCCGCCTGCCGGCCGGGCACGGCGTAGGTGACGTAGGTCAGTTCGTCGCGGGGCCGGTAGCCGTCGACGACGCAGGCGGCGACCTTGCAGCCCAGGTAGTGCTCGAAGTCGCGGTGCGGGCCGAACACCAGCCGGCGCACGTTCGAGTGCAGGCCGTCGGCGCCGATCAGCAGGTCGAAGTCACGCGGTCCGGCGTGTGCGAACGTCAGCGCCACGCCGTCGTCGTGCTCGTTGACGGCGGTGATGGTGTCGCCGTAGATCATCTCGACGTCATCGGCGATGGTGGCGCGGATGGTGGCGGCCAGGTCCCCGCGGGGCAGGCTGGTGAAATCCTGGCCGAGCAGGTGCCGAAAGACGTTGGTGTCCAAGGCTGCAACGGGGTTGCCGTCAGCGCCGACGGTCCGCACGGACTCGATCTCATAGCCCGCTTCTAGGAGCGCTGCCTCGATGCCCATGCGGCGGGCCACGGTGTATCCGACGCCCCAGAAGTCGATCATGTAGCCGCCGGACCGGAAGGCCGGGGCCTGCTCGATCACGGTCGGGGTGTGACCGGTGCGGTGCAACCAGTGTGCGAGTGCCGTCCCGGCCACTCCTGCACCGCTGATCGCGATCCGCATCGGCTCAGATCATCTCGTTATCGGTCAGCCACCGCATCACCGGCCAGCCGATGAACACCGGCAGCCAGCAGGTCAGCACCCGGTAGAGCAGTACCGAGGGCACCGCCAGCGCGGCGGGCACCCCGAACGCGGCCAGCCCACCGATCAGGGCGGCCTCCACGGCGCCGACCCCGCCGGGCGTCGGCGCGGCCGCGGCCAGCGTGCCGCCGACCATGGTCACCACGGTGACGGTCACAAACGACGTGTTGCCGCCGAAGGCCTCCACGCTGGCCCACAACGCCAGTGCCGCACCCAAAGTGGTGCCGGCCGCACCCAACACGATCAACGCCAGCCGCTTGGGTTCGCGGGCCAACTCGATCAGGTCGGAGGTGACTTCGGCCAGGCGGGGGCGCAGCGCGGTGGTCAACCACCGGCGCAGGTTGGGTACCAGAAGTACGATGCCGGCCAGGCCCAGTGCCACACCGGCGATCAGATACAGCAGGTTGGGGCTGGGCACGAAGTGCGACAGATTCGCCGAGGCCCCGGCGGCGGTGGTGAAGATGACCAGCAGGATCACGTGCACGATCACCTGCACCGACTGCTGCAGTGCCACCGCAGCGGTGGCCCGCAGGGTGCTCAGGCCGCCCTTGACCAGAAACCGGGTGCTCAACGCCAGGCCACCGACGCCGGCCGGGGTGGTGGTGGCCGCAAAGGTGTTGGCCACCTGCATGATCGCGAGATTGCGGAAGCTGACCATGCCGTTGGCGCAGGCCCACAGTGCACCGGCGGCGCCCACATAGGTCAGCGACGATACGATCAGTCCCAGTAGTGCCCAGGACCAGTTGGCATGCCGCAGTTGGGAAAAGAACGTCGGCACCTGGCTGATGAACGGATAGGCGACGTACACCAGGCCGCCCAGCAGCGCCAGCTGGATGATCTGGCTGCGGGTGAACCGGGTGATGGTCTTGGTCTGGATCTCATCGGTGTTGGTCTGATGCTTGACCTCGTCGCGGGCGGCGGAGATCACCGCGCCGACGTCGGGCACCGCCTTGCGCAGCCGGGCCGGCATCGCCGACTTGGTGAGTCGTCGCGATGCCGCCAATACCGCTGTGCGGCCGAAGCTTCCGATTGCCGCACGCACCGCGCTGGCCGCGTCGTACAGCGACGACGTCGTCACCAACAATTGGGCGATGTCGGACTGCAGCTGGGTGACGGTGGCGCCGTACTCGGCGTTGCCGAACCCGCCGAACAGCACGGTGCCGTCGTCGACGGTCATCTCCTTGCTGCGCAGATCGCCGTGCGCAATCTGCTGATCGTGCAGGCGGGCCAACGACTCCCAGGGCTTGTTCACCGGGGTGTCGGCCACACAGTCCGCGATCGGGACGCCGCGGTTCGGAGTGTGCGCGTACAGCGTCCAGCCGCGATCCAGGGAGGCGACGGCGACGGTGTCGGAGTTGGCCAGGTGCGCATCGCCGATCGCTATCGCCATCAGCGCGCGGTGCTCCACGGCGCGGTGCAGGGAGGCGTGCAGCGGTGCGGTCTCGGTGGTGCGCAACCGCAGCTTGCGCCAGAGTTGACGCAGCGCGCCGCCGCTGCGCTGGTTGGGCCCGTACAGCTCGATGACGGCCGGGTGCTCGCCGGCGTTGGACAGCACCAGCGGGCCGGGGCCGGCCGGCCGGACGACGGTCAGTTCGGTGACGGTGCGGCCGCGCCTGGCCAGCGCGCGCACGGCACCGTCGAGGGGCACCTCCAGCGCGGGGGTGCCGACGATCAGGACCACCAGGGCCCCGACGAACCAGCCGACGGCCAGGCCGAGCAGCGAGCGGGCGGGCACGATCGCGCTGACCACGAGGTGGATCGGCACGAAGGCCAGCAGCAGCACCCACCACCAGCGTCGCCAGCGGGCCGGCAGCCACGGACCCGACACCGTCAGCATCGCGGCGAGCATCGCGATCCAGCGCGGGTCGTCGAGGAACTGCGCCAGCGTGGTGGCCAGGCGTTCGGACAGGTCGAAATGCCAGGCGGGGGCGGCCAGCCCGTTGCTGCGGATGGACAGCGACACCACCGCCAGCAACCCGGAGACGGCGTAGGCGCCCAGCAGCTTCCACTGCCGCGAGGCCACCAAGCCGATCAGGATCGCGAACGGCAACACCAGGATCGCGATGCCGTAGGCCAGATAGACCAGGTTGGCGTGGGCGGGGGAGAGCACCCCGATGATTTGGGAGATCGACCGCTCCAGTGCCACCCATTCGTAGCGGGTGACCAGGGAACTGGTGATGACGGCGGCGAGGAACAGGGCCGCCAGCAACAGGCGCAGGATGTCGTTGGTGCGTCGGGCCAGCGGCTGCAATAGGTTGCCGGTGACGGCGACATCGCGCCCCTCAACTCGCATGATCACTTTCGTTCCGTCTGGTGCCGCTTCCCGACGCGGCTCGCCACAACTTAACCGGTGAGCGGGCGTGTCACGCCATTTTGTCGGCGATCAGAGCGGGTAGTGCACCCCGGTCATCTTCTCCGACTCCTCCCACAGCCGGCGCCACAGCCGCTGATCTTTCGACAACGAGCTCGACGGGCACGGGCCCACCGGGCCGCGGGCCTGGTTCAGCTTCGTCGGGCCCCAGTAGGTGTCGACGTCGGCGTCGGTGGTCGCGGCCAGCAGGATCGACTCGGCGGCCCGCTCGGGCCGCTGGCCGATCAGCCCCATACCGAACTTGGTGACCAGGCCCGGCAGCGACCTGTCGCTGTCGAACAGCTCGGTGTCCGACACCCCGGGATGCACGCAGTAGGAGCGTAGCGGCGAGCCGGCCGCGACCAGCCGTTGTTGCAGGTCGCGGGCGAACATCAGGTTGGCCAGCTTGGACTGGGCGTAGGCCAGGTTGCGCTGGTAGAACCGGTGCTCGTAGTTGAGGTCGTCGATCCAGAACTTCGGGGTCTGCTTGTGCGCGATGCTCGACACCGTCACCACCCGGTCGCCGATGCGGTCCAGCAGCAGCCCCGTCAGCGCGAAATGTCCCAGGTGGTTGACCCCGAACTGGGTCTCGAACCCGTCGACCGTGCGTCGCATCGGGATGTTCATGATCCCGGCGTTGTTGATCAGCACGTCGAACCGGCTCTGCTGCGCGGCGAAGTCGCGCACCGAGGCCAGGCTGCCCAGATCCAGCGCGGCCACCGTGACGTCGCCGCCGATGTCGTCGGCGATCTGCTGGGCCTTGGCGGTGTTGCGGCAGGCCATCACCACGGTGGCGCCCTTGGCACCCAGCGTTCGGGTGACGATCTCACCGAGGCCGCCGTTGGCGCCGGTGACCACGAAGGTACGGCCGTGCTGATCGGGAGTGTCGCCGATGGTGAATGCCATGCGCCAAACGCTACCGCGATGCTCACCGCGCGCCCTATGAGACCAGCACCGCACCGCGCTCGGTGATGACGTGCACCTGCTCGCCCCCGATGGCCTCCAGGTAGCCGCGACGCAACGTCACTGCCACTCCACCGGGCAGTCCCGGGATGGCGAAGCGCGCCGACCCCCCGGCCGCCTCGTGCAGCACGGTGACCGGGGGATAGCGCAGCAGGGTTCGCAGGGAGTGGTCATCGTGGCCCTCGAAGAGCCGGGCGGTGCGGATCGCGCCGTCGATCGCCCACTCCAGATTGGAGTCCAGGGCGCGCACCCGCTCGTCCGACAGCGGCGACGGCGGTGGCGCCAACAACGTCGTCAACTCCGGCGGGTGGCAGGCCTCGACGGCGATGTCGTACGCGGTCGCACCCCGCGCGTCGCGCAGGCAGCGCAGTGCACCGCGTTCGAGCAGTGCGCCAACGACTTTCACCGGCGCACCGTGACAGGCGGCGTGATGCAGCGGGGTGAGCCACTCGGCGCCCCCGGGCCGCCACTGATTGACGCTGAGTGCCGGGGTGTTTGCGAGCAGGTCGAGCAGCGCCGGCCAGTCGCCGGCGTCGGCCAGATCGGCCAGGTGGTGCCCGGCTGTGACCAGGTCCTCCGACAGCAATGAAGGTTCCAGCACGCCGGGCCAATCTAACGGTGGTTCGTCCATGTCCAGAACCTAGACGGGCCCACCGACAAGCGCCGTCGGCGAACGTGAGCACCGGGACCTGTCGGTACCCGCCGATACCCTGGAGTCAACTGCTGGGAAAGGGGCGCAATGGAACTATCTGTTGCACAACGTGACCGGGCCTGCGGCGCACTGCTGGCCACCGCTGCCGGTGACGCTTTGGGTGCCGGCTACGAGTTCGACGGGCCCCGCGGGCCGGGTGAGCCGATCGACATGATCGGTGGTGGGTTGGGGGCGTTCACGCCCGGCGAATGGACCGACGACACGTCGATGGCGATCGCGATCGCCGAGGTCGCCGCCACCGGTGCCGATCTGGCATCCGAGCCGGCGCAGGACGCCGTCGTCGCCCGCTGGTACGAGTGGTCGAAGAATGCCAAGGACATCGGCGTGCAGACCCGGGCCGTGCTCTCGGCTGCCGCCCGGCGCGGGATCGGTGCCCAGAGCGCGCGGCAGGAGTCCGAAGCCCTGCATCGCAGCTCCGGGCGCACCGCGGGCAACGGGTCGCTGATGCGCACCGCACCGGTGGCGCTGGCCTACCTCGATGACGAGGCGGGGCTGGTCGCCACCGCCCGGGTGATCAGCGAGCTCACCCACTTCGACCCCGACGCCGGGGACGCGTGCGTGTTGTGGTGCACCGCGATCCGTCACGCCGTGCTGACCGGCGAGATGAATGTGCGAATCGGGTTGGCGCACTTGGACACCGAGCGTAGGCAGTTGTGGGGGCAGCGTCTCGACGAGGCCGAACACGCCCAGCCGCGCGACTTCACCCACAACAACGGGTGGGTGGTCGCCGCGCTGCAGGGTGCCTGGTCGGCGATCACCACGACGGCGGTTCCCGAGCAGGACCCGGCCGCCGGGGTGTTCGGTGTCGACCATCTGCGGTCGGCGTTGGAGGCCGCGGTGCGCGGTGGTGGTGACACCGACACCGTCGCCGCGATCGCCGGCGGACTGTTGGGCGCGGTCTACGGGGCATCGGCGGTGCCGTCGCGGTGGCGGATGCTGCTGTGCGGCTGGCCGGGGCTGTCGACCCGTGGACTGATCCAGCTGGGCGAGAACATCATCGACCACGGTGCGCCGAAACCCTTCGACTACAGCTATGGCGGCTACCCGGAGGCCCGCCAGATCGTCGCGCATCCACATGACGACAAGGTGTGGATCGGCGGGGTGGCCGCGCTGCACCACCTGCCCGAGGGCATCGACGCGGTGGTGTCGCTGTGCCGGGTAGCCGACACCGATATCCCTTCCGGGGCAACGCAGCTCGACGTGCGCCTGATCGACAGGGACGAGGCGGAGCAGAACCCGAACCTCGACTTCGTGCTGCTCGACACCGCGCAGGCGATCGAGGCGCTGCGCGCCGAGGGGCGCACCGTGTTCCTGCACTGCGTGCAGGCCTACAGCCGCACCCCCACCATCGCCGCGCTCTACGGCGCGCGCAAGCAGGGCATCGACATAGACGACGCACTGGCCGATGTGCGTGCGGTGCTGGCGGATGCGCGGCCGAACCGTGCGTTTCGGGCGGCGCTGCAGCGGTTGGTTCCGGGGCAGCGATGAACACCGACTGGGATTTTCGGACCGTTGCCTACCTCTGGGATCCGCGGCTCGGGGCGATCAACGCCGGGGCCGACCGTCTTGAAGCGCTCGACGAGGACGCCCGGGCGGAAAGCATCGCAGCACTGGGCGGCCGGGTGGCTGCGCTGGCGGGTGAGATGGACGACGGGTGGCTGGTCAGCACGGCCTACTTCATGGTCGACGATCTGTACAAGTCGTGCTTCCACCAATTGCTGTGGTCACTCGAGGCCGAGGAGTACATCCGCGCCACTGCCGGTGTGGTGATGCAGGAGCTGGCCCGCCGGGAGTTCGTGCTCCACTACGTGATCGACAACCAGGAGTGCGAAGCCAAACTGGCTGACCGGCTCACCGGCATTCCACTGCCATTCTGGGCGGCCGGGCTGTTCGTGACCGGACCGCAGATCATGGCGCTGGAGTTGATGGAGCAAGCAGACCGTCAGCCCAGGGCGGTCAGCGCCATTCCGCGCTACCGCGCCGAGGGCCAGCACCTCGCCGATCAGTTGATCCTGCGCTGCCACCGTGAGCGCCGGCCGTCGGTGTATCTCAATATGGATCTCGACGACGACGCGCCGGCGCTGTCCCTGGAGGTGGCGTTGTCTCCCAAGGACACATCCGGCGCCATCGTCATCTTCCGCAACGAGGCCCCGGCGATCGGGTCCTTCGCCTACATCACCCCACCACCGGGGGTCATCCTGCCGCAGGGGTAGCCAGGCCTGTCGGTACCCACCGATACATTCGACGTAACAGCACTTCCCCACGGGGGCTTCATAACTCGGGAGGTATCCATGCCGCACTACACCCCGATCATCCTGCTCGGGGACCAGGAGACGGTGGAACGCCGGGACCGCCTGGACTCAGAAGCTGCCAAGCAGGGCTACACGATCGTCGATGCGTTGGGGTTCGACGAGGGGGCCGTGGCCCGCGAAGACGACCTCACTGAGGTCGGGGCCATCGTCGCCGCACTGGCCCGGGCCATCACCCGCCGGGCCGACATATGGGTGCCGTATCCCGGCCCGGACATCGTCCGTGAGCAGCATCTGCGACGGCTGTCCCTGGTGCTGCAGCGCCACGGCCTGACCCTGGTGCTTTACCGGCAGCTGTACCGGGTGCCCACCCACGGCGGAAGCAGCCTGATCGACCAGGCGCTACGCACGGAGGTGCAGGCCGTCGACGATCTCGACCACGCGGCGCTGGCGTTCGCGGGCGCCACGAGCCTGAGCCGGGAGATCGCGCTGGCGCTGGGCAAGACCCCTGCGCCGGCGATCAGGCGCCCGACGGATCGCGCTGAGGAGTCGGAGCCCTCGATGCCGCCGACGCTGCCGCCGCCCACGGTGCCGTGGACCCAGCGCAAGCGACTGGTCAAGCACTACGCCGGCTGGTTGGTGCACGGCTGCGGGGTCACTCAGGCCGCCACCGCGCGGGTGCTGAACTCGGCGGGGCAGCGCACCGCGACCGGTGCGCAGTGGAAGTCGGCGTCGGTGGCCAAGCTGCTCACCGGTGAATTCGACATCGCCCGCGGGTGATCAGTCCTTGAAGTAGACCAACTGATGCGTGCTGGTCAGCAGCGAGCCGTCGCGGGACCACAGGTGCGCACTCTGGTCGAAGTAGCCGCGGGAGAACGCGTTGGCGTGCGCGCTGCCCAGCACAAAATCGCCTCCCACGGCGTCGACTCGGGACTGATCCGCATGGAAGTAGGTGGTCAGCGAGATGGTGCCCGCCGGGATGAAACCGCCACGGCGCAGGAACACCCGCGGATAGAAGATGTCGGAGACCGCGGCCAGCCCGGCGAAGTCCAGCGGACGCTGCTCGACGTCGCGCACCCACAAGGTGGTGGTCGAGGAGTCGCTGAGCACACCGTCGTCGGGAACCGGACCCTCGGTGAAACGCATGTCGTAGCGTTTGGCCCACCCGATGAGGTCCGGCAACCCTCCCCGGGAAACATCTTCGGGCGCCGGGACTTTCGGCGCCCGGGCTTCGGTGTCCGCCCAGGTGTCGCGGTGGCGGCCGAAAACCGCGGTGGCGGTGGTCTTGACCTCGTCGCCCTGGCGCAGCTCCAGAATCCAGTGCTGGTTGCTGCGGTTGGTGCGCGCGGCCCGCACGACGACGTCGAACTCGCCGTCGGCGATCGGTGCGGCGTAGTTGACCGTCAGAGCCAGCGGCTCCCCGATGCGGTCCGGGTGGGTTTCGACGGCGCGCAGCAGCACCGCCGCGGTGATCCCGCCGAACGGACCGACCATGTTGGCCCACGCCGGTTCGGTGGCACCGCGGGCCAGTTCGGCGTCGAGGTGATCCAGGCACATGGCGCGGTCGAAGGGGTGCATGGGCGATCCTTTTCGGAATGGGTCAGGCCGTGTTCTGGTCTTCGACGAACTCGTCGAGCACCTTGCGGGACAGCTTCGACACGCTCATGCCGCGCGCCTTGGCGATCTCCCGCAATCTATCGCGGGTCCGCTCGGGCACCCGGACCTGCACCACCGGGGAGGCCTGATATCGCCAGCGCTATCGTTTTTTGGACTCACACATGGCAGCTGACTCGGTGCGGGAGTGACGCGTGTGGGAACTGGTTTGCGCACGTAATATCAGGCCTATGCCTCGCAGTCCGTAGGCTGGTCAGGTGCCACTACCGGACCTGACCGCCGACTTCGCCCGCGAGTTCCCCGAGTTGGCGGTGCGCGCGCAGGCCGAAGCCCCCCCGAACCCGCGGCTGCTGATACTCAACGAGCCGCTCGCCACCCAGCTGGGCCTAGACCCGCAGTGGCTGAAAAGCCCCGAGGGCATCGGACTACTGACCGGAACGGCGGTGCCCGACGGTGCGACCCCGGTCGCGCAGGCCTACGCCGGACACCAGTTCGGCAACTACGTTCCCGTGCTCGGTGATGGCCGGGCCTTGCTGCTCGGCGAGCTCACCGACGGCCACAGCCGATACGACCTGAGCCTGAAGGGTTCGGGGCGCACTTCGTTCGCCCGCGGCGGCGACGGCCTGGCGGTGATCGGCCCGATGCTGCGCGAGTACGTGATCAGCGAGGCCATGTACGCCCTGGGCATCCCCACCACCCGCGCCCTGGCGGTCACCGCCACCGGGCGCGACGTGCAGCGGGAGACGGTGCTGCCCGGGGCGGTTCTGGCCCGGGTGGCCGCCAGCCACCTGCGGGTGGGCAGCTTCCAGTTGGTCGCCCAGCAGGCTCGCGCCACCGGCGACCTCACGCTGCTGCGCCGGCTGGCCGATCACGCCATCGACCGCCACCACCCGCAGGCCGCCGAGGCCGAAAACCGTTACATCGCACTGTTTGCCGCGGTGGTCGAGGCTCAGGCGTCGCTGGTGGCGCGCTGGATGTTGGTCGGGTTCATCCATGGGGTGATGAACACCGACAACACCACGATCTCCGGTGAGACCATCGACTACGGGCCGTGCGCGTTCATGGAGGCCTACGACCCGGCGACGGTGTTCAGCTCGATCGACCACGCGGGCCGCTACGCCTACGGCAATCAGCCGCTGGTCATGCAGTGGAACCTGTCCCGGTTCGCCGAGACGCTGCTGCCGTTGTTCTCCGACGACGAGGACAAGGCGCTGTCGGTGGCGGTGGAGATCCTGGAAGGCTTCATGCCGCGCTACCACGGCTACTGGTCCGACGGCATGCTGGCCAAGTTCGGGCTGACCCGCAGCCTGGAGGCCGCCGCGTTGATCGATCAGGCGCTGATGCTGCTCAAAGACAACGCCGTCGACTACACCTCGTTCTTCCGGGCGCTGAGCAAGGCCGCCCAGGGGGACACTGAAGGGATGTTGGCGCACAACGTCTTCGGTGATTGGCTGGCCCGCTGGCGTGGCATGGGTCCCGACGCCGAGGCGATGGACCGGGTCAATCCGGTCTACATTCCGCGCAATCACCTGGTGGAGCAGGCGCTGACCGCGGCCATGCGCGGCGACCTCACGCCGGTGGAAAAACTGCTGGCCGTGCTCGCTGCGCCGTACGACGAGCGTGACGGCCTGGCCGACTTTGCGTTGCCGTCGCCGCCGGAGTTCGGGGCGTACCGTACGTTCTGCGGGACGTAATTCTCACCCCGGATTGACCGCGGTCACCACCCAGGTGCGGCCCGGGAACTTCACCGCCCCGTCGACCCGGTGCCGGCGCAGCTCGTCGCGCAGCTCCTCGACGACAGCGGCCCAACCTTCGGCGCCGAGGCGGTCCGGCAGCTCGGCGCGGGCCTGACGTCCGGTGGAGTTGGACAGGATCAGGCCCAAACGTTCCTCGACGCCGTCGCTGCCGTCGATGCCGAAGTCGCAGATCCCGTCGAAGGCCGCCACGTCGACGTCACGCCAGCCGGCGCCGTCCAGGATGGCCCGCACCCGTTCGGCATTGCCGAAGGCCAGCGGCCCGGGTGCCTCGGGATCTGGTGCAGCGGGTGGTGTTTCGAGCCGAGCGGCCAGAACATCGACACCGGCGGTGAACATCGGGTTGTCGCCTTCTCGCCAGCACACGAACGCCAGCCGGGCTCCCGGCGCAGCCGCGTCGCGGATGTTGGCGAACGCGGCCACCGGGTCGTCGAAGAACATCACCCCGAACCGCGAGATTATCCGGTCGAAGGGCTCCCCGGTGGCGGGCCGCAAGGCGAGGGTCTGGGCGTCACCGAGCGACACCGTGGCCTCCGGCACCCGGCGGCGTGCCTCGGCCACCATCGGATCGGAGATGTCGACTCCGAACGGGATCGCCCCCAGTGCTGCCGCCTGATGCAACAGAGTCCCTGAACCACAACCGATGTCGAGCACCCGATCTCCGGAGCCGATGTCGGCGGCCTGCAGCACCGCGTCGGCGAACGGCGCCAGCACCGCCTCGAAGACGGCCGCGTTGTCCACCCAGTCGATGCCCTGCGCCGCCCAGGCCTGCTGCTGTTCCTCGTTCGCCATGACCGTCAGCTTAGGGCTGATCCGTCGGAGGCTGCACGATACGCACCTGACGGCGGACGGGTCGATGAACGACCGTGATGCCGGCCTGCGCGCAGGCCTCGACACCGTGAATCGGGTGTGGGTCGGCAGCCCAATCATGGGGTCCCGCAGCGCCGAACAGTGCTACCGCATCGGGTGACGGACCGGTGCTGAACCGTGATTGGTAGCGGATACCCGAATGCTTGCCGGTGACGGAGAGAGCCGCGGCCCACGTCTGCGGGAGGTCGTAGGACGGGCAGGTTCCGATCTCTCGGGTCATGCCGAGGTGCGCCGCAGACGGCGAGCAGGTGTTCGCCAGCCAGCGCGCGGAGGGGATTCGCAGCGTCGAGACCCGGGTTCGAGCAGCCGCCTGGAATGTGACGAGGCCCTGGCGGACCAGGTCGTGACCGAACCGTTCCCGCAGTGCCGTGGCGAGGTCGGTTGCCAGATAACAGGTTCCGTCGGGCGGCAGCAAGTCGAAGCGCCCCGTGCCGTCTGAGGAGAACCACCACGGTGATCGTCCTTCGGTGTGGGCGCGGTGCAGCGGTGTACTGGGCAGCAGTCGCGACCGCGGGAACCGTGAGAGGTCGGACGGCGGCAGACCGAGGGCGGGGCGCTGGCGGGAGCCGCTCACGCCGCCCAACCCGTTGCCGTCCGACGTGCCACGGTCAGTACCCGCTGCGGATCGCCGCCGTCACGCAACCATTGGCTCGGGCGCGCATCGTCGAGGTGTTCGCTGGGCGCCTGCATCCACAGCGCAATCATCCAACCGTCATCGGTACCTTCTGCCAGCGCCTTGAGCACGTCGGCCAGCGCCGGGATGGTCGCGCCATGAGCGAGGAATTGCCACGCCGGGTAGACGGTGCCGCCGTCGTCGAGAGGGCAGGCCAGAATCGCGTGCCGAGCCACCTTCTGGTGCAGGGCCTGGCGGGTGATCCCCAGCCATCGGGTCAAGCCTGCGGTGTCGTAGAACGGCCCCGATATCTCGTCGAAAGCATGGCCCAACGGCAGTGCCGCCACCATGGCGTCCGCGATGCGCTCCGGGTCGCCGAATGCCTCCGGGGTCAGCTGCGCTTCGGCGGCTGTCTGCAGGCGGGCGTGGATCTTCTGGTTCACCAGGCGGATGACGTGGCGCTCGAATGATGCGAGGTCTGTCATGGTGGTGTGCCTCCGCGACTCGCAGTGCTTGCCGCCAAGTCAACCATCCACTGTCAACGTCGTCAAGCAGCGTGCGTCAAGTACGTCAATCACGGATTTCGAACCGCCGTGCCAGCCGCGCCAGCGGTGCCGGCGCCCACCAATTCCACTGGCCCATCAGGTGCATGAACGCCGGCACCAGCACCATCCGGACCAGCGTGGCATCGGCCAGCACCGCCAGCGTCATACCGAGGCCGAGCATCCGCATGAACGACACCTGCGCGGCGATCAGCGCCGCGAACGAGATCGACATCACCAGTGCCGCAGCGGTGATCACCCGCGCGGTGCGGGCCACGCCCAACGAGACGCTCTGATCGTTGGCGGCGCGGGTGCCCGCCGAGGCGAGCCAGTACTCCCGGATCCGGGACACCAGGAACACCTCGTAGTCCATCGACAGCCCGAAGGACAGGCAGAACAACAACACCGGCATGTTGGCGACCAGCGTCCCGGTGGGCGTCGTCCCGAGCGCACCGAGATGGCCGTCCTGAAAGATCCAGACCAGCGCGCCGAACGCGGCGGACAGCGACAGCACATTGAGGATCAGCGCCTTGGCCGGCATCACCACGCTGCCGGTGAGCAGGAACAGCAGTACGAACGTGATGGCCGCGATCAGTCCCAGCACCGCCGGCAGCCGGTCGGTGATGGCCTGCACACTGTCCCGATTGATCTGCGCCAAACCCGCCAGCTGGACCGGCCCGCCGCCGGGCCCGGGCACCCGGTGCAGGTTGTCGAGCTGGGTTTCGGAGCGCTGCGAGAACAGCGGTGCGGTGCTGGCGACCGTCATGAACGCGCTGTCTTCGTTGATGCCGGTGGCCGCCGAGGGCGGGCCGACCCGGGCGCCGGCGACGAAGGTGCCCATCGGCGAGGACACCGATGCCACATCGGCGACCCGGGACAGGTCGGCGGCGTAGCGGTTCAGCTCGTCGACGTGCACTTCGCGGATGTCGGGCAGCACGATCGGCACCGCCTGGGCGGAGTCGGCGGCGAAGTCTTGGCGCAGGGCGTCGCCGACCTGGTGCGCGGTCGCCGATCTCGGCAGCACCCGATCGTCGGGGAAGCCCCATTTCACACTGAAGAACGGCAGCCCGACGAACACCAGTGCGGCTACCACCGCCAGTCCGATCGGCAATGCGTGACGGATCACCAATTGCGTTGACCGGTACCAGAATCCGAGCTGAATGGGGCGGCGGGTGGGCGCGGGCAGGCCCAGCAGCCGACGGGCGGGCCGGCGCACGTCCAACGCGTCGAGGCGGGGCCCCAGCAGCGCGATGGCCGCCGGCGTCACCACGATCGCCGCGGCCGCGACGAACGTCACCGTCGCCACCCCCGCGTAGGCGAACGACTTGAGGAAGTACATCGGGAACAGTGCCATGGCCGCCATCGACAACGCGACCGTGCACGCCGAGAACAGCACGGTGCGCCCGGCGGTGGTCATGGTCGTGATCAGCGCCCGGTCGGGGGCGATGCCCTCGGCCAGCTCGTCGCGGTAGCGGTTGATGATCAGCAGCGTGTAGTCGATCGCCAGCGCCAGGCCCAACGCGGTGCTGAGGTTGAGCGCGAAGATGGAGACGTCGGTGAACAGCGTGAGCAACCGCAACACCGCCATCGACCCCACGATCGCCAGGCCGCCCAGTGCGACCGGCAGCGCCGCGGCCAGCAGGCCGCCGAACACCCACACCAGCACCACGAAACTCAGCGGGATCGCGATCGACTCCATCAGCAGCAGGTCGTGCTGATTCTGGCGATTGATCTGGGCGTAGACCATCGCGCCACCGCCGGCCCGGACACTGACCCCGTCCTGGTCGTGGGCCAACGCATCGGCCAGGGTGCGGGCGTGTTTCTGCGCGTCGTTCTCGCCGCCCATTAGATTGGCGACGATCACCCCGGAGGTCCCGTCGGTGCTGATCAGCCCGGCACCCGCCTCCGGCGGCCCCATCCAGGGCGAGGTGACGTTGAAGACCAGCGGCGAGCGCTGCAGCTGCGCCGCGATCGACCTGCCGACCGAGCGAGCCGGTTCGGCAGTGACGCCACCGGGTGAGCTCACCATGATCAGCAGTTGCTGGTCGCTCTGCCCGTATTCGTTGGTCAACAGCCAGGTGGCTTGGGCGGACTCCGAGGCGGGGTCCTGGAAGCCGCCGGCGGACAGTTTGTCGGCCACCGGGATGCCGAAGACCGCGGCTGCCACCATCAGCAGGGCGGCGGGAATGAGGATGCGTCGCGGAACACCCAGTGCCAGCAGAGCGATCCGGTGCAGCACGCCAGCCGCCTTCCGCTGCAATGGTCGACGAGAGGTGCCTCCGGCACCTCCGATGATCATGGTACGAATCGCCTGCCCGTGCAGTTCAATTGCGCGACCAGTACCCGAAGCCTTGAACCGTGGCACCGGTGGCTGCGTGACCACGATATGGACACCATCACGCCCAACCTTCCCTCCGTGGCCTCCGTGGCCGTGGAATTCCCGCCCCACCGCCACAGTCAAGACGAGGTCATGGCCTCGTTGTCCGACTTCGCCGGACCGGAGTTTGCGCGGTTCGCCGCCAACAGCGGCGTCGCCACCCGCCAACTGGCACTGCCGCTTTCGCGCTACCCCACGCTCAGTGGCTTCACCGAGGCCAACGACGCCTACCTCGACGTCGCCCTGGACTTGAGTGAACGCGCTCTGCGGTCCGCCCTGGACCAAGCCGGTTTGACCGCGGCCGACGTCGACATCGTGTTCTCGACGACGGTCACCGGGCTTGCCGTACCGACTGTGGAAGCGCGCCTGGCGAATCGCCTCGGGCTGCGCGCGGACGTCAAACGCGTCCCGCTGTTCGGTCTGGGCTGCGTCGCCGGTGCTGCCGGGGTGGCACGAATGCACGACTATCTGCGGGCCTTCCCCGATCAGGTCGCGGCCCTGATCGCCGTCGAGCTGTGTTCGCTGACCATTCAGCGCGACGATCATTCGGTGGCGAACTTCGTTGCGGCCAGCCTCTTCGGAGACGGCGCCGGCGCGGTCATCGCCACCGGCGCCGACCGATCCTCGTCCACCGGCCCCCGGGTGCTGGCGACCCGCAGCCGGTTCTATCCCGACACCGAGGACGTGATGGGTTGGGACATCGGCAGCAGCGGCTTCCGGATCAAGCTGTCCGTCGAGGTCGCCACCGTCGTCGAGAAGTATCTGGCCGACGATGTCGGCGAGTTCCTGGCCGATCACGGGCTGTCCGCCGGCGACATATCGGCGTGGGTCTGTCACCCGGGAGGCCCGAAAGTCATCGAGGCGGTCGAAGGCACGCTGGACCTGCCCGCGACGGCGCTGGATCGGACCAGAACATCGTTGCGGCAGAACGGGAATCTGTCGTCGGTGTCGGTACTCGACGTGCTGCGCAGCACGCTGGCTGATCCGCCGTCGCCGGGGTCGGCGGGACTCATGATCGCGATGGGCCCGGGTTTCTGCTCCGAGCTCGTGCTCCTCGAGTGGTGAGCAATGTACTACCTGCTGGTTGCGGCCGTCGGCCTCGAACGCCTGGCCGAGATGGCGCTGGCCAACCGCAACGCGGCATGGGCATTCGCCAACGGCGGCAGGGAGTTCGGGCACAGTCACTATCCGGTGATGGTCGGCATCCACGCCGCCCTGCTGTTCAACTGTGTTGTCGGGGTGGCGCTGCTGGACCGGCCCTTCATTCCGGTGCTGGGCTGGCCGATGCTCACCGTGACGTTGTTGAGCCAGGGGCTGCGCTGGTGGTGCATCGCGACATTGGGCCGACGGTGGAACACGCGGGTGATCGTGTTGCCACAGGAGCCGCTGGTGCGCGGCGGGCCGTATCGGTGGCTGCACCATCCCAACTATGTAGCCGTGGTGGTCGAGGGCTTCGCGCTGCCGATGGTGCACACCGCCTGGCTGACCGCGATCGGGTTCACCCTCGCCAACGCCGCGGTGCTGCGCGTGCGGATCCGGGTGGAGAACACCGCCCTGGGGTACCGGTGAGCGGCGTCGACGCCGACCTGCTGATCGTCGGTGGCGGGCCGGCCGGGCTTGCCGCCGCGTTATACGCACGCCAGCAGGGGCTTTCGGTGATCGTCGCCGAACCGCGGGACACCCCGATCGACAAGGCCTGCGGTGAGGGACTGATGCCCGGCGGGCTGGCCGCATTGGCGTCGCTGGGGGTGGACCCGGCGGGTGCGCCGCTGCGCGGCATCGCCTACCTCGACGGGCGGCACCGGGTCGAGGCGGCGTTTCGCGACGGGCCCGGACGCGGGGTGCGCCGCACCACCCTGCACGCCGCCCTGGCCGATCAGGCCAAACACCACGACGTGCGATGGATCACCAAGCGGGTCAGCACTATTGAGCAGGGCGACGACGGGGTGACGGCGGCCGGGGTGCGGGCGAGGTGGCTGATCGCCGCCGACGGACTGCACTCCACGGTGCGCCGCGCCGTCGGGATCGGCTGCGTCGCCGGCACTCCCCGGCGTTATGGGGTGCGCTGGCACTACCGGGTTCCGGCCTGGTCGGAGTTCGTCGAGGTGTACTGGTCGCGGTGGGGTGAGGCCTATGTGACACCGGTCGAACCGGACCTGGTGGGCGTGGCGATCCTGTCGCAACACCGCCCCGACCTGGCCTGGTTTCCCGAGTTGTCGGCCCGCGTCGCCGGTGCGCGACGCGGGCCGGCTCGCGGCTGCGGCCCGATGCGCCGGGTGGTTTCGCGCCGGGTCGACGGACGGGTGCTGTTGGTCGGAGACGCCGCGGGCTATGAGGACGCCTTGACCGGCGAGGGCGTCAGCCTGGCCGTGCGGCAGGCGTCCGCCGCCGTCGCCGCGATCACCGCCGGGAACCCGGCCGCCTACGAGCGGGCCTGGCCGCGGATCACCCGCCGCTATCGGCTGCTCACCCGGGTACTGGTGCTGGCCGGCGCACCGCAGCTGACCCGGCGGGCCGTGGTGCCGGCCTGCGCGCTGGCGCCCGGGGTGTTCGGCCGCGCGGTGCATCTGCTGGCGCACTGAATCAGAGCGTGCGCTCCAGCAGCACATTGCCGTCGTCGGCCGAAACCACTTGCACCGCAACGATCTGATCGGTCGGCGTCGAGATGCTGCCGGCCGGTGTCGCGGTGTGACCCGGCTCGGCAACCCAGGTCGCCAGCCGGGTCTTGCTGCCGTCACGGCCGATCACCACCAGCGCCAGCGTGTCGTGGTGGGCGTTCACCGGAGCCAGGCACACGCAGCTCAAGTCGATGACACTGCCCCAGGATTCACTGTTGACGGTCACGGTCGAGGCCAGCGCGGTGGTGCCCACCTGTGTCATCGGCAGCGCTTCGGGCTGCGGTGCGGGCGAATTGGCGCCGACACCGACCAGCACGCCGATGCCCAACACGGCAGCAGCGGCAGCGCCGGCCGCCCAGGTCACCAGCCGGGTACGGCGGCGTCGTCGCCGCACGCTGCTCAGCAGCGACGGCAGCAACTCCGGCGACAGGCTCGGCATCTCGGCCGTCACGGTGTCCCGATCGAGCTGCGAGAGCAGGGCGGGCACGCCGCTGATCTCGGCGACCGCGGCCCGGCAGTCCGGGCAGCCGGTCAGGTGCTCCTCGTATTCGCGGCGGTCGGCCGCCGACAGCGAACCCAACACGTAGGCGGCGTCCCACATCGCGTAGCGGTGGCCGTCGTCGATCGGCGTGCTCATCGTGTCACCCCCATCTCCTGCAAAGCCAGGCGCAGTGCCCGCACCGCGTAGTGCAGGCGAGATTTCACCGTTCCCTCGGCGATTCCGAGGTCTTCGGCGATCTGGCCGGTGGTCCAGCCACGGTAGTAGGCCCGTTCGATCACGGCCCGGTGCTCCGTGGACAGTTGGGTCATCGCCTCGGCGATCAGCATCCGGTCCAGCGCGGTGTCCACCTCGTCGCGGGTGGGCTGCTCGGGCGCGGTGGTCTCGTCGAATGAGCTGACGACGTTGCGGAATCGGGCACTGCGCCGCTCGTCGATGATCATGTTGCGCGCGACCGTGCACAGCCAGGCCCGCGGTGAACGCTCGGTGTCGCCGGTGACCTCCGGGTGCTGCCAGGCCCGCAGCAGCGTCTCCTGCACCACGTCTTCGGCGCGGCTGCGGTCGCCGGTCAGGCGCAGCGCGTAACGCCACAGCATGGCGGCGTGCTCGTCGTAGAGCGTTTGCATCAGCGCGGCTTCATGATCCGGGGGGATACCGATTCGGGGCACGCCGATCACCTCCTTCCTGACATCAGTCGGGCATCCAGTTCCCGTGGAATCCGTGCGGGACGCGTTGCGGAAGTCTTATCCGGGCAACCGGTTTCGTGTCGAAGTCTGCGGCGTCGATGATCACCAGGTCACTGCCGTCGCGCACCGGGTCGTAGACGTAGGTCAGATACCAGCCGGCCGATTCGTCGGCCTGCCCCGGCGCCGGGGCGAACACCGCCTCACCGGGGGTGCCGGACAATCCGTTGACGCCGAACCGGTGCACCTCGGCGGTGGCGCGGGCCAGGTCGTAGCGGAGCAGGCCGTCACCGGTGACGGTGACGGCGTAGCGGGCGTCGGCGCCGATCAACCGGTCATCGACACGGGGGAACTCGATGTGACGGTCGTCGAGCTGGGTCTGCTCGACGGTGCCGGTGACGAGGTTGATCGTCCAGCACCACAGGGCGGCATCGGTCTCGAAATCACTGTTGTGCCGCCACATCTCCGGATAGCGGACCACCTGCAGCACGATCGCGTCCGGTGTGTCGAAGGCGTTGGCGACGTGGAAAACGTAGCAGGGGTCGACATCGAACCAGCGCACCGGGCCGTACGGGTCGTCGCGGCGCAGCACCCCCAGCCGGGCGCCGTAGCCGTCGTCCCAGCGGAACGGCAAGTCGCGGTCGTAGTGTCCGGTGAGCGCGACCTCCAGGTCGAACACCAGTGGCAGATCCAGGAATACGACATGTTCTGCGGTCAGGGCGAAGTCGTGCATCAGCGTCATCCCGGGCACGTCGACGGGCCGGCGGATGATCAGCTCCCCGTCGGCGGTCGCGCGGTAGTAGTTGACGTGCGGATCGAGGATGCCGCCGAGGCCGAAGAAATGCAGCTCACCGGTGAGCGGGCAGATCTTGGGGTGCGCGGACATGGAATCGGCGAGCTTCCCGGCGAAGTCATAAGCGCCCAACGTCGTCAGGTCGGTGGTGATCTCATACGGCAGTGACGATTCCATCAACGCCAGGGTCTTGCCGGCGTGGCGGATCACATGGGTGTTGGCCACACTGGCGTGCAGATTGCGGCTGCCGTCGGCGTTGAACAGCTCCAGCGGACGCTCGAAGCTCTCGGTGCGCACCCAGCGGTTGCGGTACCAGGCCGCCCGGCCGTTCTCCAGCCGGACGCCGTGGACCATCCCGTCGCCGGTGCACCAATGTCCGCCCGCGGCACGGGGATTGGGCCCGTTGCGCAGGTACCAGCCGTTCAGCTCCGCCGGGATGTGTCCCTCGACGGGCAGATCGAATGCGGTGAGCTCGTCGGGGACCGGGGCGTAGTTGGCGGTGCGGAAGATCGGAAAGACCGTCTCGGGAGGCTGGATCACCGGAGCAGCCGGCTGCGGTTGATACGCGGTGGCGTCATCGTGATCCAGCAGCGACAGCAGGGCCGGCAGCCCGGACAGGTCGTCCACAGCGTCGCGGCAGGACGGGCACCCGCTCAGGTGCGCCTCGAACTCGCGGTGGTCGGAGGCTGACAGCGACCCCAGCACGTAGGCGGCGTCCCACAGGGCGTACTCGTGGCGGGAGGCGGTCATGGCGCCAGTCCCATGTCTCGCAGGGTCTGCTGGAAGGTGCGCAGCGCGTAGTGCAGCTGGGCCTTCACGCTGGCTTCGGCGATGCCCTGCTCGGCGGCGATCTGCCCGGTGGTCCAGCCGTGGTGGTAGGCGCGGCGCAGTAGTACCTGGTTGTCGGGGGACAGTTGCGCCAGGGCGTCGTTGACCAGGATGCGGGCGGAGTCGTGACGCATGGCGGCCGCGGCCTGACCGCGGTCGATCATCCACCTGTTGCCGGCGTCGTCGAAATCCATAGACCAGCCTCCCGGATGTGACACGACGCAGCGGGGCGTTCGGTTCACTTCCGTCGAGGGTGTTTCCAGTGTGGCGCGGGTGGGCAGGCTATGCCAGGGCCCGAGGCAATGTTTGACGGCGTCGCTAATTCGCGGCGTCGGGTGCGGTGGTGACCAACGTCAGCTCCCACGCGGCGAGCCACGGCTTGATCAATTGCGCGACGGAGTATTTGTGGGGGCCATCGCATTTCGGCTCGGAGTAGTCGCCGTTGGACACCGCGATGAAGATCCCGACGGCTTCGGCGGTGCCGTCGGGCAGTACCCGGTAGGTGGGCCCGCCCGAGTCCCCGCAGATGCCGGTGGTGGTGAAGCGGACCTTGTTCTCCTCGGCCGCGACCACCGGCCCGCACATCGCTCCGCCGCTGCGAATCCCGTAATGGCACAGGGTCTCTCCGACGCTTATGTGCTCGGCCAGGCCGACCACCTTGTGCCCGTCGACCTCGGACGTCAGCGCGATCTTGCCCGGGTGATCGAGGGTGATCAGCCCGATGTCGAAGTCGTTCCAGCCCGAGCCGTCGTTGACGCTTTCGGTGAAGGTGCCCACCACCGGGTACTTGTAGAGCCCGCCGTGGTGCACGGCCACCTGGCCGGGCCCGCCGCCGGTGTTGCAGTGCCCGGCGGTGAGCAGCCCAGGCTGTCCGTCCTTGGTGCGCACCAGAAAACCCGCGGTGCAGGCGATGTTGTCCGAGCCGTCGGCCGGGGTGACGTTGATGCCGATTCCGGGGCCCAGGGTGTGGGCGGTCGGGGTGGGGATGGGGTGGCGCAGCGGATGGGTGTGGTTGACCCAGATCGCGCTGCCCAGGATCGCGGTGAACACGACCACGACGCTGATTCGGCCCGCCAGGGTCTTGCGCGAGGGCTTCGGCGGCACGGAACTGACTGTACTGAGCGGGCCCGTGTTGCCGGGCCTGCCGGGGGATTTCGGAGGACAATGGCGCTCAGGGGAAACGCTCTGAGGAGGTTGTACATCATGGGTACCTCAACTCGATCCGCGCACACCACCCGGCTGTTCGCCCGGGTGATCGGGCCATTTCTGGCCATCATGATGGCGACGGCCGCGATACAGGCCCCGAAACTGTGGCCGCAGGCCTCTTCGTGGGCCGCGGATTCCTTGGTGACGTGGTCGATCGGGGCGTTCACGTTGATCGCCGGCCTGGTGGTCGTAGCCTTGCACCCGTACTGGCGCGGGATCGCCGCGTTCAGCATCTCCGCGCTCGGCTGGCTGACCGCGGTGAAGGGTGCGTCGCTGGTGGCGTTCCCGACGGCGCTGCTGTCGCTGCCCGCCGACACCATGGGTTCCATCTGGGTGTTCCGGATTGTCTACGCCGTGTTCGCGGTGCTGGGGCTGTACCTGACGTGGGTCGGGTGGGCGCCGGGGGAGCATGGGCATGCGGCGCCGGAGGGGAAGGCGGACGGGGTGTTGCGTCGGGCGGCGTGAGGCAGCCTGAGGGCGGGTACTCGATTCCGGGGAGCCGTGCCCGGGCTGCGGTGAAGGATTCGGGACGATCCGCAAATACGTCATCCCGGAGTTCGGCTTCGTCGCCGATTCCAAGGTTCGCGATGTCGGTACTGCACCGCCGGAGCGGCGGTGGTTCGGGGCCAGTTACGTCGTCGACGCCGGTGATGAGATCAACACCCAGGTGCTGAGGGCGCCATCGGGAGTTGAGGTTGCTGCTCGAGCCGGTAAGCGCGCCACGATGGCCGTCATCTCCGAAGGTGCGGGCGGTGGTTTCTGCGTTTGTTCCTGGTGTGGTTGGGCCGACGTCTACGGGCGCTCGAAGCTGCCTCGCAAGCACGAACCTCCGACGACCGGCCAGGAATGCACGGGCCCGCTCTCGGTGCTCTCCCTCGCGCTCGCCAGCCGCTGGACCGGCATCCTCGAGGCGGCTCGGTTCGACGCCGAAGGCGCGCCGTAGCTAGAGACTCCCGGTCAGCGCGCCCGCGACTTCGCCGCCAAGGTCGAGCAAGCGCACATCAACGTTGCTGGTGAATCGTCCACTGTCGTGGCCCTCGCGGCCGAGCGAGGCTCGCTACATCTGTCCGGGATCGCGATGCCGGAGCCGGAACGCTCGGTCGATGGCGACTTCTGGCGCATCGTCCACCTCGCCGCGCACCACCAGGCTCATCCGCTGCTCGCGGGCGTATAGGCCTGCAACGCAGATCCCTCCGGCGGTGAGGCCAGGGCCGGGGCGCCGCCGCACGAGTCGGATCTCGTCTACTCAGCAAAGGCCATACGGGATCGACCCGCAGTACCCTGGGTCCATGGCAGCGTTTGAGCGCATCACCATCGACCCGGAGATTGCCCACGGCCGTCCGGTGATTCGTGGGACTCGCATGCGCGTCGCCGACGTACTGGCGTTACTCGCGGCCGGGGCGTCCGAGCAGGAGATTGTGGCGGACTATCCCTATGTGACCGCCGAAGATGTCAAGGCGTGCCTGCGGTATGCAGCAGTGCAAGCCGACCATACGATCCTGACCACGTCATAGCCGGTGCGGTTCCTGATCGACGCACAGCTGCCGCCGGCCCTGGCGCGCATGCTGACCGAGCACGGTCACACCGCCGAGCACGTTTACGACATCGGGTTGGGCGGCGCAACAGATCGAGCCCTCTGGGATTTTGCGCTCGACCATGATGCCGCCCTTGTCACAAAGGACGAGGATTTCTACGACATGCTCACGTTAAGTGACGCTTCACCAGTCATCGTGTGGGTCCGGGTCGGCAACACCCGGCGCCAAGAACTGCTCCGATGGTTCCAGCCTTTGATTGATCGCATCGTCGAGCTGGCGGCTGCCGGGAATCGGCTGATCGAACTGCGCTGAGCCGCGGTGGTGGCTTGTCCGGCACGTATGCCAAATTCGGCGACATGCCAGACCAGATGGCACCGAAAACGGGGCATGGCGCCCAGCGTTGGTGACCGATTGCAGCGTCGGCCCCATCCGCTAATCTCCGCCCCATGGACACCGGCGTCTACGAATCCCTGCTCACCGAACAGCTGACCGCCCAGCTCGCCCGCCACACCGACTTGCTCCCGGATTTCGGCACCGTCGACGACGCCGAGCAGGCGCTGACCATCGCCCGCTACCTGGCGCCGATCATTGAGCGGTCGCTGCGCTCAGCCCGCACCGTCGAGGACCGTGTTGCCCTGGCACACCGCATCCTCAACATGCTGCCCGACACCCACACCGACGGTGCGGCTCTGCACTCGAACGAGCCCGGCAAAGTCACCCGCCTCGACGAGGTGCGCCGTGCAACAGCGCTGAGCGCCACCAGACTTCCGCGCCCGGCAACCCCGTTCTCCGACGCCGCACTGATGACCAACGGCCGTGGCGAGCCCACCCTGGCCGCCGAGCTGCGCGCCGAGCTCGCCAGCGCCGACCGGGTCGATCTGCTGTGCGCGTTCGTCAAATGGCAGGGGCTGCGGCTGCTGGAACGCGAGCTCACCGAGCTACGCGAGCGGGGAATTCCGCTGCGCGTCATCACCACCACCTACCTCGGCGCCACCGACGCTCGCGCGCTGGACGCGCTGGTGAACGAGTTCGGCGCCGAGGTTCGGGTCAACTACGACACCACCCTCACCCGCCTGCACGCCAAGGCGTGGCTGCTGCGCCGCAACACCGGCTTTCACACCGCCTACGTCGGCTCCAGTAATCTGTCGCACGCCGCTCTGGTCGATGGACTGGAGTGGAACGTGCGGCTCTCGGCGATCGGCACTCCGCACCTGCTGAAGAAATTCCGGGATACCTTCGACTCCTACTGGGAGAACCGCGATTTCGAGCCCTACCGACCCGATCAAGACGGTGACCGGCTGCGTCAAGCGCTACAAACGGCTTCCGGGGCTGGCAAACGTGACCCGCTGGCCGTCACCCTGTCCGGGCTGGAGGTGCGTCCCAAGCCGTTTCAAGCCGAAATGCTGGAACAACTCGACGCCGAACGCACCTTGCATGATCGGCACCGTAACCTGATCGTCGCCGCGACCGGCACCGGTAAGACCGTCATGGCCGCCCTGGACTACCGCCGGCTGGTCCGCGACATCCATGGCAGCGATCTCACGCTGCTGTTCGTCGCACACCGCAAGGAAATCCTCGGCCAAGCCCAGCGCATGTACCGGGAGGTCCTCACCGACGCCACCTTCGGCGAACTCCTCGTTGATGGCCAGCAACCGACGAAGTGGCGCCACGTATTCGCCAGCATTCAATCGCTGTCGGCGAACCGGCTGGCCGACATCGCCCCCGACCACTTCGACATCGTCGTGGTCGACGAATTCCACCACGCCGAGGCCACGTCCTATCGCCGGCTGCTTGACCATGTCCAGCCGATCGAGCTGTTGGGGCTCACCGCCACCCCGGAACGCGCCGACGGTGTCGACGTGCGCGCCTTCTTCGACGGTCGCATCGCCGCGGAACTGCGCCTGTGGGAAGCCCTGGAACAAAACCTGCTGTGCCCATTTCACTACTTCGGTATCCACGACGGCACCGACCTGGAAGCGGTGCAGTGGAAACGCGGCGGCTACGATCTGGCCGCGCTGAGCAGCGTCTACACCGGAAACGACGCCCGTACCCGCATCGTGCTCAAACAACTGCGCGACAAGGTCGGCGACGTTGCGACCATGCGCGCCTTGGGGTTCTGCGTTAGCGTCGACCACGCCCGGTACATGGCTGCGTGCTTCAACGACGCTGGCATCCCCGCCCTGGCGGTCTCGGGGGACACACCCGCCGATGAGCGCCGCGCCGCCCTGGCCGGCCTGCGCAACCGCGACATCAACGTCATCTTCGCCGTCGACCTGTTCAACGAGGGCCTCGACATCCCCGAGGTCGACACCGTGCTGTTTCTGCGCCCCACCGAAAGCGCCACCGTCTTCCTGCAACAGTTGGGTCGCGGACTCCGACTCACCCACGGCAAGACCGTGCTCACCGCATTGGACTTCGTCGGGCATCAGCGCCGCGAGTTCCGCTTCGACCAACGGTTCCGGGCCTTGACTGGAGCGGGCGGCAAGGCGCTGCAGCATCAGGTGGAGCAGGGATTTCCGTTTCTGCCGTCGGGCAGCCAGATCGTGCTCGACCGCGTCGCGCAAAAATTGGTGCTGGACAACATCAAACAGCAAGTTGCACCGCGTTGGGCGGCGTTAGTGTCCGAGGTGCGGGCCCATCCCGACGACCGTTTGGCCGGTTATCTCGACGCCTACGGTCGCGAGCTGCCCGACATCGTGAAGAACAACCGGTCCTGGACGACGCTGTGCCGTGAAGCCGGCAAACTGACGTCCGAGTCCGGCCCGCGTGAAACCGATCTGGTCAAACGCGTCCGTGCCCTGGCGCACGCCGATGACCGGCTACGGTGGGAGACGTACCGGGCCATCCTCGACGGCACTGTCGATCTGAGTAGTCCCGCCGAGCGGCGGCTGGCGGCGATGTTGTTTTACTCGCTGTTCCCCAACGGCGGCGGACTCCCTGATGTCGCAGCGGGGCTCGTCGCTTTGGCTGGCGAACCGGTGGTCGATGAGATGCGCCAGGTCCTCGATATCGCCTTCGATACCGCCCGGCGCAGCACCTACTCGCTTGGTGGCCTGGTGCCGTCGCTGGCTGATGTCCCGCTGCAGGTGCATGCCACGTACTCGCGCGAGGAGATCCTGGCCGCCCTGGACTACGCAGCCCAGAACCGCACCCCGAGCACCATGCGCGAGGGTGTCGTGTGGCGCCCGGAACTCAACACCGATGCGTTCTTTATCACGCTGAAGAAATCCGAGACCGACTACTCGCCGACCACCATGTACCGCGACTTTGCACTCAGCGACCGGCTGTTTCACTGGGAGTCGCAATCGACCACATCGGCGGCATCCCCGACTGGGCAGCGCTACATTCACCATCGCGAAAACGGCTCGCACATCCTGCTATTCGTTCGTGCCGCCAAGACCACGGCGCTGGGTGCGTCGCCGTATGTGTTCCTCGGCCCGGCCGACTACGTCTCACACGAGGGAGAGAAACCGATGGCGATCACCTGGAAGCTGCACCAGCCGATGCCGGCTGAGGTATTTCAGGCGTCGAGTGTGGCGGTGGCGTAAGTGGCGTGCCTCGCTGCTTGGCCGCGGACGCCCGCCGCTATGTGAAATTCTGACAGTTTCAGACGCTCAGGCGGAACGCGTCGGATGACGCCCGAGCGCACGCAAGTAGTCGTTGAAAACCAGATTGGCAACCGATACTGCGTAAGTGAAATGGGCGACAAAGTGGCAGATGACGCCTTCCAGGTCAATCCAGCTGTAACCATGCGCAGCTCCGCTGGTTGTGTTGAACATGTGGTCGACGAGGAGGGCTGCATGGGATTCGTCGATCTTCAGTTGCGTGAGCAGCGGCCCGAGCACCTGTTCCTTCATATGCCCGAGGAGAAGTGACTCCGTGACCCGCTGTGCTGGCGGGTAGGGGTTGGCGTAGGACGCGAGCTGTCGCACAGCAGCGTCCGGCGGGGGCCGAAGGCCGGGGAGCACGCTTGGGTCCTGTTTGTCGACTTCTTTGACGAACTTCGCAGCCGATCTCATCTCGAGGTCGTAAAGCTCGCCGATGTGGTGGAGGCGTTGGCGGGCATCGGCGGGAGATATGGCGTAGCACAGGTGTGACGCTGAGAGCAGTGAGGTGCGGATGTTTCCCATGATTGCGGGTACCGAAACTTGACGGCCGCTTTGTTCGACGATGCCCATGACGTGACCGAGATCTAGGAGCGTGTGGTCCATTGCGTTTCGAAGCAAAGTAGATGGCGCTATCGGGGCGCCCGGAAACGCCTGATCCACCATGTCAATAGGTGACCCGGCTGCCGCTGAGGTAGGCAACCCAGTTAGCGCCCCGCACATGCCATGCGCCAGAGATGCGGCCCGCCCGTACTCGGTTCCATCGCGGTCGTCTGCTTCGAAATAGCCTGCGAACATGACTCTTCCTTAGGTTCGCGTCCAGCTCCCACTCTGGACTTAATTCTCGGCATCGCCCCGGCATGAGTCCGATGAACATTGTTGGCTGCCATTATGTCCCAGGTCATTTCGTGTGACGTGGTTTGGCGGCGACGACGTCTGCGAACCATCTACAGGACATCGCCTCGTCTACCGGGTGGTCGGCGAGGACCTGCAGATCATCCAAGCCCGCTATCACTACTGACGCGCGGCCCCCCACTACCGTTGACCCCGTGGATGCCACGTCGTTCTACACCCAGACCGCGCCCGACATGTTCGACAGTTCGCCGCTGACCGCGGGGCCGTGGAGCCCGTCCGCGCAGCACGCCGGGCCGCCCTCGGCGTTGTTGGCCAGACAGATCGAACAGCATCAGCCGCGGCCCGGTCATCGGCTGGCGCGGATGACGGTGGACATTCTGCGGCCGGTGCCGGTCGCGCCGTTGCACATCACCGTGGCATCTCTGCACCAGGGCAGGCGGGTGGAGTTGCTGCAGGCCACAGCGCAGGCGGCGGGGAGCACGGTGCTGATCGGGCGGGCCTGGCGGCTGATAGCGGCGTCGGCGGATTTCCCCGCGCCGCCCCAAGCGCAGGAGCTGCGGGACATCGACGCTGAACTCACTTCCGCCGATGCGGCGATTCCCGACGGCTGGCACGGGGACGGTTACCTGTCGGCGATCGACTGGCGCTTCGAGCAGGGCGGCTTCGCCGACTTCGGTCGGGCGAAAGCCTGGACGCGGCCGACGGTGACGCTGGTCGACGGCGAGGACATGACACCGTGGCAGCGGGTGCTGACGGTCGCCGACTCCGGCAGTGGGATCAGCGTGTGCGCGCCGCCGGACCGCTATCCGGCGATCAACTGCGACCTGTCGGTGGTACTCGACCACGATCCGGTCGGTGAGTGGATCGGCATGGACTCACGCACCACGGTGACCCCCGGGGCGGGGGCGATGACGCAGACGGTCATCTTCGACCAGGCCGGCCCCGCCGGCTTGGCGACGCAGACCCTGGTTGCGTAAGTGTGTTAACCGGTACGTTCCGTGTCCAGTCAGTGCGTCGGCTTCATCACCGCCTGGACTGCGGCGCGCAGTGAGTCGGTTCGCGCCCAGGTGAATCGCTGAATTAGCCCTTCGTCGATGTCTGGAAGCCGCGAATGCGCCAGATGATTCCGCAGGTCGTACAAGTTCGCCCATAGGTGGTTGTCTCGGCATATCGTGCGGGATCACCCGAGCCGCGTAGGGAGATGATCTCGAATAGAAGTGCGTCAAGCTCCAGTAGCGCATGCAGGTCGGGTCGGCGATCGGCATTCACAGGGGCGCGGCTGACCGAAGGTCCGGGCTGACGTTTTCGTTGCGTAGCGCTCCGACAGAGAACAGGACAACGTCGGCGCCGATCAGATCTGTTGCTGCTCTTTGGAACTCGAACATGTCAAAGAGGTCGTGCTCATCGTCGATTCGTCCGCGCAGCTTTCCTGCTGACGCAAACGCGAGTTCGGTGATTCCATAGCGCGCCGCCAGCTCGGTCAGCTGAGACGCGTGCGCACGCACCTGAGCTCCGCTTGCTGGGAGCCGGGGCGGCGGCTCGGTGATCGCCTGACTCATAGTCTCCAATTCTACGCGTCGAACGGTTCTGCGCCGGCTTCTTCAGTGCGTCGATCGAGGACGTCAGGCAACACCACGTCGGCGAACGGAGCTTTCTCCGTCACCGCTGAGCTGCGCCATCAACTCCACCGGATCGGCGCCGGCGGCCAGGAGGGAGGCCAGCGGATCACGCTGCTGCGGTGAGATCGGCTCGAGCGCGTAGAGCTGCAGCCCGGTCCCGTCGGGCGCCAGCCGGGCGCAGACCAGTTGCCCGCGCCGCAACTGCAGGTCGGTCATGCGCACGCCCGCCTCGTTCCGCTCGCTGGTGTGCACATTGCGGATGGTGACACCTCGGTCGCCGTGCACGTCCTCGATTTCGAACACCGCTCGTGGTGCCAGCAGCCACTGTTGTGCCAGCGCCCATTCGTCGTCGGGAAGCAGCGGACCGCGCACCGTCAGGAACTCCTCGAACCCGCCGCCCTCGAACAACACCGCGTCGATCACCAGCGGATCGGCCAGCGCCGCGTTGAACGCGTCTTCGTCGTCGACGATGGTGGACCGACACCATTCCCAGGCGGCCGCGTAGCGCAGATCGGTCCAGTCGCCGAACAGCACATGCCGAATGGCCTTGTGATACAGCCAGCCCACCCGGTCGTGCAACGGCAACCCATTGAGATGGCACTTCTTGTATTTCCTGCCGGAGCCGCACCAGCACAGTGCATTTCGGCCCAGATCGGTCCGCGGCGCGCAGCGATGTTGGCGCAGCAGGTACACCAGTGGATGATCTGCGGTTGCTCGCGCGCGCCGAAGCAGGGCCAGGGCGGCTTCCGCATCGCCGCGGTCGGAGGCGATTTCGGCCAAGTCGAGCAGCGGCAGCGGCCACTGGCCGTCCATCGCCTCAGCCGCCAGCAACTCACGCTCGAACCCGACGACATCGCCTTCGCGTTCGCAAGCCACCGCCCGCAGCCACTGGCAGGCCACCTGCGCCGACGGCGGCACCCGCGGCGCCAAGGCGTCCGCCAGCCCCCGCAGCCCGCCCGCACTGAACCGGCCGTCGCGCAGCGTCTCCCTCGCCAGCAGTTCGGCGATCTTCGGATCGGCCAGAGCGGCGCCGACGTCGTCCATGATGTCGCCGAAGTCATCCGCAGGTTCGACGCTGTCCCCGGACGGACCAGACTTGAGCAGCTGCGGTATCACCATCAGCCGATACAGCCGCAGCAGCGTGTTCAGCGTCAGCGCGTCATCCTCGTCGAGTCGGTGGCGTCGCGCCAGCTTCTCCCATTCCCGCTCGAAAACCCAACGGCTGAAATTGAATTCCGGCGGCGCCAGCCACGCCCCAAGCTGGGTCAGGCCCCGTTCGGCGACGATCTCCGACAGCGGGGCGCCCGGCTGGGTGAACAGCGTCGGATCTGCCAGGCACGCGGTCCAGACCAGTGCGTCGACACGCTCCGGCTGTCCACCGAGTTGCATGGCCAGCCGTGCGCCCGCCGCGGAATCGGTTGCCGTGGCGACCCGTTCGAGCACCAGTCCCGCATCGCCCAGGCGCAGGCCGATCAGATCACCGCTCTCGACGCCGAGTGCCTCGAACGTGCCCGGGGTCAGTGCGAGGACGCCGCGATCATCGTCTTGCATCACGTAGTGGACCGCGGACCCGTCGGCCAACCGTTGGTACGGCGCGCTGTCGCAGAGCACGGCGATCGGAGCGAGATCCGGGGTGATGGTGAGTACGTCGCCGTCTACTTCGGACTCGGTGACCCGCCGGGTGAACACCCGGCCGGCCAGCACGGCGGGCAGCCATAGCCAACGTCCATCAGGTAATTGCCCTGCGGGAATGTCGATTTCGAGGTGCAGGCGCCGCAGAGCGCGGGCGGGATCGGCCACGCCGGACTCCCGCAGATACTCGGCGATGGCGTCTTCGTGCAACGGGCCGTGCGCGGTGAGAATCCTCGACAGGGGCCCAACGGGATCGAATGGCTCGGTCATGGCGGTCAGGCTAGGAGCCCGGCGATCGTGCCGCACTTCACCGCATCGGCCGCTGTGGACAACTCACCGCGGCGGGTGCGGTTGTACTCCCAGTCAGGCCGGGTCGGTCCCGTCGTGCGCATCGATCACGTGCTGGATCAGCTCAGCGATTCGCTGCTGACCCGCGGCAGCTACGTCGAGTTTGGACCGCATCTCGCTGAAGCCGCCGGCCGTCTCCTGCCGCAGGTTGGTCACATCCTGCCGGATGTCGACCATGTCTTCACGTAATGCATTGAAACTGGCGATCGTGGCACGACGGAAGTCTCGGACCTCGTCGCCGATCTCGCCGACGCCGCGGTCGGCGCCGCCGGCGAGCACGCGGGCCGCCGTCGCGTCCTGCTCGCTGGCCCGGACCCGGTTGCGCAGCTTCCGTATGTGCTCCTCCAGGGCGGCGACTCGTGGTTCGAGGTTCTCTGGCGGCATGCTGGCAGCGTACGCCGGTGGACTTACCGGGCAAGTCACTCTGGGAATGTCCGTGCACCACAGCGCCGGGGCGCCTGGCGGCACCTGGATCAGGTCCCTCAGGCGGTGACGACCAGCGACATCCCGTGCCTGTCCTGTCCCCGGCGCCGCCGGCTGCGCTCGAGCAGCCGGGCCACCGCGGCCTCCACCCCGCGGGCCAGCTCCTCGGCATCCGGGACGGCGTCGAAATCGGCGAGGATCCCGAAGAACAGCTGATCGGCGTAGTTCAACACCGCCGCGGCGCTGCGCAGCTGGACCGCAATCGGCGGGATCGGCAAGACCCCGATCACGTTGCGTCCCATCACCTGCAGTGGCCGGCGCGGCCCCGCCACGTTGACGGCCATGGTGGCCACGTTGCGCTGCGGCAACCGGGCCAGCAGATCCAGGGCCCACGCGGTCACCGGGAAGGGCAGCATCCGGGTGGCCGCGGCCACCAATCCTTCCACTCCGCTGCCGGTCATCTGCTCCATCCGGGCATGAATCAACCGCAACCGCAGTACCGGATTCGCCTCGTGCACAGGCAGATACGGCAGGCGGATTGCGCCGCGGCTGGGCACCAGGGTGCGCAGCGACTCGGCGTTGGGCTTCTCACCGCGGCGCAACAACATATCGCGGTAGACCTCGGTGAGCGCGGCCAGCGCGACGTCGTCGACGGTGACGTTGAAGGTCCGGCAGATCTGGTGGACGTCATCGAGGGCGACATGCGCCGCGGTGTAGCGTCTCCGGGAGGTCACCGGCCCGTTCAGCGGCGACGGCGGACGTTGCAGACCGGCCGCGAATTCGTTTGCGCTGCGAACGATCTCGCGAGCTGCGGCCAGCGCGTCGCCGGCGATCTGCGCGGGAGCCCGCAGCGCCGCCAGCCAGGGGCTCGGGGCCGGGTGTGCCGCATCGATCCGGGCGCTGCCCGCGGGGTGCCGGTTCATGCAGTGCTCAACGGCGTCGCCCCCGGCCACGGCGTCATCGGACAATCCGGTCAGGATGTGCACGGTCGCAACGGCATCGGCCAGGCACGGGTGCACCTTCATCAGCATCGCCCACCGGCCCCCGGCCAGCTCACTGATCAGCCAGATCTCCCACAACGGGCGGTCGTGGTCGAGCTGCCACGACATCACGTCGGCCACCACGCTGTAGAGGTCCTCGTCGGTGCCGGAGCCCGGGAGAGCGACGCGCCGCACGTGATAGGCCAGGTCGAACTTGTCGTCGTCGACCCACTGCGGTGCGTCGAGGTCGAAGACCCGGCGGCGCAACCGCTGTGAGAACCGGGGGCAGGCCGCGATCCGCTCGGACAGGGTCGCCATCAACGCGTCGTGCTCGGGCATCGGGCCGTCCAGGATCGCCAGCCCACCGATGCCCAGCCGGGTGTGGGGGTCGGTGTGCTCGGCGTGCAGGAAGGCGGTGTCCAGGGTGCTCAGTCGCTGTGACATGGCGGCCTCCGAGTTATCTGTTACGCGTAGTATCAGTATCGACTACCGGCGCTGCGGTCGGCAGGGCCGGAAGTCCCTAAGCAGCGCATCAACTCTCGAGCGAAACCCGCCCCTATTTCGACGAGAGATCTCCGGGTAATGTTCGGCAAATGATCCATCGGCAAAGGGGCGCCCCGAGATGGTGGCATCCGACCAGGTAGGCGGCCGGTCTACCGCTGCGCTCTGGGAAGGGTGGAGCGATCCGGGCCGGTTGCTGTGGGTCATCGCCGCGGCGTGCTGGGTGGCACTGCTGGCAGCCGGGCATCACCATGACGTTCTCATCACCGGCGGCGCGACACCGCGATCGGTTGCCGGCGTCGCATTCTCCGTGGCGCTGCTGGCCGGCGCCTGGCTGGAGATGACCGCCGCGATGATGCTGCCGACGACCATTCCGATGGTGCGGATGTTCACCGTCGTCAGCGCCCGTGCCCCGCGAACGGCCTGGGTGCGTGCCGCGTTCCTCGCCGGCTACCTGGCGCTGTGGCTGGCGTTCGCGCTCGCCGCGGTCGCGGTGGCAACCGCCGTGCGAGCGTGGGCGGCACCGGCGCAGTTGACGTGGATGTCCGCTCGACCGCACCTGGTGCTCGCCGCCGTGCTGGCGATCGCCGGCATCTTCCAACTCACCCCGCTCAAGGACCGCTGCCTCACCCAGTGCCGCGACCCCCGGGCCTTCCTGTTCGCCCACTACCGGCGTGGTGTCGCGGGCGCCTGGAACCTGGGACTGCGCCACGGCTGGTCCTGCCTGGGGTGCTGCTGGGCGCTGATGCTGATCATGTTCGGTACCGGACTGGGCAATGTGCTGGCCATGCTGGCGCTGACCGCGGTGATGCTGATCGAGAAGAACGCCTCGTGGGGCAGGCGGATCGTGGCGCCCCTCGGCGTCGCCCTGATGATCGCCGCGGCGTTGGCGGGCTTGTTCGGAAACCACCTGCCCGGCTGGGGCCTCTACGAGCCGCTGCAGTCGTCGACCGGTGCGCATCACCACCCGTGAAAAGGAGATCGTCGTGGGATATGAGTTGAACGGACGAATGGCCGAGGTGTGCAGTTGCCGGTCACTGTGCCCGTGCACCATCGGCGAGAACGCCGACGGCAACAACTGCGGGTTCAACTGGGTGTTCCACATCGACCGCGGGCAGATCAACGGCGTCGACGTGGCCGGCCTCAACCTGGGTCTGCTGGGGCATCACGCCGACAATATCTTCGACGTAAACACCCGGGTGTTCGTCATCGTCGACGACCGCGCCGACGACACCCAGCAGGACGCGCTAGTGACGGCGTTCACCGGCCAGGCCGGTGGGCCGCTGGCCGATCTGGCCGGCCTGGTCAAGGAGATTGTGGGCGTGACCCGGGCGCCGATCGAATTCGACGTCGACAAGGGCAGTGGCCATTTCAAGGTAGACGGGATCTTCGAGGCCCAGGTCGAGGGTTTTCGCGCCAAGGACGGCTCCCACACGACCTTGAATAACACCGCGCTCGGCCACGTCTACGGCGCTTTGACCTACCCCGGCAAGGTGATTCGGCATCGGGTGACCGAGACCGAGCACGGCCTGCAGTTCCGGGGCCGGCAGTCGACCCAGACCGAATTCAGCTTCGCGTCCTGATCGGAGAGCCCACCGTGGACGTATACAAGTCGCAGTTACTGCGGCGCGAACTGATCGCCGAGGACACCATGGCGTTCTATTTCGCCAAGCCGGACGGCTATGAGTACCTGCCGGGACAGTCCTGTCAGCTGACGCTGATCGACCCGCCGCCCAAGGATGACTCCAAGGGAGCGACCCGTGAGTTCACCATCGCCAGTGCGCCGCACGAGCCTGAACTGATGATCGCGATGCGCCTGCGGGACAGCGCATTCAAGGACCTGCTCAAGGACGCGCCGCCCGGAACGACGGTGTCGATCAGCGAAGCCGACGGCGACCTGATCCTGCACCGCGACGTCGGCCGGCCGGCGGTGTTGATCGCCGGTGGCATCGGTGTCACACCGTTCCTGTCGATCGTCCGCCATGCCTCACGCCATGCGTTGGCGCATCCGTTGTATCTCTTCTACTCCAACTGGCGGCCCGAGCTGGCGGCGTTCCTCCCGGAACTCGAAGCGTTGCAGCAGGCCAACCCGCACTTCCGGTTGATCACGACGATGACTGATCCCGATCCGCGATCCTGGTCCGGCGAGATCGGTGTCGTCGACGCCGATCTGCTGCGGCGGCACCTGTCGGAGATCACCAGTCCGGTGTACTACGTGGCGGGGCCGCCGCCGATGGCGCTGGCGATGCTGGATCTACTCGAGGATCTGGGTGTCGACGACGCCGACATCAAGTCCGCCGAGTTCTACGGCTACTGAGGCGATCCCAACAACCGCGGCTCAGGCCGGGGCGGCAACGCCTTGCGCGTCCTTCGGGCGCGGTAGCGGTGCGTTGACCCGAGTTGATCTGCCGCATGGCATCGGAATTCGACGACTAGACCGCTAGCCTCCAAGCACATGACCCACCCGGTGCGCTACCCGCCCGGCGAAGCGCTACTGGCGCTGCATCGCCGCCGCGGCCCCATGGTCGACGCCGGGCTTGGCCGCCACGGTTATGTCTATCTCTTCGGTGCCGAGGCCAACAGGTTCGTCTTCGCCAACTCCGACGCCTTCAACTGGTGGGAGGCATTCCAGGTGCTGGTGCCCGTCGACGGACCCACCGCACTGATCGTCAGCGACGGCGCCGACCACCGTCGTCGCCGCAGCCTGGTCCAGCCGGCATTCCACCACCGCCACCTCGCGAACTACCTGCAGATCATGGCCGCCAACGCCGACGCCGTCATCGACACCTGGCAGCCGGGACAGACCGTCGACGTCTTCGCCCAACTCCGCGCCGCGATCCGGCGCAGTGCCATCGAGTCACTGTTCGGCCAGAGCATGGCTGCACACGCCGACTTTCTGGGCGAACAAATGCAGCCGCTGATGGACCTGACCCACCTACTGCCCCAAACACTGCAGGCCGTGCAGCTGCTGCGTACCCCGGCGTGGCGACGCGCGATGGCCGCCAAGGTTCGCGTCGACGAGCTGATCTACGCCGAGATCGCCCGCGCTCGAACCTATCCCAGCGCCGACGACAACGTGCTGGCCACCCTGATCGAGGGGCGCACCGAGGACGGCGAAACGCTGCGCGACAACGAGATCCGCGACCAGGTCGTCTCGCTGATCGCCGCCGGCTACGAAACCACCAGCGCGGCAATGGGATGGGTGGTCTACAACGCGCTGAGCAACCCCGGGGTGTGGGAGACCGCCGCCGCGGAGGTCGGTGACGTCCTCGAAGGCCGGCCCCCCGACGCCGCCGACCTGAAGAACCTGACCTACCTCAACGGCGTCGTGCACGAAACCCTGCGGCTCTACCCGCCGGCGGTGATCTCGGCGCGCAAGGTCACCCGCGAGCTGTCGTTCGCCGGCCGCCGCATCCGCGCCGGGCGCACCCTGGTGTTCAGCCCCTACGTCACCCACCGGCTGCCGCAGCTGTGGGCCGACCCGCTGTGGTTCGAGCCGCGCCGCTGGGATCCCGCCTCGCCGGGGTATCGCCGGCCCGCTCCGTACGAGTTCCTGCCGTTCGGCGGGGGGACGCATCGCTGCATCGGCTCGGCGTTCGCGACCGCCGAGCTGACGGTCATGCTTGCCCGGCTGCTGGGAAGAACCCGGCTAGACCTTCTTGACCAGCGCATACGTGCCGGGGGATACGCGGCGCTGCAGCCGAGGAACGGCCTGGTCGTGCAGGTGGAGCGCGTCGCCGAAACTTGACAATTTTGTGGCGCGTGAGGTTGGGCTGGCATTTCCCTTAGAGATATGATGTGGTGTAGGCCACGTTAAAAAATAGATGTGACGCACACCACAGGAGATGATGGCCATGACGACTTTCTTGAGCGGGCTGGGCATCACCGCCGCCACCGCGACGGTCGGAGCCGGCATGATGGGCCACGCGACTCTGGCGCTGTGCGTCGGCCTGGTTTCGGCGGCGTTCTTCGCCGGCCAGATCTGCTGATCGGCCCCAACTGAACCCGCCCGGACCTGGCCGTAGGGTCAGCCGGGTGAGCATCGAAGAACGGCTGGCCGCCCTCGAACAGATCGAGGCGATCAAGGCCCTCAAGCACCGTTATTTCCGCGCCTGCGACGCCAAGGACCCCGATACCTTCCGGGCCTGCTTCACCGAGGACGCTGACATCGACTACGGCCCGCTGGGCGGCTTCACCGATGCCGATCAGTTGGCCCGGGTGTTCACCCGCATCGCGCTGCACACCGTCGACGGCAAGCCGGTGATCCTCGACATGCACCACGGCATGCACCCCGACATCAGCATCACCGGCCCAGGCACGGCCACCGGACATTGGACGCTGAAGTTCCGTCAGCTCAACATGATCGAGCGCACCGAACGCCTGCTCACCGGCGAATACGACGACGACTACGTGATCGAGGACGGGGCCTGGAGAATGGCCCGGAGCCACTTCCGGCAACTCTGGGTGATCACCCGGCCGCTGACCGACGACACGATTGTGGAGGCCGGAGATGACTGACACCCGTATCGCCCTGGTCACCGGCGCCAGCCGCAGCGTCGGCAAGGGCGTCGCGCTGGCGCTGGGCTCGGCCGGCTGGACCGTCTACGTCACCGCCCGCAGCGCCGGGCCGCTGGATGAAACCGCGGCGGGCGTCACCGAACGCGGCGGGCGGGGCATCGCCGTGGAATGCGACCACCGCGACGACGCCCAGATCGCCGCGCTGTTCGCCCGCATCGCCGACGAGCAGGACGGCCGGCTGGACCTGCTGGTCAACAACGTCTGGGCCGCGCCCAAGGGATTCGGCGGGTTCACCGAGAAGTTCTGGCAGCGCCCGGTGACCGACTGGGACACCCTGATCGGGGTCGGGCTGCGCGCCCACTACGTCGCCTCGGTGCACGCCGCAGGACTGATGGTGGCCCGCGGGTCGGGTCTGATCGCCAACATCTCCTCGTTCGGCACCCGCGGGCACCTGCACTCGGTGCTCTACGGTATGTCCAAGGCCGGGCTGGACAAGATGGCCGCCGACATGGCCGCCGAACTGGCCGGCACCGGCGTCAGCGCCGTCTCACTGTGGCCGGGACTGGTGAAAAACGAAGTCATGCAAGGCTTCATCGACCGCGGGCTGGACAACTTCCAGGGCTTCGCCCTGGCCAACGCCGAAACCCCGGAGTTCATCGGCCGCGTCGTCGCCGCGCTGGCCGACGACCCGGACCTGGGCTCCCGCAGCGGACACACCCTGATCACCGCCGAGGCCGCGCTGGACTACGGCGTCACCGACATCGAAGGCAACCAACCGGATTCGCACCGCTCCCTGTTCGGGGGCGGGCCGCTGTACTGACCGTGCGGCCGGTTCCGGTGCTACCCGTGGCGCCAGACCCGCAGCGCCGCGGCGACCATCGGAATCTGCAGCGGCAGGCGGCCGATGGACGCTGCCCGCAGCCACGGCTTGGCCCAGAACAGCCGCACGCTGTTGAGGTTCCCGGGGAACACCGCGACGAACAGCCATGCCGCCGCCAATCCGGCCATCCGGCGGGTGCGGGGCACCAGCAGCGACGCCCCGATCGCCACCTCGGCGACTCCCGAGGCGTAGGTGTAGAACCGCGGGCTTCCGGGCAACTCGGCCGGAATGATGGTGTCGAACGGCTTGGGCCAGGCGAAATGCACTGCCCCGACACCGAGCAGCATCCCGGCGAGCCAACGCGCGATGGTGGTGGCGGAACGCTGTTCTGCGGTGGTCACGGTCACGGCCCGAGTGTATCCGCGGCGCCCGGCCCTACCAGTTACTCGGCGCGTAATCCTTGAGGAAACACCCGTACAGATCCTCGCCGGCCTCCCCGCGCACGATCGGGTCATAGACCCGGGCGGCGCCGTCGACCAGATCCAGCGGGGCGTGGAAACCCTCCTCGGCCAGCCGCAGCTTGGTGGGATGCGGGCGCTCATCGGTGATCCAACCGGTGTCCACGGCGGTCATCAGGATGCCGTCTGACTCCAGCATCTCCGCCGCGCTGGTGCGGGTGAGCATGTTCAGCGCGGCCTTGGCCATGTTGGTGTGCGGATGCCCCGGGCCCTTGTAACGACGGCTGAACTGGCCCTCCATCGCCGAGACGTTCACCACGTACTTACGCCGCGCCTTAGCCGCCGCCATCGCCGGACGCAGCCGGCTCACCAGGATGAACGGCGCGGTCTGGTTGCACAGTTGCACCTCGAGCAGCTCCAAGGCGTCGACCTCGTGCACCCGCTGCGTCCAGCTGTTGACCGCGGCGGTGTCGGGCAGCAGCCCACCCGCGTCGATCGCGGTGCCGGCGGCGATCCGCTCCGGGGAGGCACTGCGGGCGGTCAGGGCCAACTCCGTCAACGCGTGCGGCTCCTGATGCTCGGCGAGGCTGCCGGCCAGCGCGGCGGGGTGCGCGTCGCTGACATGGTCGAAGGTGATCACGTCGACCAGCTCGTTTGCCGGGGTGCGCTCGGCCTCGACGAGGGCGGAATACGAGCCGGGTGCGCGCCGCACCGTCTGCGCGGCGTTGTTGATCAGGATGTCCAACGGGCCCTGGCCGGCCACCGTGTCGGCCAGCGCGACCACCTGGGCCGGGTCGCGCAGATCGATGCCCACCACCTGCAGCCGGTCCAGCCAGTCGGCGGCATCGGGCATGGCGGCGAAACGCCGCACCGCGTCGTTGGGGAAACGGGTGGTGATGGTGGTGTGCGCGCCGTCGCGCAGCAGCCGCAGCGCGATGTACATGCCGATCTTGGCCCGGCCGCCGGTGAGCAGGGCGCGGCGGCCGGTCAGGTCGGTGCGGGCGTCACGTTTGGCCCGGCTCATGGCCGCGCAGTCCGGGCAGAGCTGGTGGTAGAACGCGTCGACGATCGTGTGGTGCTGCTTGCAGATGTAGCAGGCCCGCGAACGCAGCAGGGTGCCCGCCGACGCCCCGACCGCCGTGGACACCAGCGGAATGCCCTGGGTCTCGTCGTCGATGCGGCCCGGTGCGCCGGTGGCGGTGGCGGCGATGACGGCCTTGTCGGCAGCGGCCACCGCGTCGCGTTTGGCATCCCGGCGGGACTTCTTCACCTGTTTGAAGACGTGTGCGGTGGCGCGGCGTACGGCGACGGCATCGGGGTGCTCGGGCGGCAGCGCATTGACCTCGGCGAGCACCTGCAGGCAGGTGGCGAGTTTCTGCGGGTCGATGGCGGTCACGCCTGGTAAGGGTACGGGCACCTGCGTCGATTATCGATTTGCTGCAGATCGCCAATACACTCGCTGGCGCCATGACCGAGATCTCCACCGAAGCAGGCCGCCGCAGAACCTTCGCGGTGATCAGCCACCCCGACGCGGGCAAGTCCACCCTGACCGAGGCGCTGGTGCTGCACGCCAAGGCCATCACCGAGGCCGGCGCCGTGCACGGTAAATCCGGCCGCCGCGCCACCGTGTCGGACTGGATGGAGATGGAGAAGGCCCGCGGCATCTCCATCACTTCGACCGCCTTGCAGTTCCCGTATCGCACGCCCAAGGGGCAGGACTGCGTCATCAACCTGCTCGACACCCCCGGCCACGCCGACTTCTCCGAAGACACCTACCGGGTGCTCACCGCGGTGGACTCCGCGATCATGTTGATCGACGCCGCGAAAGGCCTTGAGCCGCAAACCCTCAAGCTGTTCCAGGTGTGTCGCCACCGCCGCATCCCGATCATCACGGTGATCAACAAGTGGGACCGCCCCGGCCGGCACGCGCTGGAATTGATGGACGAGATCTCCACCCGGATCGGGCTGCGCCCCACCCCGCTGACCTGGCCGGTGGGCATCGCCGGTGACTTCAAGGGCGTGCTGGATCGCCGGTCGGGCAATTACATCCGCTTCACCCGCACCGCCGGCGGCGCCACCGCGGCGCCCGAGGAACACATCGATGCGGCCGCGGGGCACGACGCCGCCGGTGACGACTGGGACACCGCGGTCGAAGAGTGCGAACTGCTGAGCGCCGACGGCTCCGACTACGACCGCGAGGCGTTCCTGGACTGCTCCGCCTCCCCGGTGCTGTTCACCTCCGCGGCGCTGAACTTCGGGGTGAACCAGCTGCTCGACGTGCTCACCGAACTGGCGCCCGCGCCCAGCGGCGCCCTCGACGTCGACGGTGTCCGCCGCGACACCGACGCCCCGTTCAGCGCGTTCGTGTTCAAGGTGCAGGCCGGTATGGACTCCGCCCACCGCGATCGCATCGCCTTCGCCCGGGTGTACTCGGGCACCTTCGAACGCGGCGACGTGCTCACCCACGCCGCCACCGGCAAGCCGTTCGTCACCAAATACGCCCAGTCGGTGTTCGGTCAGCAGCGTTCCACCCTGGACACCGCCTGGCCCGGCGACGTGATCGGGTTGGCCAACGCCGCCAGCCTGCGTCCCGGCGACACGCTGTATTGCGATGTGCCCGTGGAGTTCCCGCCGATCCCGAGCTTCTCGCCCGAGCACTTCTCGGTGGCTCGCAACGTCGACCCGAGCAAGCACAAGCAATTCCGCCGCGGCATCGAGCAATTGGACCAGGAGGGTGTGGTCCAGGTGCTGCGCTCAGACCGCCGGGGCGATCAGGCGCCGGTGCTGGCCGCCGTCGGCCCGATGCAGTTCGAGGTGGCCGCCCACCGGATGGCCACCGAGATCGGCGCCCCGATCACGCTGGAGGCGTTGCCGTATCAGGTCGCCCGCATCGTCGAAGACGACGCCGTCGACTTCGTCAGCCGGCAGTCGCTGGCCGAAGTGATGACCCGCACCGACGGCGTGCACCTGGTGCTGTTCGCCAACAGCTGGCGGCTGCAGGGTTTCCAGCGCGACAACCCCGACGTGAAGCTGCGGTCCCTGGTCGCCGCCGAGGGATAACACTCAGGCGCGCAGCCGCACCAGCCGGGTCGTCGAACTCTCGTCGAGCTCCACCAGATCGGTGTGGGAGCGCAGAAAGTCGCTGAACGACTTGAAGCCCAAAGCTTTTTCGCTGAACGACGGGTCCATCCGCTTCATCTGGCCCTTGACCTGCGAGTTGTGCAGCCACTCGACGTCGTCTTTCTCCAGACCGATCTGCAGGGCGCGGGTCAGCAGCCGGGTGGCGGCCTGCGGGTCGGGGGAGTCCTGCTCCTCGGGTTCGGCCTTGGCGCTGCGCTTTGCCGGTGCGACGGTCGGGACGCCGGGCAGCGCGTCGTAGCTGACGAAGTCGTCGCAGGCCGCGGCCAGTGCCCGGCTGGTGGAGCCGGCCACCCCGATACCGACGACATAGCGGCCCAAGCGTTTACAGCGCTGCGCCAGCGGGATGTAGTCGGAGTCGCCGGCGGCGATCACCACATGGGTCAGGTCCGGCAGCCGGAACATGTCCTCGACCGCGTCGACCGCCAGCCGGATGTCCGCGCCGTTCTTGCCGTAGGCCGCCGCCGGGAACAACTGCACCAGATCGACCGCGCGGGCCACCAGTTGCTGGCGGTAGCCGGTGTTGACCTCGGCCGACCAGTCCGCGTAGGCGCGGGTGAGCACCAGCGTGCCGAACGACGAGGCGAAGTCGATGATCGCGCCGACGTCGACGGTGGCCTTGGCCAGTTTCTCCGGCTGCTGATCCAGGCCTTTGGCCTTGTCCTTCTGAAAGGAGTTGCGGCCGTTGACCTGGTCGTAGCGGGAGATCACGATGTTGTCGAAGTCGAGGTAGACCGCTACCCGGGTGTTGCCGGAGTCTGTCATGGACCCAGTGTGGCACCAACTAGCGGCGTCATCGTCCGGGGGAGACGGCCGGCAGGCCGACGGCTTGGGCGGCCTCGAACAATTGCCTGTCGTAGGCGACGAACGCGGTCAGTCTGGCACCGAACACCGCGTGCCCGGTAGCCAGGTGAATGGCATTGAGTGATCGCAGCATCGGGTCGGGATAGGCCGCGGCGGCAGCCCGAACCGCCTCGTTCACCTCGTACCGGGACACCCGGGCGAGCGTGGCCGGGACATCGACCAGCAAGGACGGCTCCGTCCGTCGGATAGCGCGAGGCAGCTCGACCTCAATCAGCTTTGAGGACACCCATGGCGTTGGCTGCTGTGCTGCAAGCCAATCGGTGAGCGCTTCGGTCTCGGGCTCAGGACGGATCAGCTTCACCAGCGCCGACGTGTCCAGATACAGCATCAGTAGCGCTCGTCGTCCCGCATCTCGCGCAGCAGTTCACCGGCCTCATGGTCCGTGCGCACCGGCCCGGAAGGATGAGGCACCGGCCCGTGAACGGTTGCCGGACTGAGCTGTCCCGACTGGATCATCTCGCTCAGCGGATCGTCCTGGGCCGGGACCAGGCGGGCGATCACCGTTCCCCGTTCGGTGATCTCAAGCTGCTCGCCCCGCTTGACGCGTGCGAGGACACCGGCGGTGTTCTGGTTCAGCTCGCGCACGGGCACCTCGGCCATGCGATCAATGGTACTACGATTTTGTAGTACATATGTCGGCGTCGTCACGCCTCCCGCAGCCGCAGCGCCAGCCCGGACGCCCGCACCACCCGCCGATCCAGCGCCGCGCGCACCGAGGCCTCTGACCCCACCACCCGCACCTTCGTCTTCGCCCGGGTCACCGCGGTGTAGAACAGCTCACGGGTCAACAGCCGCGACTCGACCGGCGGCATCAGCACCGTCACCTCGTCGGCCTGGCTGCCCTGGCTCTTGTGGATGGTCATCGCATACATGGTCTCGACCTCGGCGAGCCGGCTGGTGGCGAACTCCAGCGGCCCGGACGCCGCCGCGATCACCGCCCGCAGCCCCTGCTCGCCCACGACCACGGCCCCGGTGTCGCCGTTGCGCACCCCGAGCCCGTAGTCGTTGGCGGTCACCAGCAGCGGCCGCCCGGCATACCATTCCGACCACTGCGAGTCGCCGGTCTGCTCGGTCACCCACCGGCGGATCTGCTGGTTCCAGTGCCGCACCCCGTGCAGGCCCTCGCGATGCGCGCACAGCAGCCGGTGCTCATCGAGTGACTCCAGCGCCACCGCGGCATTGCCGAGCAATGCGGCCTGGCGCACCGCCAGCGCGTGCGGCACCACCAGGGCGCACAACTGCTGCGCCACCGCGGCCGGGTGCTCGGAGTCGATCCACTCCACATGCTCGCCGCCGGCGGCCAGCAGCGCGATCGCGGCGTCGGCGTCGCCGTCGCGGATCGCCACGGCCAGCGCGCCGATCGACTCCCCGAACCGGTGCGACGTCCGCAGCGTCGCCACCCGGGTGTCCGGGCGCGCGGCGAGCCCGTCCACCAGGTCGGCCAGCACCGCCCCGGCCTCCACCGACGCCAACTGGTCGGCATCGCCCACCAGGATCAGCCGGGCATCCGGGCGCATCGACTCCAACAGCCGGGCCATCAGCGTCAGCGACACCATCGACGTCTCGTCGACGACGATCACGTCGTGCGGCAGCCGGTTGGCCCGGTCGTGACGGAACCGCACCGAACTGTCCGGCCGCGAACCCAGCAGCGAGTGCAAGGTGGTGGCGCCCAACCCGGCGAGCCTGGCCTGATCGACGGGCTCCAGCGCGGCGACCTCCGCGGCGACGGCCTCGGTCAACCGGGCCGCCGCCTTGCCGGTCGGGGCGGCCAGCGCGATCCGTAACCTCGATGCCCCCGTCAGCTCGGCGTGCTCGGCCAGCAGCGCCAGCAGCCGCGCCACCGTGGTGGTCTTGCCGGTGCCCGGCCCGCCGGTGAGCACCGTAACCGGCTGCGACAGCGCGATTTCGGCGGCTGCCCGCTGCTCATCGAACTCGCCCGGCGGGAAAAGTCGCTCGAAGGCGGGCAACTGCGTCGGTGCCGTGCCGGGTGCCGAGAGCGCCAACAGGTCGGCGCAGACCTGCTCCTCCTCACGCCAATACCGGTCGAGGTAGAGCAGTCGACCGGCGGGGGTTTCGTAGAGCCGCAGCACCTTCTCCTGCACCAGCCGGCTGCCGCGCACCGCGGCCAGCCAGGCCTGCGGCTCCGGCCAGGACAGTCCTTCGGCAGCGTCGGCCTCGACCACCGACGACAGGTCCAAACACACCGAGCCGTGCCGCAGCGCCCGCACCGTCAGCGCCAACGCCAACGCGACGGACTCCTCGGGCTCACCGGCCAATCGGGTGATCCGTTGGGCGGCATGCACATCGGCGGCATCGATCACCCCGGCCTGGTTGAAGTCCCGCAACAGTCCGGTGGCCCCGGCCACCACCCGCCACTCGAGCATCCCGTTCATGCCGCCCGCCTCGCGTGCAACAGATCCGACAACGCCACCACCAGTGGCGTCGGCGGCCGCCAGTCGAACACCCCGGTCCGATGCCCGTCGAGCACGGGGGTGTCCGGCCCGCACATGCCGCGCACGAACAGATACAGCACCCCGCCCAGATGCGTGTCGGGATCGTAGTCGGGTAGCCGCCACCGCAGAAACCGGTGCAGCACAGCGGTATACAGCAGCGCCTGCAGCGGATAGTCCGAATGCAGCATCGCCGCGGTCAACCGGTCGAAGCCATAGTCGGCGGCGGTGTCACCGAGCCGGTTGGTCTTGTAGTCCACCACCAGGAAACGCTGCTGCGGCAGCCGCAGCACCACGTCGATCGACCCGGACAGGTAGCCGCGCAACGGCTGATCGCCCAGCGCCTCACCGGCCAGCCGATCGGCATACTGGGCGAACGGGTCGCCGGCGGGCAGGTGTTCGCGCAGCAGGGTGCCGACCTCGGCCAGCCGCACATTCGGCATCGCGCCGCGAACGTCGCCACCGGCGAGCGGAATCTCGAAATCGAGCTCCCGCAACCGGTCCCGGATGCCGATGTCGCGCAACGTCAACTCACCGGCCAGCGGCCCCAGCGGCGTGTCGTGCATGGGCACCAGCGCGGCGGCCAGTTCGGCGGGCGGCGCCTCGACCGACCACCAGGCGGCGTGCCGGCGCACCTGGGCTTCCAGTTCGGCCGGCAGGTCGGCGGCCAGCGGATCGGCGGTCTCCAGCACGGCGTGCACCAGCGAGCCGAACGCGGCCCCGGCGGGCAGCTCGGCCATCGGTGAGATCAGATCGGCCCCCGCCGGCGGCGACGCCACGGCGACCGGCACGTCGTCGGCCTCGTCGTCGCGGGCGGCCAGCTCCGGTTCGCTGTGCACCCCGGCCACCCCGCTCGCCTCGCTTTCCGAGGCGTGCCGGATCAGCCCGGAATAGGAGGTGCGCCGCCACCCGGTGTCGATGCGGCGGTGGAAGTGCCGGGCCGCAAGATCATCCGGCGGCGCCGCCAGCGTGACCGGGGCCGCCGGGGCGATCACCGAGTCCTCGATGACCAGTCCGCCGGCGTCCTCCCACTCCCTGAACCTCGACAGCGCTTCGTCGTCGGTCGGCTTGGGTTCACAGACATCGGGCACCTCGGCCTGGCCGGGTACCCGGCCCCGCAGCAGCCGGGACAGCACGCCGGTGGGCTCGTTGTGAGCGGGCGCCCACCACGCCACCACCTGAGACTGTGCCCGGGTCAGCGCGACATAGGCGAGCCGGATGTCGTTGCGGGCCGACTCGGTCACACTGAGCCGTTGTGCCACACCGTGATCGGGGCTGGCCGGGCCGCCGACATTGCGGCAGCGCACGCCCTCTTCGTGGTAGCGAGGGATGGGCTCGTCGGGCACCCACCGGTTGAACGCGAACGGCAGGTAGACGATCGGGAACTGCAAGCCCTTGGCGCCCCACACCGTCAGGATCTGCACGGCCGCGGAATCGGAGTCCAGCCGCCGATTGTGCTGCCCGCCCTTTTCCGCGCACTGCCGGCGCAGCCAATCCCGCAACGCCGGCAGGCCCAGCCGGTCACGGTGCGTGGCCTCGTGCAGCAGCTGCGCCACGTGCGCCAGGTCGGTCAGGGTGCGCTCACCGCCGTACTCGCCGAGCAGGCGGCGCTTCAGGCCGGCCAGCTGGGCTGCCTCGAACACCGCTGCCGGCCCGTGCAGTCGCAGCTCATCGGCCCAGTCCCGCAACGTCGAGGCGACGGTGTCGGTCAGTGCGTCGCCGCCGCCGGCCAGCTGTGCTGCGGTGTTGCCGAAGAACGCGGTGGCCGCCGCGGCTCGCACCAATCCGGCACGGTGGGTCGCGTCGAACGCCTCCAGCAGACACAGCCAGTCGGCCGCCGCGGCGGAGGTGAACACGTCGGCATCACCGGTGAACACCGCGGGAATCCCGGCCCGCTGCAAGGCATTCTGGCAGAAGCCGGCGTCCTTGCCGGTCTCGACGATCACCGCAACGTTGCCGGGGGTGATCAGCTTGCCGTCGAACTTCGCCTCGGCGGCGAACAGTGCGGCGATGTCGGCGGCCATGTCGGCGGGGATGTGCTCGCGCAGCGTGTCGATCGGGATGACGCGGTCGGGGCTGGCGCCGAATGCGCCGCGGCGGGCCACCCGCAGCCGGAACGGGGCGGTGCTGGGTGCGTCGGTGAGCCGAGATCCGCTGACCGCGGCCGCCACGTCGTGGACCACGATCCGCGGATCACCCAGTGCCGCACCACCCATCACGGTCTGCAGGGCGTCGACCAGCGCCGCGTCGCTGCGCCAGTTCTTCGCCAGCGTGTGCTGCTGCCCGGCGGTGCCTGCCGCCTTCAGGTAGGTGTGGATGTCACCGCCGCGGAAGGCGTAGATCGCCTGCTTGGGGTCGCCGATCAGCACCACCGCCGAATGCCCGACGAAGCCGCGTTCGATCACCTGCCACTGGATCGGGTCGGTGTCCTGGAACTCGTCGACCATCACGATCGGCCAGCGCTGACGCATCCGGTCGCGGGCCGGGGAGTCTTCCGGCTCGAGTGCCCCGGCCAGCCGGCGCAGCAGGTCGTCGTAACCCAACACCCCCAGCCGGCGCTTGCGCAGTTCCAGCTCCGCCGATACCGCGTTGACGAACCGCAGCCGTATCTCGGCCGCCGAACCGGGCTCGGGATCCTGCGGGCGCAGTTGGGCATACGGGTCGGAGATCACCACCCGGGCCAGTTCCAGCGCTTTGGGATAGCTGAGTGCCACCTCGTCGCGCTGCGAGCCGAACTGCGCGAGGTAGAGGTCGTCGACGACGCGGACCAGCAGATCGTCGAGGCTTTCCACCAGTTCGACGCCGGCGCTGGTGTCACCGGCGATGCCCAGCGACTTCAGCACCAGATTGCAGAATTGGTGGGTGGTGGCGATGGTCGCGGCGTCGAATCCGGCCAGCGCGTCACGCAACCGGCGACGGCGAACGTCCCGTTCCTCCACAGAGGCGTCGAGCAGGTGGGCGACAAGCTCATTGGGCTCGGTGGTGGCGGTACTGTCGAGCGCGGCCACCGTCTCCACCAGTTGGCGCCGCACCCGGTCGCGCAGTTCCCGGGTGGCCGCGCGGCTGAAGGTGATCAGCAGCATCTCGTCGAGGGTGGCGAGCCCTTCGGCCAGATAGCGGGTCACCAGCGCGGCCAGCGTGAACGTCTTGCCGGTTCCGGCACTGGCCTCCAGCACCGTGGTGGTGCCGCGTTGCGGCAGCGGGCCCAGCAGGTTGAATGGTTCCATCAGCGTGCCTGCCGTTCTGCGCGCAGCAGCGGCAGCCACAGCCGGGCCGCGAGCGCGCCTAGCCGGGTGTCCTCACCGTCGACCTCCTCGCCGGGCCGGGGCGGGCCCAGCAGAGCCTGCAACGGTGTGTGCGGGCCCCAGACCCGGACGCTGGAGTGCTCGGCATTCTCGCCGTCGTAGAACTTCGGGGCCCATTTCTTGGTGGCGTTCCAGACCGGGTCCCGGCCGCGTTGGCGGGTCTCGGCCCACGCGAAGGAGGTTTTGATCGGCAGCGGCAGTGGCTCGCAACGCCCGATGTCGTAGAGCCACACCAACTCTCGCAGCGCCTCGGCCGGCTGCTGCGGTGCTGCGAACAGCCGCTGCAGGACGCGCTCGCCGCCCGGGTCGCGGCCGATGCAGCGTGCGGTCCACTCAACGCCTGGACGCTGGGCAGCCAGAGCCACCAGAGCAATCCAGGACTGCAGCAGGTGCGTGTCGCGCAGCTTGGAGTAGTTCACCGACACCGTGGACGTGTCGAATACGCCGGTGACGGTGCCGGTCAGCCGGCGGCCACCGCCGATCTCCAGGTCGATGTCGTAAGCCTTCGGCTCGCCCACCCGATGCTCGACGGTCGCGGCGGCCAGCAATGCCGCCCGGTCCCGGATCTGTTTGGCCGCACGCCAGCCCAGCTGTCCCGGCGGCAGACTGCCGCGCCGCCACTCGGCGCCGATGGCGTCGGCCGGGTCGGCGCCGAGCAGCATGTCGCGCAACATGCGGTCGCCGATCGCCCATTCGGCGAGCCCGCCGATGTCGATGGGCATGGCTTCTTCGACCTCGTCGACTTCCCAGGGCAGCGTGAAGTTCAGTGCGCCGAAGAAGCCCTTGATCGGGTCCTTGAAGAACTTCAGCAGGTCGGTGAGGGTGATATCGCCGGCCGGCGGTGCGGGCAACGGGTTGTCGATGAATTCCTGTGCAGCACAGCGACGTCCGGCGGCGGTCCGGGCGGCCATCGGCACGGTCGGGTCGAAGGTGAAGGGCTGCCCGGGGATCAGCTTGCCCGGTTCGACGTTTTTGGAGTCGAACGGCTGCAGCGGGTGCTCGATGACGATCCGGTTGCGCAGCGGCGCGGCGGTGGTCGCATCCAGTGCGTCGAGTAACTCGGCCAGTGGCACCGCGGGCGGGTGGGAGTGCCCGGAGTGTTCGTCGGCGCCGGTGTAGGTGATCACCAGCTGCTCGGTGGCCGCGGTGATGGCATCCAGCAGCAATTGCCGGTCCTCGGAACGGATGTCGCGCTCCCCGGTCATCGGGCGACGGGCCAGCACGTCGTCGCCGTCGGACAGATCCAGGCGGGGGAACACCCCGTCGTCGACGCCGAGCAGGCAGACCACCCGGTGCGGCACCGACCGCATCGGCACCATGGTGCACACCGTCAGCGTTCCGGTGCGGAAGTTGGCCCGGGTGGGGCGCCCGGCCAGGTGCCCGGAGAGCAGCACGCGCAGATCGGGGAGACGCAACTCGGTGTCGCCGCGGGCCGCCGCACCCTCGAGAACCTGGCCCAACTCGCGCTGCAGATGCGCACTCTGCCAGGCCTCGCCGCCGCTGTCGGCCAGTTCGGCGACCCCGTCGCGCAGTGCGGCGATCCAGTCGTTCAGCGGGCGGGTGCCGTCGAGCCGCTCGACGGCGGACTGCAACCGGGCGACGAATTCGGCCAGTTTCCCGGCCAGCTCCACCTGGCTGCTGCCGACGTCGTCCAGCGGCAGTGCCGTGTCCAGCCAGGCGTGCGAATCATCGGACATCGCCACCCCGGTCAGGATGCGGTCCAGCCCGAAACGCCAGGTGTTGTGCACGATCTGGCCCAGGCCGTAGCGCTCGCGGGTGTGCGGGTCGAAGCCCCACCGGATGTTGGCGGTGCGCACCCAGGTGGTGATCTGGGTCAGGTCTTCCTCGGTGAAGCCGAACCTCGCCCGGACCGGTTCGGTGTGGGCGAGGTTGAGCACGGCGGTGGCGGTGGCCCGGCTGCCGGCGATCTCCAGCAGCTCGGCGGCCACCGCCAGCAGGGGATTGGTCTGGGTGAGCGCCCGGTCGGCGAGTTGGACCCGCAGCCGGTGCGCGGGATGGGTGTCACCGGCCAGCTCACCCAGCCCGAAGTCGGCGACGATCAGCGGCGCGTAGGTTTCGATGTCCGGGCACATCACCACGATGTCGCGTGGTTCCAGCGTCGGGTCGTCGTGCAGCAGCCCGAGCAGCACCTCCCGCAGCACGTCGACCTGCCGGGCCGGACTGTGGCAGCTGTGCACCTGCACCGAGCGGTCCGCGGCGGCCGCGGTGCGGCCTTCGGGGCGCACCTGGTTGGCGCTCAGATCGGATTGCAGCCAGCCCAGGATGGTCTCGGGACGTGTTGCGGCACCGAGGCATTCATCACTGGCGGGTGAGGGCGGCAGCGCGCGTTGCAACTCACGCAGATCACGGCCCAGGGTCTCCAGCAGCGGATGGTGTGCACTGTGCCGGGACTGGTCCTGTGTGCGCGGGATGCTGCCGTGCACACCGCGCAACTCCCGCCACAGCGCGTCGGAGGGATGCGGCAGCCACAGATGCAGGTCGTGGTGGGTGGCCAGGGCGTCCAGCAGCTCGATGTCGGTGCACGCCAGCCGGGTGTGCCCGAACAGGCTCAGCCGCGCCGGCAACGTCTGGCAGGCCGCGCCGCGCAGCCGGGCGACGGTGTCGCGGTGCCGCACCGGCGGCGGATCGATGCCGACGGCCTCCACCAGTGCCCGCCACAGCGGCGGCTGCCAGGCCAGGTCCTCATGTAGGTCACCGGGAGCGCCGGCGCTCCAGTCCACCAGCAGCTGCGGCCGTTGCCGGGCATAGGAGGCGAACAGCCCGGCCAGCCGACGGGCCACCGCGTAACGCCGGCCGCGGCGCAGCTCACCTTCTGGGGAAGCATCACCGTGGCCCAAATGCCTTGCCAGCGTGGCACACCAGGGCGCGTCCAGGTTCGCGTCGATGACCGCCAGCAACGGCCAGGCCAGGGCGTCCGGCGACCACGGGTCCTCATCACCGGTGCCGGTGACCTCGGCGATCAGCGAAACCGGGCTGCGGAACTGAACCCCCGCACACACCCCGTCGCCCTCGGGGCCGGCGCCCAGTACGTGCGACAGGCGCTGGGACAGCCACCGTTCCACCCCGCGGGCCGGGACCAGCACCAACTCCTGGGTGAACGGGTCGGCCGGCGGGGACGCCAACAGGGCGCCCAGGCCGTCGGCGAGGGCGTCGGTACGTTCGGCGCGGTGCAGGTGCAGTCCCATCGCCGCCACCATAAACCGCACCGCCGACAGACCGTGCTCGTAGTGTGGACCTCGTGAAAGCGGTCAGCTGCAGCAACGCCCGACTCGAAGTCGTCGACCTGCCCACTCCCACACCGGCCAAGGGCCAGCTGCTGCTTGACGTGCTGGCGTGCGGAATCTGCGGTTCGGACCTGCACGCCCGCCAGCACTGCGACGACGTCGCCGACATCATGGCCGAGACCGGCTACGACGGGTTCATGCGCTCGGATCAGCAGGTGGTGTTCGGCCACGAATTCTGCGGCGAGGTGCTTGATCACGGTCCTAGGACCCGCAAGGCGCCGCGGGCCGGCACCCGGGTGGTCGCGGTGCCGTTGGTGCGCTCCGGGAACGACGTTCATGCGGTCGGGCTGTCGCAGTGGGCGCCGGGCGGTTACGCCGAGCAGATGCTGGTCGAGCAGTCTCTGGCATTGCCGGTGCCCAACGGACTGTCGTCACAGGCCGCCGCCCTCACCGAGCCGATGGCCGTTGCATGGCATGCGGTGCGGCGCAGCGAAGTCCGCAAGCGTGACGTCGCCATCGTGATCGGCTGCGGGCCGATCGGACTGGCGGTGGTGTGCATGCTCAAGGCCCGCGGGTTGCGCACCGTGATCGCCGCCGACTTCTCACCCGGACGGCGTGCGCTGGCCACCCGGTGCGGCGCCGACGTCGTGGTGGACCCGGCTCAGGACTCGCCGTACGCCGCCGCGGCAGGCCACGGTCACCTGGAGGCCGCACCGGACGCCCTCGGCCTGGCCGTGAGCACCGTGGAGAAGCTGTACAAGGCACGACTGCCCTGGTGGCATCTGTGGCGGGCGGCCGAGGCAGTCGGTGCGGCCAGCCCGAAACGCCCGGTGATCTTCGAGTGCGTCGGCGTGCCAGGCGTGATCGACGGGATCATCACCGGCGCCCCGCTGTACTCCCGGGTGGTGGTGGCCGGGGTCTGCATGGACCACGACGCCATCCGGCCGGCGATGGGGATCAACAAGGAGATCGACCTTCGGTTCGTATTCGGTTACACGCCAATGGAATTCCGTGACACCCTGCACATGATCGCCGAGGGCAAGGTAGATGTCTCACCGCTGATCACCGGCACGGTCGGCCTCGGCGGGGTGGCGGCGGCGTTCGACACGCTGGCCGACCCGGCGCAGCACGCCAAGATACTGATCGACCCGAAGAGCCCGCTGCAGGAGGTGTCATGACTTCCGGCATCAAGCGCATCGCGATCAGCACCGGCGGCGGTGACGCGCCCGGTCTCAACGCGGTGATCTACGCCGCGACGCTGGCCGCCCGCAACCGCGGCTGGGATGTGGTCGGCATCCGGGACGGCTTCACCGGGATCCTGCTGTCCGACGACTACGCCGACGGTGGGCTGATCGAGCTGACCCGCAACCGGGTCCGCGGCATCATTCACCAGGGCGGCACCATCCTGGGCAGTACCAACCGGGGCAATCCGACGTCGTACCCGATGCAGCAGGCCGACGGCAGCTGGATCGAGGTGGACCGCACCGAGGAGCTGCTCGGGCGCTTCGCCGAACACGGTATCGACGCGCTGGTGACCGTCGGCGGCGACGGATCGCTGACGATCGGAAACCATTTGCACGAGGCCGGGTTGCGCCTGGTCGGGGTGCCCAAGACCATCGACAACGACCTGGATCGCACCGCGGCGACGTTCGGATTCGCCAGCGCGGTCGAGTTCGCCTCGGAGTGCATCGACCGGCTGTTCTCCACCGCCACCTCGCACAGCCGGATCATCGTGGTCGAGGTGATGGGGCGCTACGCCGGTTGGATCGCCCTGCACGCCGGCATGGCCTCGGGTGTGCACGCGATCCTGATCCCGGAGATCCCCTACCGCCTGGAGCCCATTGCCGAACTGATCGCCGAACGCGCACAACGAGGTTCGACGTACTCGATCGTGTGCGTGGCCGAGGGGGCCGTACCGGTCGGTGGCGAGCGCACCGTGGCGGCCAAGTCGGTGGGGCAGGCCGAACGCCTCGGCGGGGTGGGCGCCAAGGTGGCCGCCGAACTGGAGGCGCTGACCGGGCGGGAGTCGCGTGCGGTGGTGCTCGGCCACCTGCTGCGCGGCGGATCGCCGACCTCGCAGGACCGGCTGCTGGGGTTGCGTTTCGGGGCGGCGGCGGTGCGGGCTCTCGACGAGGGGTACAGCGGGGTGATGGTGGGGCTGAACCCGCCGACGGTGGACTATGTGCCGCTGGCCGAGGCCACCCGTCGGCAGAAAACCGTTCCGCCGGAATGTGATTCGATTCAGACCGCGCGCGATGTCGGAATCCGCTTCGGCGACGAGTAGGGGTGGGTCGATCAGAACAGCACGGTGAACCCGTGTCGCAGCACCAGATCCGCGGTCACCTCGGGGCGCCGATTAAGCGGCCACGCCTGCACCTCGAATGCCTCGGCGCCGAATAACGCATAGTTCACCGACGTCTCCGGGGTGGTGCGCGAGCGGTAGACGATCGCGTCCGGGCACTTGGTGGGTCCGGGCCACCAGCGCCGCGCCGCGTCGGCCAGCTGTTGGCAGGTATCCCACACCGCGTCGTGCTGGCCGGTGCTGATCTGGTCGTCGACCCCCAGGGCGTCCAGGTTGCGTTCGGTGCGCAGATCGAGCACTCGCAGATGCCGTGCGGCGATCAGTCGCACCAGGTGATGCTCGCCGTGATCGGACGGGATCAGCAACCCGCTCAGCCGATAGCGTTCCCGGAACGCACCGACCAGATCGGTTGCGGCATAACGGGTCCGGAATCCTCCAGAGGTGGGGTCGAAGCGGTAACGCGGCCCGGGGAACCCGCCCCAACTCCAGTCGTCGGGATGTTGCGCATCAAGGCGCCACAGCTGCGTCCCGGCGATGACGCGCCGGCGGCGCAGGCCGGCCGGGCGGGCATCGGGCAGCGGCGCCCGGTACCCGGCGGGAAGCTCAGGCACCGAGCGAGGTCAGCAGGCGCCGGGCGGCCGCGACGGTGCTGGGAGCCCGCAGCGCCTCGGCGATCGAGACGCCGCCCAGCTCGTCATGGGTGAGCCGCATGATCCGGTCACCGGCCAGCGGGTCGGTGCTGAACCGGCCCAGCAGCTCCAGGATCTCGGGAAGATCGGGGCGGATCCGGTCGGCGTCGAACTGCCAGGCGGGAAACCAGGTCTGGTTGCCAACCGCCGCGCCGAGGAGTTTGCCGCGGCTGCGCAACCGGTGCACGGCCTGCGGAGTGCCCAGCCGCAGCAGCGCCTGGACCTGCGGGGTGGGCAGTGCGCCGGCCACGAAGTCGTCGGTGAGCGCGGCGCGGCGCTGGTCGTTGAGCGCGTGGGCGGCGATCCGCTCCAGGGTGCCCTGCGGCGCTGTCGGCGCGTCCAGCAGCGCGTCGAGCACCTGGGCGAAACCGGCGTCGGCACGGGCGCGTTCGGCGACCTGACGCGCGATCGGGGCGACGGTGGGGGACATGACGCCCAGGCTACCATGATTGAAACAATCGAAACAGTTTGTTAGGGTCAATGACCATGGCCCGTGGACGCTTGGAGCACACCGCCGACATCGCAGCGCCGCCCGAGCGCGTCACCGCGTTTCTAGCCGACCTGGTCAATTACGAAGCCCTGCACCCGATGCTGGTCAATGTCCGGGCGATTCCCGGCGGCACCGACGGCGCCACCCGATACCTGGCTCCGCATCGCATGCGCCTGCACGGAATCCCGATCCGGTTCACCTGCCGAGTGGACCTGCGCACCGACACCCCCGGCGAGATCCGCAGCCACACCCTGCAGCGGCCCGGCATCGAAATGTGGTCCACCGTCACGGTGCGCCCACACGACGGCGGCAGCCGGCTGCACGAGCAGGTCGACATCACCGCCCCCCGGCTGCTGATGGCCACCGTGCTGCGCGACGGCGGCAACTCGCACGCCGCGATGTGGAAGAACCTGCGCGACCATTTCGAAGGCTGAGGGATACGGGCATGCTGGAGCCTATGAACCGCGATGAGATCACCGAACAGATCGTGCTGGCCCGCCTCGCCAAGGGGCTGACCTGGCAGCAGTTGGCCGACGCGATCGGCAGACCGGTGGTCTGGACCACCTCGGCACTGCTGGGTCAGCAGCCCATCCCCGTCGAGTCGGGTGAGATCGTGGCCGAGCTGCTCGGGCTGGACGCCTCGGTGGTCCCGGTGCTGGCCGCGGTGCCGATGCGCGGCGGGCTTCCCACGGCGGTGCCGACCGACCCCACCATCTACCGGTTGTATGAGGCCGTGGCGGTCTACGGCCCGGCGCTCAAGGAACTGATCCACGAACAGTTCGGCGACGGCATCATGAGCGCCATCAATTTCAGCGTCGACCTGGCTCGTAAGCCGCACGCCGGCGGTGACCGGGTGGTGATCACGCTGGACGGCAAATTCCTTGCCTACGAGTGGAATTCAGCGGACTGACCGATGGCCGCCGTGCGCTCCGAGAAGACCCCACCGCTGACCGCCGACCTGGTGCTGTCCGGCGGGGGAGTCCGGTTCGTCGGGCTGGTCGGGGCGGCCGTCGCACTGATGGACGCCGGCTATTCGCTGCAACGCATCTCCGGGGTGTCCGGCGGATCGGTGGTCGGCACCATCCTGGCCGCCGGCACCCAGGGCGACCAGCTGAGCCCCGCGCAGGTCAAGGAGCTGGCGCTGTCGGTGCCGCTGCGTACCTGGCGCGACGCCGCGGCACCCATCCCGGTGCTGGGCCCGGCGCTGGGGTTCCTGCGCGACAGCGGCCTGTACCGCGGTGACGTCGCCCACGCCTGGATCCGTTCCGAGCTGGCCAACCTCGGCGTACACACCTGGGGTGACCTGGCCTACGACGCCGACGACTTGCTGCCCGAGCGCCGCTACCGGGCGGTGGTCAGCGCGACCGACGTGACCACCGGCCAGCTGGTCCAGCTGCCGTGGGACTACCAGCGGGTCTACGGCCTGGACCCCGACGAACAGTCTGTCGCCGACGCGGTGCGAGCCTCGATGTCGGTGCCGTTCTTCTACCGCCCGGTGACCCTGACCAGCGCCACCGGGTGCTGCTCCACGCTCGTCGACGGCGGGGTGCTGTCGAACTTCCCGATCTATACCTTCGACCGGCCCGACGGCCGGATGCCGAAGTGGCCGACGTTCGGGGTCACCGTGGTGCCGGAGCTGTCCGGCGGCGGCGTTGGCGCGGCGTTCGGCGGGCGATGGCCGCTGCGGATGTTCGGGCAGTCACGGCTGCTGGAGGATCTGGTCGGCACCATGCTGGCCGGCCACGACCTGACCTACCTGAATCAGCCGTGGGTCAGCGCGCGGGCCATCAAGGTCTGCCCGACCGACGTCGGCGTGCTGGACTTCGGCATCTCCCGTGAACGCCTGCAAGAGCTCTTTGACAACGGCTACGCCGCGACGGAGAAGTTCCTGTCGACCTGGGACTGGTGGTCCTACCTGGCCAGGTACCGGGCGTCTCACTACCCCGACGACGCAGGGCAGGACTGACCGGTCAGTGCCGGTGCTTGCCCAGCTCGGCGCTGGCGTCACCGAGCCGCACCGTGATGTCGGTGTTGCCCGAGGCCTCCAGCTGCTCGCGACCGCGCAGCCGGTCCTGGATCTCGCGGGCCGCGCCGTTGATCCGCTCGATCTCGCCCCGGAACACGTCCGGGCGAGTCTCCTTGCTGGCGTAGTGGAAGTAGCTCAGCAGGCTGCGTAGCAGCTCCAGCTTCTGCTTCTCCCGCTTGGCCAGATCGTGCGTCGTCATCAACTCGACGCGGCGTACCGGGGGCAGATCACCCCAGTCCAGCGTCACCTTGTTCTCGAACCGGTTGCGCTTGCTGCGCCGCCCGAACCAGCTCTTCGGGTCCTCGGGGGTGTCGGAGTAGCTCACCGTCCCGGTGAACCGCGACTCGATGCCCTCGCCGAGCTCGGCCCGGTCGATCGCCGAGTCCCACACCGTGCGCCATTCCTGGTTGGGTGCCAGGACAGTCAGCTCTTCGGGCAGCTGCAGCGCGACCACGTCGGCGTAGCCGTCGGACGCCGTCTCATAGCGGGCCACCGTCGGCGGCTGCGCGAACGAGAACCGGATGTCATAGGCCGCGGTCTTGCCGAAGTTGCGGGCCACCAGCTCGATGACGTGCCAGTCGGCGGCGTGCGGCTCCATGAACACCGCCACATGCGGGCGGGTCTGTTCGGCCGCCGCCCGCCGATTGCGCTGCCATTGCCGATTCAGGTAGATCAGGGCAAGCACGGTGATCCCGATCGCCAGCCACGCAGCCCACGCGAGCCAGGCCTCCGGCCCTGCGTGAACGACGTCGTACCAGCGGTCCTCGACTGATCCCATCGACTATCCCCTCAATCCCCTCATCCGCCCATCAGCATGCGCCAGCGGTCCAGGCTGCCGGCGCTGAATACGTAGTTGGATCGCTTGACCTCCGAGAGTGCGGCACTCGGATCGGCCGAATACCAGTGGCCCGGAAACACCGTCGGGTCACCCGGCAGCGCGGCCAGTTGCTGCAGGCTGCGATACATCTCGTCGGAGTCGCCACCCGGGAAATCCGTCCGGCCGCAGCCCTCCAGGAACAGCGTGTCGCCGGCCACCAGCCGCCCGTCGAGCAGGAAGCACTGGCTGCCCGGCGTGTGCCCGGGGGTGTGCAGCAGCTCGATCTCGATGTCGCCGATACTCACCCGGTCGCCGTGCTCGTGCGAGGTCAGGTCCGACATGGGGATCTCGGTTACCCGCGAAACCCACTGTGCCTCATGGGTGTTCACGTGGATCGGCACGCTGGCCCGTTCCATCAGCTCGGCCAGGCCCTTGAGTTCGAATCCCATCATCTTGCCGCCGACGTGGTCGGGGTGGTGATGGGTGACCAGCACTCCCGACAGGTGCATGCCGTCGGCCTCGAGCGCGTCGAGCAGATCGCCGGCCGCATAGGCCGGGTCCACCACGACGGCGTCGCCGGTCTGCCGATCGCCGATCAGGTACGCGAAATTGCGCATCTGGGCGGCCATCGGGTCTCCGATCGCGAAATCGCGTCCGGACAGCAGCTGGCGGAAATAGAGCCGGTCGGAATCTGGCACGCCCTTCAGACTAAAGCAGGCGTGGGCAGGTATCTGTCATTGCGGTTTGGTGACCTCGCGGGCGAGGTTGTAACCTTCTACAGGCTTGCGGCGCCGGACCAGGACGCCGCGGGCAGAAGCAGGCAGGCCCCCTTAGCTCAGTCGGTAGAGCGTTTCCATGGTAAGGAAAAGGTCAACGGTTCGATTCCGTTAGGGGGCTCGGTGGACGCCGGTCGGTGTGCCGACTAGCGCCGATCGGGGCGGTGTAGCTCAGCTGGTTAGAGCGCACGACTCATAATCGTGAGGTCGGGAGATCGAGCCTCCCCACCGCTACTCCCAAGCAATGCAAGAGTGAAGAAGGACGACAGACGTGGCCTCCAGTACAGACGTGCGGCCGAAGATCACCTTGGCCTGTGAGGTGTGCAAGCACCGCAACTACATCACCAAGAAGAACCGCCGTAACGACCCCGACCGGTTGGAGCTGAAGAAATTCTGCCCCAACTGCGGCAAGCACGAGTCGCACCGCGAATCTCGCTAGAAAGCGCATCCGTGTCGTTGGCTGAACGCCTCGCCGGGGCGCGCTACCGCTATCCCGACCACTACGAGGTGGAGCGGGAGAAGATCCGCGAATACGCACACGCGGTCAAGGCCCACGATGGGGCCAGCCTGGACGTGCGCGCGGCGGCAGAACTGGGCTATGACGGCCTGGTGGCCCCGCTGACCTACATCTCGGTGTTCGGGCACAAGGCGATCTCGGCGTTCTTCGAGCACGTCGGCATCGCGGTCTCCGACGCTCAGATCGTCCAGGTCGACCAGAAGCTGGCGTTTCATCATCCGATCCAAGAAGGCGACCGGCTCTACTGCGACATCGAGGTCGAGTCGGTCCGCCGTGCACACGGCACCGACATCATCATGACCAGGCAGATCGTCACCAACGACGCCGGTGACATCGTGCAGGAGACGTACACGACGCTGGCGGGCCGCGCCGGCGAAGGAGATAAGGGTTTCACCGATGGCGCTGCGTGAGTTCAGTTCGGTCAAGGTCGGCGATCAGCTGCCCGAGCGGGTCATCCCCCTGAGCCGCCAGGATCTGGTCAACTACGCCGGCGTGTCCGGCGACCTCAACCCGATCCACTGGGACGACGAGATCGCCCAGCAGGTGGGTCTGGACACCGCGATCGCCCACGGCATGCTGACCATGGGCCTGGGCGGCGGCTATGTGACGTCCTGGGTGGGCGACCCGGGCGCGGTGACCGAGTACAACGTCCGCTTCACCTCGGTCGTGCCGGTGCCCAACGACGGCAAGGGCGCCGAGATCGTCTTCACCGGCCGGGTGAAGTCCGTGGACGCCGATTCGAAGACGGTGACGATCGCGCTCACCGCCACCACCGGTGGCAAGAAGATCTTCGGACGGGCGGTCGCCTCGGCGAAGCTGGCCTAGGGGAGACAATGGCTATCAAGACCGACATCCGCGGCCTGATCTGGCGCTACCCCGAACCGTTCGTGGTGGGCCGGGAGAAGATCCGGGAATACGCTCGGGCCGTCAAGGCCGAGGACCCGTCGCACTATGACGAGGCCGCTGCCGCCGAACTGGGCTACGACTCGCTGGTGGCGCCGCTGACCTTCGTGGCGATCCTGGCCAAGCTGGTGCAATCGGACTTCTTCCGCAACGTCGACACCGGCTACACCAGCATGCAAATGGTCCAGGTGGACCAGGGCTTCACCTACCGCAAGCCGATCAAGGCCGGCGACACCCTGTACGCCCGGATGGAGATCTCCTCGGTCAACGAGCGGTTCGGCGCCGACATCGTCACCACCCGCAACATCTTGACCAACCAGGACGGCGAGGTCGTGCTGGAGGCGTTCACCACGATGATGGGCCACGAGGGCGACGATTCGGTGAGTCTCAAATGGGACGCCGATTCCGGTCAGGTCGTCCGAACAGCCTGATCCATGGGGCTGTCCCGGCTTCCGCTCTCCTTCGCCGTCCCTGCGGGCCGACTCCGGTGAGCCTCGCCGAACAGCCTGATTAGCAACTGGCCGTAGCGGCGAGGTACACTCGAACCTCGGGGTTCTCCCAGCACTAGCGCGCTTTCCGTGAGCGAACGGGGAGCGCGCGAATTGTGTGGGCGCCCGCGAAGGGGCGTAGCTCAACTGGCAGAGCAGCGGTCTCCAAAACCGCAGGTTGCAGGTTCAAGTCCTGTCGCCCCTGCAGACGTGTCATGGTGGAACGTAGCGAGAAGAACGAAGGAGCATGCGGTGACCGACGAGTTCGACCGTCCCGACGCCGCAGCCGACGGCGACAGCGAGGCCGAACCCACCGGCAGTCGCAGTCGCACGGCCGTGGCGAACCGGGATGCCGGCGACCCGCTGCGTCCGTCCGGTAAGCGCGCCCGGCACCGTGCCGCCGAGGGCGGCGACCTGGAGTCCACCGCCGAGGAGCTCGGCGCCGTCAAGAAGGCCAAGAAGGCCAAGAAGAAGTCGGACGACCCGTCGCGCAACCCGTTCGTGTTCGTCCTCAACTACCTCAAGCAGGTCGTCGGCGAACTTCGCAAGGTGATCTGGCCGAACCGCAAGCAGATGATCAACTACACCGCGGTGGTACTGGCGTTCCTGGTCTTCATGGTGGCCTTGGTCGCCGGGGCGGACTACGGATTCGCCCGGCTGGTGCTGCTGGTGTTCGGCGAGTGAAGTTATAGGAAGGACTGACTACCGTGACTACCTTCGACGGCGATACGCCTGCGGGCGAGCCGGTCGACGTGGCCGACGAAGCTGAGTCGTCTGCCGCTGAGTCATCATCCGAGGCCCCGGCGGTGGAGGAGACTGCACCGGCCGAGCCCGCCGCGGCGGAATCTGCGCCCGCCGAGGAGGAACTCGACCCCGCGGTGGCGCTCAAGGCCGAGCTGCGCACCAAGCCGGGCGACTGGTATGTCATCCACTCCTACGCCGGTTACGAGAACAAGGTGAAGACCAACCTCGAGACCCGCGTGCAGAACCTCGACGTCGGCGACTACATCTTCCAGGTGGAAGTTCCCACCGAAGAGGTCACCGAGATCAAGAACGGCCAGCGCAAGCAGGTCAACCGCAAGGTGCTGCCGGGCTACATCCTGGTGCGCATGGACCTGACCGACGACTCCTGGTCGGCAGTGCGCAACACCCCGGGCGTCACCGGATTCGTCGGCGCCACCTCGCGGCCGACATCGCTGCCGCTGGACGACGTGGTCAAGTTCCTGTTGCCGCAGGGCGCGGCCAAGAAGCAGGCTCGCGGTGCCGCCAGCACCTCGGCAGCCGCCTCCGAGGTCGGCGGCCTGGAGCGGCCGGTCATCGAGGTCGACTACGAAGTCGGCGAGTCGGTCACCGTCATGGACGGCCCGTTCGCCACGCTGCCGGCCTCGATCAGCGAGGTCAACGCCGAGCAGCAGAAGCTCAAGGTGCTGGTGTCCATCTTCGGACGCGAGACACCCGTCGAACTGACCTTCACCCAGGTCTCGAAGATTTAGTACGTAGGAAAGGAACACCCCAGTCATGGCCCCCAAGAAGAAGGTCGCCGGTCTGATCAAGCTTCAGATCGAAGCCGGCCAGGCCAACCCCGCGCCGCCCGTCGGCCCCGCGCTCGGACAGCACGGCGTCAACATCATGGAGTTCTGCAAGGCGTACAACGCCGCGACGGAAGGCCAGCGCGGCAACGTCGTCCCCGTCGAGATCACCGTCTACGAGGACCGCAGCTTCACCTTCGCGCTGAAGACCCCGCCCGCGGCGCGGCTGCTGCTCAAGGCCGCCGGTATCGCCAAGGGCTCGGCCGAGCCGCACAAGACCAAGGTCGCCAAGGTGAGCTGGGACCAGGTCCGCGAGATCGCCGAGACCAAGAAGGCCGACCTCAACGCCAACGACATCGAGGCCGGGGCCAAGATCATCGCCGGCACCGCCCGGTCGATGGGTATCACCGTAGAGTGATCCCCCTCGGCGAATAGACCGAGCATGACTGAGCGGGGCGAGGAACGAGCCCCAGCGAGGGAACGCGAGGGAGCATTCGACGAGAAACAACCCCGTGGGAGGGCCAGCTTCGGCCCGTTGACCACAACCCAACAACTGGATCGGATGCACGAATGAGCAAGAACAGCAAGGCATACCGCGCCGCCGCCGAGAAGGTGGACCGCGACAACCTCTACACCCCGCTGGCCGCCGCCAAGCTGGCCAAGGAGACGTCATCGACCAAGCAGGACTCCACCGTCGAGGTGGCCATCCGGCTCGGCGTCGACCCCCGCAAGGCCGACCAGATGGTCCGCGGCACCGTCAACCTGCCCCACGGCACCGGTAAGACCGCCCGGGTGGCCGTCTTCGCGGTCGGCGAGAAGGCCGACGCCGCTATTGCCGCCGGCGCCGACGTGGTCGGCAGCGACGACCTGATCGAGAAGATCCAGGGTGGTTTTCTCGACTTCGACGCCGCGATCGCCACCCCGGACCAGATGGCCAAGGTTGGCCGGATCGCCCGTGTGCTGGGCCCGCGTGGTCTGATGCCCAACCCCAAGACCGGCACCGTCACCCCCGACGTCGCCAAGGCTGTCTCCGACATCAAGGGCGGCAAGATCAACTTCCGGGTGGACAAGCAGGCCAACCTGCACTTCGTCATCGGCAAGGCGTCGTTCGACGAGAGCAAGCTGGCGGAGAACTACGGCGCCGCCCTCGACGAGGTGCTGCGGCTCAAGCCGTCGTCGTCCAAGGGCCGCTACCTGAAGAAGGTCACCATCTCGACCACGACCGGCCCCGGCATCCCGGTGGACCCGGCCGTCACCCGCAACTTCGCGGCCGAGTAGGACCGAGTACGTAAAAGCCCCCGCCTCGGCGGGGGCTTTTACGTTGTGGTCGGGTTGCTACGCCGCCGTCTTGGCGTAGCTGACCAGGCTGACGTCCAGCGCCTCGTCGGCGAAGTAGTACTCGCAGCCGCGCAGGTACTTCATGTAGCGCTCGTAGACCTCTTCGGATTGGATCGCGACGGCCTCCTCGTGGTGCGCCTCCAGTGCGTCACCCCAGATCTTGAGGGTCCGGATGTAGTGCGACCGCAGCGAAAGCGCCTCGGGCACAGTGAAACCGGCCTTCTCGCCATGCTCCACCATCATGTCGGTGGTGGGCAGCCGCCCGCCCGGAAAGATCTCGGTGAGGATGAACTTGATGAACCGGGCCGTTTCGAACGTCAGCTTCTTGCCCCGCGCGTTCAGGTCGTACGGGTGGAAGCTGACGCTGCTCTGAATGGCCATCCGGCCGTCGGCCGGCATGATCTCGAAGCAGTTCTTGAAGAAGTCGTCGTAGTTCTCGAAGCCGAAGTGCTCGAACGCCTCGATCGAGACGATCCGGTCCACCGGCTCGTGGAACTCCTCCCAGCCCTTCAGCAGCACCCGGCGCGAACGGGTGGTGTCGATCGCGTCCAGCAGGCCCTGGGAGTAGGCGTGCTGGTTGTTCGACAGGGTCAGGCCGATGACGTTGACGTCGTACTTCTCCACGGCGCGCTTCATCGTCGCGCCCCAGCCGCAGCCGATGTCGAGCAGCGTCATACCCGGACGCAGGTCCAGCTTGTCGAGGTTCAGGTCGACCTTGGCGATCTGAGCCTGCTCCAGCGTGAGGTCCTCGGGCTCGAAGTACGCACAGCTGTAGATGCGGGTCGGGTCCTGGAAAAGCGCGAAGAACTCATCCGACAGGTCGTAGTGAGCCTGGATGTTCGCGAATTTCGGCAGCATCCCCGCGGCGCGTGTCGCTTTCTCCACCATCTGTGCCTGGTTGCCCTTCCTGATGAAACCCGTCGTGACCGGACGTGTCTGGGCCCCCGTGCCGGTTGACTGTTGGCAGCTTACCGGGTGGGGGGGCGAATCGGTTGACTTGTATGAGACCGCCACGCCAGGCGCATGAACGTCCGACGAGACCTACCCGTGCTACTTCTGAAGGGTGTACTGGTGAACGGTGTTGTAGCCGTCGCGGAACAGCTTCACGCAGCCGTTGAGGTACTTGTCGAACCGGTCGTAGGCGACCTGGCCCTGCACCTCGATGGCCTTGTCCTTGTTTGCCAGCAGCATCGCCGCCCAGTCTTCGAGCGTGCGCGCGTAGTGCGGCCCGATCTCGTCGTCCCGGGTGCACCGGAAACCGGCCTCGGCGGCGTACTTGCGGGGCAGCCACGCCGAGGGCAGCTGCCCGCCGGGGAAGATCTCCTTCATGATGAACAAGGTGAACTTGGCCAGGTCCATCGTCAGCGGCAAGCCCCTGGCCTGCGCGTCTTCCGAACCGGCGATCGCGGTGATGGTGTGCAGCAGCATCCGGCCGTCAGCGGGCAGCGCGTCGTAGGTGATGCGGAAGAAGTCCGCCCAGCGGTCGCGGCCGAAGTGCTCGAAGGCACCGATCGACACGATCCGGTCCACCTTGTCAGTGAACTCCTCCCAGCCCTGCAACCGCACCTCGATGCTGCGGTTGGTGTCCACCTTGGCCAGCTTGTCGATGGCGTACTGACGCTGCTCACCGCTGAGGGTCAACCCGATGACGTTGACGTCGTAGGTCTCGATCGCGCGCTGCATGCAGGCCCCCCACCCGCAGCCGATGTCGAGCAGCGTCATGCCGGGCTCCAGGCCCAGCTTGCCCAGTGCCAGGTCGAACTTGGCGAGTTGCGCTTCGTCGCAGGTGGTGTCCTTGTTCGGGTAATACCCGCAGGTGTAGCCCATGGTGGGGCCGAGGAACAGCTCGTAGAACTCGTTGGAGATGTCGTAGATCGACTGCAGTTCCTCGTACTTCGGTTCCAGTTTGGTCATCGGGGTTCTACTCGCGATCTTTGGTGGGGGGTATGCAAGGCCCACACAGACTACCTGCTAGCGGCTCACAGCAAACGTCGTGGTCAGTTCGCCGATCACCGGGTCCCACAATTCCTCGGGCAGGTCATGACCCATGCCCTCGAACAGCACCAATCGGGCGCGGTCGATGGCGTCGGCGACGGCACGCCCACCCGACGGCCGCATCAACTTGTCGGCCAGCCCGTGGATGACCACCGTTGGCGCGGTGATAAGAGCGTCATAGGCAGCCAGGCTGCCGCTGGCCAGGATGGCGCCGAACTGCCGGGCGATGCCCCACGGGTAGTAACTGCGCTCGTAGGCCTCGGCGATGTTGGCCCGCAGCTGGGCCTCCGGGATGGGGTAGGCCGGGCTGCCGATGATCCGGCTGGCCCGCACCGCATTGTCGATGATCACCTCGCGGGGGGAGTCCGGCGACGGCCCGGTGAGCAACGCCAGCAACGCCCGCGGCGCCGGCGGCGGCAGGAACCGGCGGTTGTTGCTGGAGAAGATCACCGCCAGCGTCTCGGTGCGCTCGGCGAACCGCGCGGCGAAGACCTGCGCGATCATCCCGCCCATCGAGGCGCCCACCACGTGCGCCTTGGCGATGCCCAGGTGATCCAGCAGCGCGGCGGCGTCGTCGGCCATGTCCTCCAGGGTGTACACCGCCGAGCTGGGCTTGCCCAGCCAGAACCGGGCCATCCGCGGGATCAGCGCGCCGCGGGCGTGTTTGCGGCCCAGCTTGGTCGACAGCCCGACGTCCCGGTTGTCGTAGCGGATGACCCGCAGCCCCTGGGCGACCAGCTTCTCGCAGAATCCGGTGCGCCACAGCAGCAGCTGGGCGCCCAGGCCCATCACCAGCAGGACGGCCGGATCGTCGGGGCTGCCCATGTCCTCGTAATAGATCTCCAGGTCCCCCGAGCGGGCGGTGCCGCTGCGCACGTCCATCGGCTCTAGGCTCCCGACTCTTCGTTGGTGTCTTTGTGTTCGCGGCTGACGTCGACCATGAAGTTGGCGAAGTAGCCGGTGAGCTGCGGGTCCGACATCATCTGCCAGCGCGGTGCCAGCAGCTTCATGTAGCGCTCCACATACAGGAACTGCTTGCCGATCAGCACCAGCTCGCGGGGCAGTTTCACGTCGTAGGCGTCGGCCAGCGCGCCGAGCTGCTTGCCGATCTCGGCATAGGACATGTCGCCCAGTGATTTCATGGTCAGCGGGGTGGCGAACTTCTCCAAGTCCTTGGCGGCCTGCGCCTCGGGCTTCATGGTGCCGACCGCGCCCATCAGCACCACGATCTTGCCGGCGGCGGCGTGGTCCTTTTTGACCAGCAGCGCATACACCAGCTCCCGCAGCAGCCAGCGTGTGCGCGGGTCGATGCGGCCCACGATCCCGAAGTCGAGAAAAACGACACGTCCTTCTTCATCGACCAGCAGGTTGCCGGCGTGCAGGTCGCCGTGGAACAGCCCGTGCCGCAGCCCGCCCTCGAAGGTGGAGAACAGCAACGCTTTCACCAGCTCGACGCCGTCGAAGCCGGCCTTGCGGATCGCTTTGACGTCGTCGATGCGGACGCCCGACACCCGCTCCATGGTGAGCACCCGCTCGCTGGTGAAGTCCCAGTGCACGTCGGGCACCTTGATGTTCTTGCCAAGCGGGGAGGCGTGCAGGTGCGACACCCAGGTCTGCATGGACTGCGCCTCGATGCGGAAGTCGAGTTCCTCGGCGAGGTTGTCGGAGAAGTCGGCGACGACGTCTTGGGCGCTCAGCCGTCGGCCCAGCTGGGCCAACTCGATCAGCTGCGCGAACCGTTTGAGGATCTGCAGGTCGGCGGCGACGCGGCGGCGGATGCCGGGCCGCTGGATCTTGACGACGACCTCTTCGCCGGTACGCAGGGTGGCGAAGTGCACCTGGGCGATGGACGCCGACGCGATCGGGGTCTCATCGAATGACGCGAACAGCTCCTGCGGCTCGGAGCCGAGCTCCTCGATGAACAGCTTGTGCACTTCGTCTTGGTCGGCCGGTGGCACCGCGTCGAGCAGACCACGGAACTCCCGGGACAGCTGTTCGCCGAACGCGCCGGGGCTCGAGGCGATGATCTGGCCGAACTTGACGTAGGTGGGGCCCAGGTCGGCGAAGGTCTGGGGCAGCTCGCGGATCACCTTCTGCTGGATCGGGCCCGGCCCGAGCAGGCGGGTGAAGACCCGGGTGACCGCGCGGGTGATCTGCCAGCCGGTGGCACCGATGCGAGCCGCTTCGACCGGCAACGGCACCCGGTCCAGTCGGGCCACCTGCCGGGGTGGGGTCGAACTCATGGCTGCAGTCTGCCAAACCGGCGGCGGAAGTTCTCGGTCAGCGCCCCGGCGACCGGCTGCCACACCGCGGCCGGCAGATCGTGGCCCATGCCCTCGATCAGCACGAACCGCGCACCCGGGACCGCGTCGGCCACCGCGCGGCCGTGGGCCGGCCGCAGCATCGGGTCAGCCGAGCCGTGCAGCACCACTGTCGGTGCGCTGATCGCGCGCGAGTACTTGAGCAGGCTGCCGGTGCCGAGGATGGCGTCGACGTGGCGGCGTCGTCCTTCCGGGTAGTTGCAGCGTTCTCGCAGTGCTACTACCCGGGCGCGTAATTCGGCCTCCGGCGGTGCGAACACCGGCCCGTTGAGGACGGCCAGGTGGCGCACCTCGAACGCCAGGCTGTCCCGCGGTCTCTGCAGCGCCAGCCGGATCAGCCGCCAGGCCGGTGGGGTGGTGAAGATCCGCCTGCCGGTCGTCGACATCAGCACGCCCAGCGAGGTCACCCGGTCTCCCGCGGTGGCGGCCAGGATCTGGGCGATCATGCCGCCCATCGACACGCCGACCAGATGTGCCCGGGCGATGCCGAGCCGATCGAGCAGCGCCAGCACGTCGTCGGCCATGTCGAGCAGGGTGTAGGGGACGGCGCTGGTGCGGCCCAGGAGGTAGCGCCAGGCGCGCCGTGCCGGTGAGCCCCGGGCCTGCGCGCCGTCCAGCTTGGTCGACAGCCCGGTGTCGCGATGGTCGAACCGGATGACGCGGTAGCCGGCGTCGACCAGCAGCGCGCAGAATCCGTCCGGCCACGTCGGCAGCTGCGCCGCCAGCCCGGCGAGCAGTACGACGGCCGGGTCGTCGGGGTTGCCCAGGTCCTCGTAGAAGATCCGCACGCCACCGGCGTCGGCGTGCCCGGTTCTGCTGCGCACTAGGCCGCCAGGAATCCACGCAGCGCGTCACGTTCATCGGTCACCGGTGCGGCCAGGGCGGGCATGCCCCGAGCCTGCCAGCCCGAAAGGCTCCGCGCAGGACGGTCGGCTCCGTAGGTTGGTCGGATGCAGGTGATCTCCGCCGAATCGACCGAGAAATTCGTCGGGCCCACCGACGCGCCCCTGCAACTGGTCCGGGTCGAATACCGCGACGCCGCCGCGGGCACGGCGGTGCGGGTGGACGGTGACGGCCTGGCCGGGCAGGCCGTGGCGGCGGGAAGCGGCGTGGTCGAGGTGCCGGTGACCGTCGAGAACCCGGTGCCGGGCCAGCGGCGGGCCGCGCGGGCCGGTGGCACCGCATTCGAGTTCACTGTGGCCGAACCCGGCTGGACGATGTTCATGGTCGGCCACTTCCACTACGACCCGGTGTGGTGGAACACCCAGTCCAACTACACCAGCGTGTGGACCGAGAACCCGCTCGGCGCCTGCCGGCAGACCAACGGCATCAACCTGGTGCGCGCCCACCTGGACTGGGCTCGCGAGCACCCCGAGTACAAGTTCGTGATGGCCGAGGTCGACTACCTCAAGCCGTACTGGGACACCCACCCCGGCGACCGCGCCGAACTGCGGGCGCTGATGGCCCAAGGCCGCATCGAGGTGATGGGCGGCACCTACAACGAACCCTCGACCAACCTCACTGACGCCGAGACGACGATCCGGAACCTCTTGGCGGGCATGGGATTTCAACGCGACATCATGGGTGCTTCGCCGGCGACGGCATGGCAGCTCGACGTGTTCGGTCACGATCCACAGTTCCCCGGGATGGTCGCCGACGCCGGCCTGTCCTCCAGTGCGTGGGCCCGGGGGCCGTTTCACCAGTGGGGGCCGATGGCCGGCGGCGGCGATCCGCTCCGGATGCAGTTCGCATCCGAGTTCGAGTGGATCTCACCGTCCGGGCGAGGCCTGCTGACCCACTACATGCCCGCGCATTACGCGGCCGGCTGGTGGATGGACGCCCAGGAATCGTTGGCCGGCGCCGAAGACGACGTCTACCGGTTGTTCGTCGACATGAAGAAGATCGCCGCCACCCGCAACGTGATGCTGCCGGTGGGTACCGACTTCACCCCGCCCAACCGCTGGGTGGTGGCGATCCACCGCGATTGGAACGCCCGCTACACCTGGCCGCGGTTCGTCTGCGGCCTGCCCAGCGAGTTCTTCGCCGCGGTGCGCGCCGAACTGGACGGGCGGGAAGCGTCCCCGCAGACCCGTGACATGAACCCGATCTACACCGGCTGTCACGTCTCCTACATCGACACCAAGCAGGCCAACCGGGCCGGCGAGCAGGCGACCCTGGCCGCCGAACGCTTCGCGGTGTTCGCCGCGGCGCTGACCGGGGCCGGCTACCCGGAGGCGGCACTGGCCAAGGCGTGGGCACAGCTGTGTTACGGCGCCCACCACGACGCCATCACCGGCTCCGAGGCCGACCAAGTGTACCTGGATCTGCTGACCGGCTGGCGCGACGCCTGGCAGCTGGGCACCCAGGCGCGCGACAATGCGCTGGCGGTGCTGTCGGGGCTGGTGGGGTCTGACGCCGATTCCGTTGCCGTGGTGTGGAATCCGGTGACTTCCTCGCGTACCGACGTGGTGACTGCGCGGCTTCAGACGCCGTTGGCGGCCGGGGTCCGGGTACTCGATGCCGACGGTGTTGAGCTGCCCGCCCACGTCGAACACGACGGGCGGTCGGTCAGCTGGCTGGCCCGTGACGTGCCGTCGTTGGGGTGGCAGTCCTACCGGCTTCTTCCCGGCTCAGTGGCTTCGGGATGGGAACCGTTGCCGGGCAACGTGATCAGCAACGAACGTCATCAGCTGACCGCAGATCCGGACCGCGGTGGCGGCATCACGTCGTGGCGGCATGACGGTCGGGAGATGCTGATCGACGGTGGGCTGGGCAACCAGTTGGCCGTGTACGACGAATACCCCAAACACCCGCAGTCGGGCGAGGGTCCGTGGCACCTGGTGCCCAGTGGCAACCTGTTCACCTCCGCCGTCGCCCGCGACGTGAGCGTGCAGGCCTACCGCGGGCCGCTGGGGGAGCGGCTGGTGGTGTCCGGGCGGATCCGAAAAGTGTTGTCCTACACTCAGACCCTGACGCTGTGGCGCGGCGTCGACCGGGTGGACTGCTCCACCACCATCGAAGAGTTCGCCGGCGTCGATCACCTGCTGCGGCTGCGCTGGCCGTGCCCGATACCCGGCGCCATGCCGGTCGCCGAGGTGGCCGACGCCGTGATCGGCCGCGGCTTCGGAATGCTGCACGAGCCCAGCGGCCGCTCGGTGGACACCGCGCGGTACGAGTGGACGCTCGACACGTCGGCCAACCGTTGGTTCGGGCTGTCGGCCACGGCGCGGATCCGCGTCGGTGAAGCAGCTCAGGCGATCTCGGTTGCGGAGGTGATCACCGACGGCTCGCCGGCGCGGGAGTTGATGGTCGCGTTGGTGCGCGCCGGCGTCACCGCCACCTGTTCGGACGCCGACGGGCCGCGCTACGGCAACCTGGCCGTCGACTCCAACCTGCCCGATGTCCGGATCGCCCTTGGTGGCCCGCAGCGCAACGCCTTCACCCGCGCGGTGCTGGCCGCCGCCGATCCGGCCTACACCACCGAGCTGCAATGCCAACTCGACGCGCAGGGCCGGGCCCGGGTGTGGGTGCCCGCGGAGAAGCCGCTGACGCAGGTCTGGGTTCCCGGGGCCGACCTCAGCGGCGAACGCGCCCTGGGTGTGCTGGTGATCGCCGGCGACGACCTTGAGCGCGAGATTGCCCGGCTGGCCGAAGATCTGTCGGACGCCGAGATCACCGTGGAGCAGCGGACGCCGGTGGACATGGCGCCGTTCGAGGCGCGCACCGTCGCGCTGATCAACCGCGGGGTTCCCAGCTTCGCCGTCGACACCGCCGGCACCCTGCACACCGCGCTGATGCGGTCCTGCACCGGCTGGCCCTCGGCCGCGTGGGAAGACAACCCGCGCCGAACAGCCCCCGACGGCAGCGCATTTCAGCTGCAGCACTGGACGCACACCTTCGACTACGCCCTGGTGGCCGGCGACGGCGACTGGCGCCAGGCTCAGATCCCTTCGCGCAGCGTCGAATTCGCCGACCCGCTGCAGGCCGTGGTGACCGGCGGCGGTGACGGCCCGCTGCCGGCGACCGGCTCACTGCTGCGCCTGGACCCGTCCGGCGCAGTGGGCCTCGGGGCGCTCAAAGCGGCGGGCAACCCGACGCCGCGCGGCAGCGCCCAACCCGTGGACCCGAAGACGTGGACGCTGCGGCTGGTGGAGACTCACGGAGCCGACGCCGCGGTCACGCTGAGCAGTGATCTGGGCGCGGTGAGCGTGCTGGGCCGCGCCGATCTGTTGGAACAGCCCCGCGAACACCCCGACCCCGACCGGTTGCACGGCTACGAGATCGCCACCTTTACCGCCCGCCTCGACGTCGAACCCGCCGGCGCCGCGGGTCCGTTGGCGCCGGAAGCCGAAGCAGCCCAACCGCTTTACGCCCGATACTGGTTGCACAACCGTGGCCCGGCGCCGCTGGGTGGCCTCCCAGTGACCCCGGCACTGCATCCGCATCGGCTCGACGCACAGCCCGGCGAGCAGCTGAACCTGGAATTGAGCGTGGCCAGCGACTGCATCGACGCCCCGCTGTCGGCGGCGCTGACCTGGCAGTGCCCGCCGGGCTGGAACAGCCCGACGTCGGACCCGGTGCGGCTGGGGCCGGGGGAGTACGCGCACACCGCCGCAACCGTCGTGGTCCCCGCCGAGGCCCCGCCGGGGCTGTATCCGATCCGGGTGCGCTGCGATGTCACCGGCGACGTCCCGGCGTCGTGGCGGCAACCGGTCGAAGATGTGGCGGTGGTGCGCGTCGGTGATCCCAGCGGCGACCGGCTGCTCTACGTCGATGGCCTGTCCGAGGTCGCGGTGGCCGCCGGACAGTCCGGCCGGCTGCGCGTCACCGTCGGCACCGACGCCTACGCCGACCTGGCCGTGGAGGCACACCTGGTCAGCCCGTGGGGTACCTGGGAGTGGGCCGAGCCGGCCGCAGTGGGTGCGGTGGTCCCGGCCCGCGGCAGCGTCGAGCTGGAGTTCACGCTGAACCCGCCGGCGTGGGCCACGCCGGGCACCTGGTGGGCCCTGGTCCGCGTCGGCGGAGCGGGCGCCCTGGTCTACTCGCCGGCGGTGCCGATGGCGGTGCGGGCGGCCGAGACGGTGGGAGTCGACTGATGGCCGAGACGCTAGCTCTGGACGTCGGCGGCACCAAGATCGCCGCCGGCCTGGTCGCCGACGACGGGACCCTGTCCTATGCCACCACCCGGCCCACCCGCGGCGATCAGGGCGCCGAAGTGGTCTGGTCGGTGGTCGCCGAGCTGATCGACGACGTGCAGGCCCACGCCGAGAGCCCGGTGCGCGCGGTCGGAATCGGCTCGGCGGGCCCCATCGACGCCCGAGCCGGCACGGTCAGCCCGGTCAACATCGCCGGCTGGCGCGGGTTCGACCTGCGTGACCGGGTGGCCGCCGCGGTGCCCGGGGTGCCGGTGCGACTCGGCGGCGACGGCCTCTGCATGGCCCTGGCCGAGCATCGGTTCGGCGCCGGCCGGGGGACCGCCTCGATGCTGGGCATGGTGGTCTCGACCGGGGTCGGCGGCGGACTGGTGCTCGACGGCGCCCCGTTTGCGGGCCGCACCGGCAACGCCGGGCACGTCGGGCACGTCGTCGTCGACCCGGACGGGCAGCCCTGCCGCTGCGGCGGCCGGGGCTGCGTGGAGACCATCGCCTCCGGTCCGGCGATGGTGCGCTGGGCGCTGGCCGACGGGTGGACACCGGAAGGTCCCGACGCCGACGCGCGGGCGCTGGGCAAGGCCGCCGAAGCCGGCGATCCGGTGGCGCTGAGGGCTTTTGCGCGCGGCACCCGCGCACTGGCCGCGATGATCGCATCGGTGACAGCGGTGTGCGACCTGGACCTGGTGGTGATCGGCGGGGGCGTCGCCAACTCCGGCGCGCTGCTGTTCGACCCGCTGCGGGCTGCGCTGCGCGAGTACGCGCGGCTGGACTTTCTGGCCGGGCTGCAGGTGGTGCCCGCCGAACTCGGCGGGCAGGCCGGCCTGGTGGGCGCCGGCGTGCTGGCCGGGTTGGGTTGAGCAGGCCCTAGTCCAGGCCCAGCACCGCCAGCAGCGCAGTGTCTACGGCAGCCATTTCCGCACCGGTGAGGCGGCCGGCGAAGTCACCCAGGCGGACTTGTGGATCGATCACGCTGAGCTGTTCGACCATCACTCGGGTCTTGGTGCCGCCGATCTCGATCTCCGGTCGGAATGAGGTGCCGCGGCGCCCGGTCGAGGTGGGCGCGACGAGCCAGGTCGACAGCGGCAGGTCGTCGGACTGCACCACGACGGCGTAGCGCTCGCCGGCCGGTTCGTGGCCGCGGGCATCCCTGGGCGCTTTCAGCCGGTACAGATCACCACGCACGGATGGCTTCCATCTCAACGGCCAGCTCGCGTGAGGCGGCGACGTCCTCGGGATCGTCGCGCAGCTGTTCGGCTTCGGCGCGCAGCATGGCCCGGCGTTGCGCTCGTTCGGCATCCAAGATGGCCGCCCGGGCGACCTCCGAGCGGGACCGGCCGTCGCGGGTCAGTGCCTCCAGTGCCCGTTCCACTTCGGAGTCCGTGCGGATCGTAAGGGAAGACATGCAACGAATTGTAATACGTAACGCAGTGCAGTACCCCTTGCTTTCAGCGGGCGAGGTGGCTGCGGCCCCAGTCGCACAGGCCGGCCAGCACCGGCGACAGCGTCCGTCCGTACTCGGAGACCGAGTAGTGCACGCACGGCGGCACCGTCCCGGCGTCGTGGCGGTCGATGATGCCGTCGGCGACCAGTTCCTGCAGGTGACGGATGAGCATTCGCTCGGTGATGCCCGGGATGCTGCGCCGCAGTTCGGCGGTGCGCATCGGACCGTCGGCCAGGCGCCACAGGATGGTGCCCTTCCAGCGGCCGCTGATGACCGCCAGCGCGGCGTCGATCGGACAGTCGCTGACCGTGGTCTTCGACGCGGCCATCGCACCTCCTTTAGCTGACAAAATTGTTAGTACCTTGTTTTTTGGCAGCATATCCCGGATAGTCGACCGCTGTGACGCAGATAGTGGAGATTCTTGCGATAGTGCTGGTGGGGACCCTGGTGGGTTCGGAGTTCTCGGTGGTGGCGTTCGTCGCCCCGGTCGTCGGGCGGCTGCCGGACGAGGCCTTCCGGACCTTCCGCAGTGACGGCGGCGGACTGCTCGGCCGGGTGATGCCGTTCTGGTACCTGGTCTCGCTGGCGCTGCTGGTGGCGACCGTCGCCGTCGCCGGCCCGCAGCGCGGGCTCATCGGTGCCAGCGCGGGCCTGCTGGCGGGGGCCGTCGTGCTGTCGGTGGCGGTGCTGGTGCCGATCAACAAACGGATCATGGCGTGGCGCAGCGTCGACGACGTGTCGCGGGAACTCGCGGCCCGGTGGGACCGGCTGCACTGGCTGCGGGTGGCGCTGCTGGCTGCGGCCTTCGTGCTGCTGGTGGTCGGCGTCCTTCGCTGACTCGGATTACGGCCGGTTTTGCCCGGAGAGCGACCGGCACGCTATGGTGTCTCCCGATCCACCGAAGACCGTCGGTCACCGAGCAATCGGTTGAAGGTCCGGGAACATCCCGGCGGCCCACGCAGGAGGACGAGGCACCGCACACATTGTGACGCCCCGACCGCATCCTGCGTCGGGGCGTTTTTCGTTCTCCGGTGGGCACCAGATACATCGACACCAGGAGGTATGCATGGCGAAGGCTGACAAGGCCGGCGCCGTCGCGGAGATCGTCGAGCAGTTCAAGGACTCGACCGCCACCGTGATCACCGAGTACCGCGGTCTGACGGTTGCCAACCTGGCGGAGTTGCGACGCTCCCTCGCCGGCTCGGCCACCTACGCGGTTGCGAAGAACACGCTGGTCAAGCGCGCTGCGGCCGAGGCCGGCGTGGAGGGTCTCGACGAGCTGTTCGCCGGCCCGACGGCGATCGCGTTCGTCCGGGGCGAGCCGGTCGACGCCGCCAAGGCCATCAAGAAGTTCGCCAAGGACCACAAGGCGCTGGTCATCAAGGGCGGCTACATGGACGGTCACGCGCTGACCGTCGCCGAGGTGGAGCGCATCGCCGACCTGGAGTCGCGCGAGGTGCTGCTGGCCAAGCTGGCCGGCGCGATGAAGGGCAACATGGCCAAGGCCGCCGGCCTGTTCGCCGCCCCGGCTTCGCAGATGGCGCGCCTTGCCGCGGCACTGCAGGAGAAGAAGCCCGCGGAGGCGGTGGCTGCGGCCCCGGCCGAAGCGCCTGAGGCTCCCGCCGAGACCGAAGCACCGACCGAGACCGAGGCACCGGCGGAGTCCGCCGAGGCTGCGGCCGAGACCGAATAACCCCAACTTCCTAACCGGAATCAAGAAAGGACCGAAATCATGGCCAAGCTTTCCACCGAAGAACTGTTGGACGTCTTCAAGGAGATGACCCTCCTGGAGCTGTCGGAGTTCGTCAAGCAGTTCGAGGAGACCTTCGAGGTCACCGCTGCGGCCCCGGTCGCCGTGGCCGCGGCCGGTGCCGCCCCGGCAGCCGCCGAGGCCGGCGAGGAGCAGTCCGAGTTCGACGTGATCCTGGAGTCGGCCGGCGACAAGAAGATCGGCGTCATCAAGGTGGTCCGCGAGGTCGTCTCCGGCCTGGGCCTCAAGGAGGCCAAGGACCTGGTGGACGGCGCTCCCAAGCCGCTGCTGGAGAAGGTCGCCAAGGAGGCCGCCGAGGAGGCCAAGGCCAAGCTCGAGGCCGCCGGCGCCACGGTCACCGTCAAGTAGTTTCCACTACAGCGAAAACCCCCGGAACCCGCGTGGTTCCGGGGGTTTTCGCTGTACTGTACCCATGACGCCGGGGATAACAGCGTTATAGGAGTGGGGCGATGACGGCGGTGCGCGACGCGAATCCGTATCTGGAAGGCGTGATGGGCCCGGTGCCCGTCGAGCTCACCGTCACCGATCTGAAGGTCACCGGACAGATTCCGGACTATCTCGACGGCCGCTACCTGCGCAACGGACCCAACCCGGTGGCCGAGGTCGATCCGGCCACCTACCACTGGTTCACCGGCGATCCGATGGTGCACGGCGTGGCGCTGAGCGGCGGACAGGCCCAGTGGTATCGCAACCGCTGGATACGCACCCCGGCGGTCTGCGCCGCACTCGGCGAGCCGCGCCCGGCCCGGATCGACGTGCGGGCCGGCATGCAGTCCGTCGGCCCCAACACCAACGTGCTCGGTCACGCCGGCAAGACGCTCGCGCTGGTGGAGGGCGGCGTCGCCAACTACGAGCTCACCGAGGAACTCGACACGGTGGGCACCTGCGACTTCGACGGCACGCTGTCCGGCGGTTACACCGCGCACCCGCACCGTGACCGCATCACCGGCGAACTGCACGCGGTGTCGTACTCGTTCGCCCGCGGCAACACCGTGCAGTACTCGGTGATCGACACCGCCGGGCGGGCCCGGCGCACCGTCGACATCGAGGTGACCGGGTCGCCGATGATGCACGACTTCTCACTCACCGATAAATACGTGGTGGTCTACGACCTGCCGGTCACCTTCGACTCCGCGCAGGTGCTGCCGGTGAGCATGCCGCGCTGGCTCAAGGCGCCGGCCCGGATGGTGCTCAGCGGCCTGGTCGGGCGGGTCCGGATGCCCAGCCCGCTCACCGCGATGGTCAACCGCGACAGCCGGCCGCCGGGCGGGCTGCCGTACTCGTGGAACCCCGGCTACCCGGCGCGCATCGGGGTGATGTCCCGCGAGGACGAGGCCCAGGGATGGGTCCGGGCGGGGGAAGCGCAGGTGCGCTGGTTCGACGTCGAGCCCTGCTACGTCTTCCACCCGCTCAACGCCTACTGCGAGGTCTCGCCGACCGGGCAGGAACTGCTGGTGCTCGACGTGGTGCGCTACGCGAAGGTGTTCGACGTGGACCGCCGCGGCCCCGGTGACGCACCGCCCACCCTGGACCGCTGGACCATAAACCTCGACACCGGTGCGGTCAGCACCGAGGCCCGCGACGACCGGCCGCAGGAGTTCCCCCGGATCAACGAGGCACTGTTGGGCGCGCAGCACCGCTACGCCTACACCGTCGGGATCACCGGCGGCTTCATCGGTGACACCGGGGACGAGATGTCGACCGTGCTCTACAAGCACGACTACGCGACCGGGTCGGCGACGACAGCCGGACTCGACCCGGCGCTGGTGCTCGGTGAGATGTCCTTCGTGCCGCGCCCCGGTGGTGCGGGCGAGGACGACGGAATCTTGATCGGAATGGGCCACCACCGCGGCGACGACGAGGGTCAACTGATCATCCTGGACGCGGCGACCTGCGAGTCCGTTGCGACCGTGCACCTGCCGCAGCGGGTACCGGTTGGCTTCCACGGGAACTGGACACCTGTCGACTGAGCAGACCGCCGATACGGGTCGCATCGGTGCGCTACAGTGGCCCAAGCCACACGCAGGTAGGTGGCATTACGAGACATTGCGGAAGGACCTTCACCAATGGGTGTCGCCATCGAGGTAAGCGGGCTGACCAAGTCCTTCGGATCGGCCCGGATCTGGGAAGACGTCACGTTGACGATCCCCGAGGGCGAAGTCAGCGTCATGCTGGGCCCGTCTGGTACCGGCAAGTCGGTGTTCCTGAAGTCGCTGATCGGCCTGCTGCGTCCGGAGCGCGGTTCGATCGTGATCGACGGGACCGACATCCTGCAGTGTTCGGCCAAGGAGCTCTACGAGATCCGCACGCTGTTCGGTGTGCTGTTCCAGGACGGCGCGCTGTTCGGCTCGATGAACATCTACGACAACACCGCCTTCCCGCTGCGCGAGCACACCAAGAAGTCCGAGAAGGAAATCCGTGACATCGTCATGGAGAAGCTCGACCTGGTCGGTATGCCCAACGACGGCTACAAGTTCCCCGGCGAGATCTCCGGCGGTATGCGCAAGCGCGCCGGCCTGGCCCGCGCCCTGGTGCTGGACCCGAAGATCATCCTGGTCGACGAGCCGGACTCGGGTCTGGACCCGGTCCGCACCGCCTACCTCAGCCAGCTGCTGATCGACATCAACGCCCAGATCGACGCCACCATCTTGATCGTTACGCACAACATCAACGTCGTGCGTACCGTGCCGGACAACATCGGCATGCTCTACCGCAAGAAGCTGGTCATGTTCGGCCCGCGTGAGGTCCTGCTGACCAGCGAGGAGCCGGCCGTCAAGCAGTTCCTCAACGGCCGTCGCATCGGTCCCATCGGCATGTCCGAGGAGAAGGACCAGGCCACCGCGGCCGCCGAGCAGGCCGCCATCGACGCCGGCCACGCCGACGGCGGCGTCGACGAGGTGGAGGGCGTGCCGCCGCAGATCGTCGCCAGCCCCGGGATGCCGGAGCGCAAGGCCGTCGGGCGTCGCCAGGCCCGGGTGCGCGAGATCCTGCACACCCTTCCGCCCAACGCCCAAGCCGTCATCCGTGACGAACTGGAGGGCACCCACAAGTTCGCGGTGCACGACTTCCCCACCGACGAGGCGCCCACCGCGTCTATCCCGGCGCAGAGCTGATTGTTTGCCCGACTGTCCCGTGTCGGCTCTTGACGGACGGACCTAAACGGTCCAATCTGGTCAACAACGTTCCCACGGGGCTCCGGCAGAAGCCAGCCAGCGCCTATAGGGGCCCGGGACGCCGGTGTTGAGGAATGCGTGAGCCTGCGCTATTGTTGGACGTTGCGCTGGCTTCCTCCTGCCCACCCTTACCCGCACCCGACACCGCAGTACCAGCCTTGAGTCTCGTTCAAGGTTGTGACCTCGTGGTTTGGCTGTGCGTGAGACCGGACTAGAGCGTTCGCCAGCCGAACCAACGGTCGATATTTCGCAGCGAACGGGGTCTGGTGAGAGCCGGGACCCGCTGGCCGCATTAGGTGCTGGAAGGACGCATCTTGGCAGTCTCCCGCCAGAGCAAGAAGAACGCTTCAGGTACTACCTCCGAAAATTCCCCGAACAGTTCCGTGCCCGGAGCCCCCGAGCGGGTCTCCTTCGCCAAGCTGCGCGAACCGCTGGAGGTCCCGGGTCTGCTGGATGTGCAGACCGATTCGTTCCAGTACCTGATCGGTGCGCCGGAATGGCGCGAGAAGGTCACCGCGCTGACCGGCAACGCACCCAAGGGTGGCCTCGAAGAGGTGCTCGAAGAGCTGTCGCCGATCGAGGACTTCTCCGGCTCGATGTCGCTGTCGTTCTCCGACCCGCGGTTCGACGAGGTCAAGGCGCCGGTCGAAGAGTGCCGCGACAAGGACATGACGTATGCGGCCCCGCTGTTCGTCACCGCGGAGTTCATCAACAACAACACCGGTGAGATCAAGAGCCAGACGGTGTTCATGGGTGACTTCCCGATGATGACCGAGAAGGGCACCTTCATCATCAACGGCACCGAGCGTGTCGTGGTGTCCCAGCTGGTGCGTTCGCCGGGTGTGTACTTCGACGCCAGCATCGACAAGTCCACCGAGAAGACGCTGCACTCGGTCAAGGTGATCCCGGGCCGCGGCGCCTGGCTGGAGTTCGACGTCGACAAGCGCGACCTGGTCGGTGTCCGTATCGACCGCAAGCGTCGCCAGCCGGTCACCATCCTGCTCAAGGCCCTGGGCTGGACCTCCGAGCAGATCCGCGAGCGCTTCGGCTTCTCCGAGATCATGATGTCGACGCTGGAGAAGGACACCGCCGCCAGCCCCGACGAGGCGCTGCTGGACATCTACCGCAAGCTGCGGCCGGGCGAGCCCCCCACCAAGGAGTCCGCGCAGACCCTGCTGGAGAACCTGTTCTTCAAGGAGAAGCGCTACGACCTGGCCCGGGTGGGTCGCTACAAGATCAACAAGAAGCTGGGCCTGCCGACGGCGCCTGTCACCGCCGGTACCGCGCCGACCACGTTGACCGAAGAGGACATCGTGGCCACCATCGAGTACCTGGTGCGGCTGCACCAGGCCGCTCAGGACGGCGTCACCACCACCATGACGGTGCCGGGCGGCGTCGAGGTGCCGGTCGAGGTCGACGACATCGACCACTTCGGCAACCGCCGGCTGCGCACGGTGGGCGAGCTGATCCAGAACCAGATCCGGGTCGGACTGTCCCGGATGGAGCGTGTGGTCCGCGAGCGGATGACCACCCAGGACGTCGAGGCCATCACGCCGCAGACCCTGATCAACATCCGCCCGGTGGTCGCCGCCATCAAGGAGTTCTTCGGCACCAGCCAGCTCTCCCAGTTCATGGACCAGAACAACCCGCTGTCGGGCCTGACCCACAAGCGTCGTCTGTCGGCGCTGGGCCCGGGTGGTCTGTCCCGTGAGCGGGCCGGCCTGGAGGTCCGCGACGTGCACCCGTCGCACTACGGCCGGATGTGTCCGATCGAGACCCCGGAAGGCCCGAACATCGGCCTGATCGGTTCGCTGTCGGTGTACGCCCGGGTCAACCCGTTCGGCTTCATCGAGACGCCGTACCGCAACGTCGTCGACGGCGTCGTCACCGACGACATCGAATACCTGACCGCCGACGAGGAGGACCGCCACGTCGTGGCGCAGGCCAACTCGCCGATCGATGACAACGGCCGGTTCGTCGAAGACCGCGTCCTGGTTCGTCGTAAGGGCGGCGAGGTCGAGTACGTGTCGTCGTCCGAGGTCGACTACATGGACGTCTCGCCGCGCCAGATGGTGTCGGTGGCCACGGCCATGATCCCGTTCCTGGAGCACGACGACGCCAACCGTGCCCTGATGGGTGCCAACATGCAGCGTCAGGCGGTTCCGCTGGTGCGCAGCGAGGCGCCGCTGGTGGGCACCGGCATGGAGCTGCGGGCAGCGATCGACGCCGGCGACGTGATCGTCGCCGACAAGGCCGGTGTCATCGAGGAGGTGTCCGCCGACTACGTCACGGTGATGGCCGATGACGGCACCCGGGCGACCTACCGGATGCGCAAGTTCAACCGGTCCAACCACGGCACCTGCGCCAACCAGCGTCCGATCGTCGACGCCGGCCAGCGTGTCGAGGCCGGCCAGGTGATCGCGGACGGTCCGTGTACCGACAACGGCGAGATGGCCCTGGGCAAGAACCTGCTCGTGGCGATCATGCCGTGGGAGGGCCACAACTACGAGGACGCGATCATCCTGTCCAACAGGCTGGTCGAGGAGGACACGCTGACCTCGATCCACATCGAGGAGCACGAGATCGACGCCCGCGACACCAAGCTGGGCGCCGAGGAGATCACCCGGGACATCCCGAACGTCTCCGATGAGGTGCTGGCAGACCTCGACGAGCGCGGCATCGTCCGCATCGGCGCCGAGGTCCGTGACGGCGACATCCTGGTCGGCAAGGTCACGCCGAAGGGCGAGACCGAGCTGACTCCCGAGGAGCGGCTGCTGCGCGCGATCTTCGGCGAGAAGGCCCGCGAAGTCCGCGACACCTCGCTGAAGGTGCCGCACGGCGAGTCCGGCAAGGTCATCGGCATCCGGGTGTTCTCCCGCGAGGACGACGACGAGCTGCCTGCCGGGGTCAACGAGCTGGTGCGCGTCTACGTCGCGCAGAAGCGCAAGATCTCCGACGGTGACAAACTGGCCGGCCGCCACGGCAACAAGGGCGTCATCGGCAAGATCCTGCCGGCCGAGGACATGCCGTTCCTGCCGGACGGCACCCCGGTCGACATCATCCTGAACACCCACGGTGTGCCCCGTCGTATGAACATCGGTCAGATCCTGGAGACCCACCTGGGCTGGATCGCCAAGACCGGTTGGGACATCAATGTCGCAGGCGGAGTACCGGATTGGGCCGGCAAGCTGCCCGAGGAGCTGTACTCGGCAGGGCCCGACACCCGCACCGCCACCCCGGTGTTCGACGGTGCCCAGGAGAACGAGCTGCAGGGCCTGCTGGCCTCGACGCTGGCCAACCGCGACGGCGACGTCATGGTCAACGCCGACGGCAAGGCCATGCTGTTCGACGGGCGTTCCGGTGAGCCGTTCCCGTACCCGGTGACCGTGGGCTACATGTACATCATGAAGCTGCACCACCTGGTGGACGACAAGATCCACGCCCGTTCCACCGGCCCGTACTCGATGATCACCCAGCAGCCGCTGGGCGGTAAGGCGCAGTTCGGTGGCCAGCGGTTCGGTGAGATGGAGTGCTGGGCGATGCAGGCCTACGGCGCGGCGTACACGCTGCAGGAGCTGCTCACCATCAAGTCCGACGACACCGTGGGGCGCGTCAAGGTCTACGAGGCGATCGTCAAGGGCGAGAACATCCCCGAGCCGGGCATTCCGGAGTCCTTCAAGGTGCTGCTCAAAGAGCTGCAGTCGCTGTGCCTCAACGTCGAGGTGCTGGCGAAGGACGGTGCGGCGATCGAGCTGCGCGAAGGCGAGGACGAGGACCTGGAGCGGGCTGCGGCCAACCTGGGAATCAACTTGTCCCGCAACGAATCCGCCTCGGTGGAAGACCTCGCTTAATTTCTAGCTACTAAACCCGCAAGGGGAAAGGGAGTTACGTGCTCGACGTCAACTTCTTCGATGAGCTCCGCATCGGCCTGGCCACCGCGGAGGACATCCGGCAATGGTCCTACGGTGAGGTCAAGAAGCCGGAAACGATCAACTACCGCACGCTCAAGCCCGAGAAGGACGGCCTGTTCTGCGAGAAGATCTTCGGACCGACTCGCGACTGGGAGTGCTACTGCGGCAAGTACAAGCGCGTGCGCTTCAAGGGCATCATCTGTGAGCGCTGTGGCGTCGAGGTGACCCGCGCCAAGGTGCGTCGTGAGCGGATGGGCCACATCGAGTTGGCCGCACCGGTCACCCACATCTGGTACTTCAAGGGCGTGCCGTCGCGGTTGGGCTACCTGCTCGACCTGGCGCCGAAGGATCTCGAGAAGATCATCTACTTCGCCGCCTACGTCATCACCGCCGTCGACACCGAGATGCGGCACAACGAGCTGTCCACGCTCGAAGCCGAGATGGTCGTCGAGAAGAAGGCCGTCGAGGACCAGCGCGACGCCGACCTGGAGGCCCGCGCCCAGAAGCTCGAGGCCGACATGGCCGAGCTGGAGGCCGAGGGCGCCAAGGCCGACGTGAAGCGCAAGGTCCGCGACGGCGGCGAGCGCGAGATGCGTCAGCTGCGCGACCGTGCCCAGCGTGAGCTGGACCGCCTGGACAACATCTGGGACACCTTCGTCAAGCTGGCTCCCAAGCAGCTGATCATCGACGAGACCGTGTACCGCGAACTGGTGGACCGCTACGGCGAGTACTTCACCGGTGCCATGGGTGCCGAGTCGATCCAGAAGCTGATCGAGACCTTCGACATCGACGCCGAGGCCGAGTCGCTGCGCGACACCATCAAGAACGGCAAGGGGCAGAAGAAGCTTCGTGCTCTCAAGCGCCTCAAGGTGGTCGCGGCGTTCCAGATGTCGGGTAACTCCCCGATGGGCATGGTGCTCGACGCGGTGCCGGTGATCCCGCCGGAGCTTCGCCCGATGGTGCAGCTCGACGGTGGCCGGTTCGCCACGTCCGACCTCAACGACCTGTACCGCCGGGTCATCAACCGCAACAACCGGTTGAAGCGACTGATCGATCTGGGTGCGCCCGAGATCATCGTCAACAACGAGAAGCGGATGCTGCAGGAGTCCGTCGACGCGCTGTTCGACAACGGCCGTCGCGGCCGGCCGGTGACCGGTCCGGGTAACCGCCCGCTGAAGTCGCTGAGCGACCTGCTCAAGGGCAAGCAGGGCCGGTTCCGTCAGAACCTGCTCGGCAAGCGTGTCGACTACTCCGGCCGTTCGGTGATCGTGGTCGGCCCGCAGCTCAAGCTGCACCAGTGTGGTCTGCCCAAGTTGATGGCGCTGGAGCTGTTCAAGCCGTTCGTGATGAAGCGTCTGGTGGACTTGAACCATGCGCAGAACATCAAGAGCGCCAAGCGAATGGTGGAGCGCCAGCGGCCCCAGGTGTGGGACGTCCTCGAAGAGGTCATCGCCGAGCATCCGGTGCTGCTCAACCGTGCACCCACCCTGCACCGCCTGGGCATCCAGGCCTTCGAGCCGCAGCTGGTGGAGGGCAAGGCCATTCAGCTGCACCCGCTGGTGTGTGAGGCCTTCAACGCCGACTTCGACGGTGACCAGATGGCCGTGCACCTTCCGCTTAGCGCGGAGGCGCAGGCCGAGGCCCGCATCCTGATGCTGTCGAGCAACAACATCCTGTCGCCGGCCTCGGGTCGCCCGCTGGCCATGCCGCGTCTGGACATGGTGACCGGTCTGTACTACCTGACCACCGAGATCGACGGTGACACAGGCGAATACACCCCCGCCGCCAAGGACCGCCCGGAGCACGGCGTGTACGCCTCGCCGGCTGAGGCGATCATGGCCGTGGACCGCGGTGCGCTGAGCGTGCGGGCCAAGATCAAGGTGCGTCTGGACCAGCTGCGTCCGCCGGCCGAGATCGAGACCGAGCTGTTCGGTCTCAACGGCTGGCGTCCGGGTGATGCCTGGATGGCCGAGACCACGCTGGGCCGGGTGCTGTTCAACGAGCTGCTGCCGACCGGGTACCCGTTCGTCAACAAGCAGATGCACAAGAAGGTTCAGGCCGTCATCATCAACGACCTGGCCGAGCGCTATCCGATGATCGTGGTCGCCCAGACCGTGGACAAGCTCAAGGACGCCGGCTTCCACTGGGCCACCCGTTCGGGTGTCACGGTCTCGATGGCCGACGTGCTGGTGCCGCCGCGCAAGAAGGAGATCCTGGACTCCTACGAGGATCGCGCCGACAAGGTCGAAAAGCAGTTCCAGCGTGGTGCTCTCAACCATGACGAGCGCAACGAGGCACTGGTGGAGATCTGGAAGGAAGCCACCGAGGAAGTGGGTCAGGCGCTGCGTGACCACTACCCGGCCGACAACCCGATCATCACGATCGTCGACTCCGGTGCGACGGGTAACTTCACCCAGACCCGGACGCTGGCCGGCATGAAGGGTCTGGTGACCAACCCCAAGGGTGAGTTCATCCCGCGCCCGATCAAGTCCTCGTTCCGTGAGGGCCTGACCGTGCTGGAGTACTTCATCAACACCCACGGTGCTCGAAAGGGCCTGGCGGACACCGCGTTGCGTACCGCCGACTCGGGTTACCTGACCCGTCGTCTGGTGGACGTGTCGCAGGACGTGATCGTGCGCGAGCACGACTGCGGCACCGAGCGCGGCATCATGGTGGAGCTCGCCGAGGTGGCAGCCGACGGTTCGCTGATCCGCGACCCGTTCATCGAGACCTCGGCGTACGCCCGCACTTTGGCGGTCGACGCGGCGGACGCCAAGGGCAACGTGGTCGTCGAGCGCGGCCACGACTTGGGCGACCCGTCGATCGAGGCGCTGCTGGGTGCGGGCATCTCGCAGGTGAAGGTGCGCTCGGTGCTGACCTGCGCCACCGGAACCGGCGTCTGCGCCACCTGCTACGGCCGGTCGATGGCCACCGGCAAGCTGGTCGACATCGGCGAGGCCGTCGGCATCGTCGCCGCCCAGTCCATCGGTGAACCCGGTACCCAGCTGACCATGCGTACCTTCCACCAGGGTGGCGTCGGTGACGACATCACCGGTGGTCTGCCGCGTGTGCAGGAGCTGTTCGAGGCCCGGATCCCGCGCGGCAAGGCGCCGATCGCCGACGTCGCCGGACGGGTCCGCCTCGAAGAGGGCGACAAGTTCTACAAGATCACCATCGTTCCGGACGACGGCGGCGAGGAAGTGGTCTACGACAAGCTGCCCAAGCGTCAGCGCCTGCGGGTGTTCAAGCACGAGGACGGCTCCGAGCGACTGCTCTCCGACGGCGACCACGTCGAGGTCGGCCAGCAGCTCATGGAGGGCTCCGCCGACCCGCACGAGGTGCTGCGAGTCCAGGGCCCCCGCGAGGTGCAGATCCACCTCGTCAAGGAGGTCCAGCAGGTCTACCGGGCTCAGGGTGTGTCGATCCACGACAAGCACATCGAGGTCATTGTCCGGCAGATGCTGCGCCGGGTCACGATCATCGACTCCGGTGCCACCGAGTTCCTGCCCGGTTCGCTCACCGAGCGTGCCGAGTTCGAGACGGAGAACCGTCGGGTGGTGGCCGAGGGCGGCGAGCCCGCTGCCGGCCGTCCGGTGCTGATGGGTATCACCAAGGCGTCGTTGGCCACCGATTCGTGGCTGTCTGCGGCGTCGTTCCAGGAGACCACCCGCGTGCTGACCGATGCGGCGATTAACTGCCGCAGCGACAAGCTGCAGGGTCTGAAGGAGAACGTGATCATCGGAAAGCTGATCCCGGCCGGTACCGGGATCAACCGCTACCGCAACATCGCGGTGCAGCCGACCGAGGAGGCCCGGGCCGCTGCGTACACGATCCCGTCCTACGAGGATCAGTACTACAGCCCGGACTTCGGCGCCGCCACCGGTGCCGCCGTTCCGCTGGACGACTACGGCTACAGCGACTACCGGTAGTCGACGACGAGAAGAGCCCCGGGTGCGCCCGGGGCTCTTCTCGTTGACGCCGAGTCGGAATCCGGCGACAGACTCGCGGCGCGTCACGTCGTGAGATTCCGACTCGAAGCGGGCACAGGCGTGCGCAGCCACCATGGTGGGTATGGGAACAGGGTGAACCGCACCGCCCACAGCCACACCCAACGTCAGCGCTACCGGCGCAAGGTCCAGCAGTGCCTGGATGTTTTCGAGACGATGCTGGCCCGGTCCAGCTTCGAATGCGAGGCGCCGCTGACCGGCATGGAGATCGAGACCAACCTGGTCGACGCGGACTACCAGCCGGCGATGGCGAATTCCCAAGTACTCGCCGCCATCGGCGATCCGGCGTACCAGCGTGAGCTGGGGGCCTACAACATCGAACTGAACGTTGAGCCGCGTCCGCTGCCCGGGCGTCGGGGCCTGGAGCTGGAGACCGACCTGCGCGCCAGCCTCAACGTCGCCGACGCCAAGGCCCGCGGCAACGGTGCGCAGATCGTGATGATCGGCATCCTGCCCACTCTGATGCCCGACCACCTCACCGGGGCCTGGATGAGTGACACGGCCCGGTATGCCGCGCTCAACGATTCGGTGGTCGCCGCGCGCGGTGAGGACATCGTCATCGACATCGACGGCCCCGAGCCGCTGACACTGCAGACTGCGTCGATCGCGCCGGAGTCGGCGTGCACCAGTATGCAGCTGCACCTTCAGGTGTCGCCGGAGGAGTTCGCCGGCCACTGGAACGCCGCCCAGGCGTTGGCCGGCCCGCAGTTGGCGCTGGGCGCCAACTCCCCGTACTTCTTCGGCCATCAGCTGTGGGCGGAGACCCGCGTCGAGTTGTTCGCCCAATCCACCGACACCCGGCCCGAGGAGCTCAAGAAGCAGGGGGTCCGCCCCAGGGTGTGGTTCGGGGAGCGGTGGATCGACTCGATCTTCGACCTGTTCGAGGAGAACGTGCGCTACTTCCCGTCGCTGCTGCCAGAAGTCTCCGACGAGAACCCGGTCGCCGAGCTGGCGTGCGGACGGACCCCGCAGCTCTCCGAGCTGCGTCTGCACAACGGGACGGTGTACCGGTGGAACCGCCCCGTCTACGACGTCGTCGACGGACGGCCGCACCTGCGGGTGGAGAACCGGGTCCTGCCGTCGGGACCGACGGTCGCCGACATGCTGGCCAACGCGCTGTTCTATTACGGCCTGCTGCGCGTCCTGGCTCGGGAGCAGCGCCCGCTGTGGACCCGGCTGGGCTTCGCGACTGCTCACGACAACTTTCGCCGGGCGGCCCGACACGGGATGGCCGCGCGGCTGTACTGGCCGGGCCTGGGCGAGGTCGGCATGGGGGAACTGACCCGACGGGAGCTGCTGCCGTTGGCACGCCGGGGCCTGGCTGACTGGGGCGTCGCCGCGGAGGTGGCCGACCGGTTCCTCGGCATCATCGAGGGCCGGATCGCCACCGGGCGAAACGGCGCCGCGTGGCAGGTGTCGACGGTCACGGCGTTGCAGGCCCGGGGGATGAGCCGGCCGGACGCGCTGGCCGAGATGCTGCGGCGATACTGCACGCACATGCACACCAACCGGCCGGTGCACACTTGGGAACTAAGCTGACGGCCGTGTTGATCGGATCCCATGTGCGCCCGGCCGATCCGCTGGCCGCCGCGCAGGCCGAGGGCGCCGATGTGGTGCAGATCTTCCTCGGCAACCCGCAGAGCTGGAAGCCGCCCAAACCCCGCGAGGACGCCGAGCAGCTGCGACGGGCGGCGCTGCCGATCTACGTGCACGCGCCGTACCTGATCAACGTCGCCTCGCCCAACAACAAGGTGCGCATCCCGTCGCGCACCGTGCTGCAGCAGACCTGCGACGCCGCCGCCGACATCGGTGCGGAGGCCGTGATCGTGCACGGCGGGCACGTCACCGCCGACGACTCCGACCCGCAGGCCGGGTTCGTCCGCTGGCGCAAGGCGCTGGATCAGTTGGAGACGACGGTCCCGGTGTATCTGGAGAACACCGCCGGCGGTGAGCATGCGATGGCCCGGCACTTCGACACCATCGCCAAGCTGTGGGACCACATCGGCAACACCGGCGTCGGGTTCTGCCTGGACACCTGCCACACCTGGGCGGCCGGGGAGGCCCTGCCCGACGCGGTGCAGCGCATCAAGGCCATCACCGGGCGCATCGACCTGGTGCACTGCAACGATTCCAAGGATGCGGCCGGCTCGGGCCGCGACCGGCACGCCAACTTCGGCACCGGCCAGATCGACCCGGACCTGCTGGTGGCCGTGGTCAAAGCCGCCGGCGCCCCGGTGATCTGCGAGACCTCCGAGGAGGGCCGCGCGGCTGATATCGCATTCCTCAAGGAGCGCGTCGGCTGATCGAGCCGTCCTCCCGAGCCGGACGAGCAGAGACCGTTCACCCTGTTATCGTCTGCTGATCATCCAAACCGACTGATTCTCTCACCGATGAATGACAATTAGTTGGTGATGTGTTAAAACTACTTGAGCTCGCCGAAGAGCCCAACAAGCTACGGCGGTCACGGCCTGGAACCTCCCGACCTCGGACCGTGACCGCCGTTTCAATTTTGACCACATCAATAATTACAGAGTCTTGTGCGTATGTGACGAATCTGTAATACTCGGGCATGGCCGACACGCATATCGTCACCAACCAAGTCGCTCCCCTACAGGGCTACAACCCGGCGACCTCACCGGTGCTCATCGAGGCGCTGATCCGCGAGGGTGGGCAGTGGGGCGTCGACGAGGTCACCGACCTCGGCGCCATCTCCGGATCGAAGCAGGCCCAGCGCTGGGCGGAGCTCGCCGATCGCAACCGGCCCGTCCTGCACACCCACGACATCGTCGGAAATCGAATCGACGAAGTGGAGTACGACCCGGGCTATCACGAGCTGATGCGCACCGCGATCGAGCACGGGCTGCACGCCGCGCCGTGGGCCGACCCGCGCCCGGGTGCTCACGTGGTGCGCGCCGCCCAGACCGGCGTCTGGACCGCCGAACCCGGCCACATGTGCCCGATCTCGATGACCTACGCGGTGATCCCCGCGCTGCGCTATAACCAGGAGCTGTCCAAGACCTACGAGCCGCTGCTGACCAGCCGGGTCTACGACCCGGAGCTGGCGATCCCGGCGGACAAGGCCGGCCTCACCGCGGGCATGTCGATGACCGAGAAGCAGGGCGGTTCCGACGTGCGGGCCGGAACCACCCAGGCGGTGGCCAACGGTGACGGCAGCTACACCCTGACCGGGCACAAATGGTTCACCTCCGCGCCGATGGGCGACATCTTCCTGGTGCTGGCCCAGGCGCCCGGCGGGCTGAGCTGTTTCTTTTTGCCCAGGATTCTCCCGGACGGCACCCGCAACCGGATGCGGCTGCAGCGGCTCAAGGACAAGCTCGGCAACCACGCCAACGCCTCCAGCGAGGTCGAGTATGACGGGGCCACCGCCTGGCTGGTGGGCGAGGAGGGCCGCGGCGTCTCGGTCATCATCGAGATGGTCAACCTCACCCGGCTGGACTGCGCTCTGGGTAGCGCCACCAGCATGCGGATGGGCCTGGCCCGCGCCACCTACCACGCCCAGCACCGAAAGGCCTTCGGCGCCTACTTGATCGACCAACCAGCGATGCGCAACGTGCTGGCCGACCTGGCGGTGGAGGCCGAAGCGGCCACCATCGTGACCATGCGGATGGCCGGCGCCACCGATCGCGCGGTCCAGGGTGATGACCGGGAGGCCCTGCTGCGCCGGATCGGCCTGGCGGCTACCAAGTACTGGGTGTGCAAGCGCGCTACCCCGCACGCCGCCGAGGCGATGGAATGCCTGGGCGGCAACGGTTACATCGAGGACTCGCTGATGCCGCGGCTGTACCGGGAGGCGCCGTTGATGGGCATCTGGGAGGGCTCGGGCAACGTCAGCGCACTGGACACGTTGCGCGCGTTGGCAACCCAGCCCGACTCGGTGGCGGTGCTCTTCGACGAGCTGGCCGGCCCGGCAGCCGATGACCGCCGGCTGGGCTCGCACGTGGCGAACCTCAAGGCGACGCTGAGCGAGCTCGGGGACCTCGACGCGGCGCAGTACCGGGCCCGCAAGATCGCCGAGGACATCTGCCTGGCGCTGCAAGGTGCGCTGCTGGTGCGCCACGGCCACCCGGCCGTCGCCGAAACCTTCCTGGCCACCCGTTTCGGCGGACAGTCGGGCGGGGCGTTCGGTACGCTCCCGACGGGCCTGGATATCGGGCCGATCCTGGAGCGTGCCTTGGTGAAAGGCTCGTAAAGGGGCTAAGGCAAAGGCGGTTTCATGCGACACCACATCGCGCCCGTTGAGTTCGATAATCTGCGCACGATGACCTACGAGGTCACCGACCGGATAGCCCGAATCACCTTCAACCGCCCCGAGCACGGTAACGCGATCACCGCCGACACCCCGCTGGAACTGTCGGCGCTGGTGGAGCGCGCCGACCTGGACCCGAACGTGCACGTCATCCTGGTGTCGGGCCGCGGCGAGGGGTTCTGTGCGGGCTTCGACCTGGGCGCCTACGCCGAAGGCTCGTCGTCGGCGGGCGGTGAGAACTATCGCGGCAGCGTGCTCGACGGCAAAATCCAGGCCGCCAACCATCGCCCGGACCAGCCCTGGGATCCGATGGTCGACTACCAGATGATGAGCCGGTTCGTCCGCGGGTTCGCCGCGCTGATGCACGCCGACAAACCGACGGTGGTCAAGATCCACGGCTACTGCGTGGCCGGCGGCACCGACATCGCGCTGCACGCCGACCAGGTGATCGCGGCCTCCGACGCCAAGATCGGCTACCCGCCGACCCGGGTATGGGGAGTGCCGGCCGCCGGGTTGTGGGCGCACCGGCTCGGCGACCAGCGCGCCAAACGCCTTCTGCTGACCGGAGATTGCATCACCGGCGCGCAGGCCGCCGAATGGGGCCTGGCCATCGAGGCCCCCGGCCCGGCGGACCTCGAGGAGCGCACCGAGCGACTGGTGGCCCGCATCGCCGCGATGCCCGTCAACCAGCTCATCATGGCCAAGCTGGCGTTGAACACCGCGCTGCTGCAACAGGGGGTGGCCACCAGCCGGATGGTCAGCACCGTCTTCGACGGGGTGGCCCGCCACACCCGGGAGGGGCACGCGTTCGTCGCCGACGCGGTGGCGCACGGCTTCCGCGACGCGGTCCGCCACCGCGACGAGCCGTTCGGCGACTACGGGCGAAGCACGTCCGGGGTATAGGCATGCACGGTGTTCAGGACCGGATGACGGCACGTTCGGTGGTGCTCTCACTGTTGCTGGGAGCGCACCCGGCCTCGGCGACTCCGGCTGAATTGCTCAGGCTGACAGCGGGGCTGGTCAAGGAGACCGCCATGCGGGTGGCACTGACCCGGATGGTCGCCGCGGGTGACCTGATCCGCTCCGCCGACGGCTACGGCCTCTCTGAGCGTCTGCTCGATCGCCAGCGCCGGCAGGACGAGGCGCTGAATCCGACGACGCGGGATTGGCACGGCGACTGGATCGCAGTGGTGGTCACCAGCATCGGCAGTGATGCCAGGACCCGCGCGGCGCTGCGCTCCGGACTCACTTCCCTGCGGTTCGCCGAACTGCGCGAAGGGATTTGGATGCGCCCGGACAACATCGCCGTCGAGCTCGGCCCCGAGCTCAGCGTGCACACCCGAACGCTCACCGCGCGCGATGAACACCCCGCCGAGCTCGCCGCCACACTGTGGGATCTGACCGAATGGGCCGACACCGGCCACGGGTTGCTCAAGGTGATGGCCGATGCCGATGGCATTCCCGATCGCTTCGCGGTCGCCGCCGCGATGGTTCGGCACCTGCGCCGCGACCCGGTGCTGCCGCCGGAGCTGCTCCCGGCGGATTGGCCCGGGCAGCGACTGCGTGACCGGTACTCCGAATTCGTCGCCGAGCTGACGTCGCGGCGCCAAGCGGGGCAGGTGGAGAGATGACAGATGCGGTGCGGGTGGAGCGCAGCGGTGCGATCACCACCGTGATCCTGAACCGGCCGCAGGCGCGCAACGCCGTCGACGGGCCGACCGCGGCCAAGCTGTATCAGGCCTTCGGCGAATTCGACCGCGACGACACCGCGTCGGTGGCCGTGCTCTGGGGCGACAACGGAACCTTCTGTGCCGGAGCCGATCTCAAGGCGCTCGGGACCGCCGACTCCAACCAGACCCACCGCAGCGGACCCGGCCCGATGGGCCCCACCAGGATGGTGCTGTCCAAACCGGTGATCGCCGCGGTGAGCGGCTACGCGGTGGCCGGCGGACTGGAGCTCGCGCTCTGGTGCGACCTGCGCGTCGTCGAGACCGACGCAGTCTTCGGGGTGTTCTGCCGCCGTTGGGGGGTGCCGCTGATCGACGGCGGAACGGTGCGACTGCCCCGGCTGATCGGCCACGGTCGCGCCATGGACATGATCCTGACCGGGCGGGCGGTGGACGCCGCCGAGGCCCAAGCGATCGGACTGGCCAATCGGGTGGTGCCCAGCGGTGACGCACGCCGGGCTGCCGAGGAGTTGGCTGCCGAGCTCGCCGAGCTGCCGCAGGGCTGCCTGCGCTCCGATCGGCTCTCGGCGCTGAACCAGTGGGGGATGAGCGAAACCGATGCGATGGCACAGGAATTCGAGAGCATCGAGCGGGTAGCCGAAGAAGCCTTGAAAGGTGCGGGCCGGTTCGCCAAAGGCGCGGGCCGGCACGGCGCCAGGACTTGAAGCCTGATCAGCGCCGGTCGCTGATGGTGTTGCCCGAACCCCGGTCGTCCAGCTTCGGGTCGCCGCTGCGGTAGGCCACCGAGTTGTTGATCCCGCTGATCGTCAGCTCTGTCTCCACCCGGTCGACGCTGATCCGGTTGTCGGCACCGGCGACTGTCACCGTCGCGCAGCGGCCACGAACCGTCAGCCGGTTGTTGGACCCGGTCACGTTCAGTGACTTGCCGTCGGCGCAGTTCAGCTCCGAGGTGGTCCCGAACGAGTCGTAGGTGATCGTGTTGATGAATCGCCCGTCATAGTTCTTCGAGATCCGGGCCGACCGGTGCGGCGGTTCGGATTCGCAGCCGGCCGTACCGGCGATCAGTGCCAGCAGCGTGACACCGGCGAGCAGGGTCGTCCAGGAATTTCGGGTGTGGCCGTGGGTCACGCCGGTACGCGCGCGAGCCGGTTGGTCATCCCCAGCTCGCGTCCGCGGTCGTACAGGAACGGGTCGCCGTTGTGGTAGTAGACGGTCTGGTCGTAGCCGTACACCGTGACGTCGTTGACGATGTTCTCGGCGATCACGGTGTTCTGCGAACCCTGCATGGTCACCGCCCAGCAGTCCCCGAAGGCGTACACGGTGTTGTTCACCCCGTTGATGAACAGTGTGCCGCCCTGGCAGTCCAGCGAACGGGTCTCGTGCACCCCGTAGACGTGGATGTCGCCGGGCACGGCGGTCGCCTCGGCGGCACCGAACAAACCGGCCCCGACGCACAGCATTGCTGCACACAGTGCGGTCGATTTCATCTTCGGCCCCTCTCGCCGGTCCCAACTGGTGCCAAAGCTTACGTCGCGGCGGCTCGGCCGTACCGCGGTTCCCCCGGTTATCCGTGGATTAGAGTTCTGTGCTGATCTCCCGTCGGTTCCCCAGCCGGACCACACGATCCGAAGGGCGTACGCCATGCCAGCTCGATCAGACCCGCCGTCGGCGGGCGGGCGGCTACGCGCCAACGGAAAATCCGGGGCGCGGCCGGTCAAGCTGAGCCGCGAGATCATCGTCAACGCCGCGCTGAACTTCCTGGACCGCGAGGGCTGGGACGCACTGACCATCAACGCGCTGGCCGCCCAGCTGGGCACCAAGGGCCCGTCGCTGTACAACCACGTGCACAGTCTCAACGACCTGCGCCGAGCGATGCGGATGCGGGTCATCGACGACCTGCTGGAGATGCTCACCCAGGTCGGTAAGGGTCGCAGCGGCGACGACGCGGTGCTGGTGATGGCCGGCGCCTACCGCAGCTACGCCCACCACCACCCCGGCCGCTATTCGGCGTTCACCCGGATGCCGCTGGGCGGCGACGACCCGGAGTACACGGCGGCGGCCACCCGCGCCGCGGCCCCGGTGATCGAGGTGCTGATGTCCTACGGGCTCGAAGGGGAGCGGGCGTTTCACGCTGCCCTGGAGTTCTGGGCGGCCATGCACGGCTTCGTGCTGCTGGAGATGACCGGGGTGATGGACGACGTCGACACCGAGGCGGTATTCGCCGACATGGTGCGCCGGTTGGCCTCGGCCATGGACGGCCGTACCGCCTGATACCCAGCGGGCGGAAGGGGCCACAGGGGATACAGGGGCCGCGCTTTGACCTGCCGGAGTGCTGACGGGTATCGTGGTAGCTCGTGCCTGGCCACATAGGCGCGTTTGGAGACATAACGCGCGCGGCCGGGCCCAATTCGCGTGTCCATTATGCAGCGGAGAAATCCGCAGTGGCCCATGCGACACGCCCGACCGCGGGATAAGCGGTAGGGCACAGGACTGCACGTTTTACAGAGTTTGAACAGCGATACAGGAAGCCGGTAGATGCCAACCATTCAGCAGCTGGTCCGCAAGGGTCGCCGCGACAAGGTCGCCAAGGTCAAGACCGCGGCCCTCAAGGGCAGCCCGCAGCGTCGAGGCGTGTGCACCCGCGTGTACACCACCACCCCGAAGAAGCCGAACTCGGCGCTTCGTAAGGTCGCCCGCGTGAAGCTGACCAGCCAGGTCGAGGTCACCGCCTACATCCCGGGTGAGGGTCACAACCTGCAGGAGCACTCGATGGTGCTGGTGCGTGGCGGCCGGGTGAAGGACCTCCCCGGTGTGCGCTACAAGATCATCCGCGGCTCGCTGGACACCCAGGGAGTCAAGAACCGCAAGCAGGCCCGCAGCCGCTACGGCGCGAAGAAGGAGAAGAGCTGATGCCGCGCAAGGGTCCCGCTCCCAAGCGTCCGCTGGTTTCCGACCCGGTCTACGGGTCGCAGCTGGTCACCCAGCTGGTCAACAAGATCCTGATGGACGGCAAGAAGTCCCTGGCCGAGCGCATCGTCTACGGCGCGCTGGAGCAGGCGCGCGACAAGACCGGTACCGACCCGGTCGTGACGCTCAAGCGCGCGCTGGACAACGTCAAGCCGGCCCTGGAGGTCCGCAGCCGCCGCGTCGGTGGCGCCACCTACCAGGTGCCCGTCGAGGTGCGGCCGGACCGCTCCACCACGCTGGCGCTGCGCTGGCTGGTGAGCTTCTCCAAGGCCCGCCGCGAGAAGACCATGATCGAGCGCCTGGCCAACGAGATCCTCGACGCCAGCAACGGCCTGGGTGCCGCCGTCAAGCGACGCGAGGACACCCACAAGATGGCCGAGGCGAACCGGGCCTTCGCGCACTACCGCTGGTGATCACGCCGGCCTGACCCGCCGGGACCAGCTACAAACAAGCAACTGAAGTAACGACAAAGAGTGGGAAGACTGCTGTGGCACAGGACGTGCTCACCGACCTGAACAAGGTCCGCAACATCGGCATCATGGCGCACATCGACGCCGGTAAGACGACGACGACCGAGCGGATCCTCTATTACACCGGGGTCAACTACAAGATCGGCGAGACGCACGACGGCGCCTCCACCACCGACTGGATGGAGCAGGAGCAGGAGCGCGGCATCACCATCACCTCCGCCGCGGTGACCTGCTTCTGGAACAAGAACCAGATCAACATCATCGACACCCCGGGACACGTCGACTTCACCGTCGAGGTGGAGCGGTCCCTGCGAGTGCTCGATGGCGCCGTCGCCGTGTTCGACGGCAAGGAGGGTGTCGAGCCGCAGTCCGAGCAGGTGTGGCGCCAGGCCGACAAGTACGACGTCCCGCGCATCTGCTTCGTCAACAAGATGGACAAGCTGGGTGCGGATTTCTACTTCACCGTGCGCACCATCGAGGAGCGCCTGGGTGCCCGTCCGCTGGTGATCCAGCTGCCGATCGGCTCCGAGAACGACTTCGAGGGCATCGTCGACCTGGTCGAGATGAACGCCAAGGTGTGGCGCGGCGAGACCAAGCTCGGTGAGACCTACGAGACCATCGAGATCCCGTCCGACCTGGCCGACAAGGCCGACGAGTACCGGACCGCGCTGCTGGAGGCCGTCGCCGAGACCGACGAGGCCCTGCTGGAGAAGTACCTCGGCGGCGAGGAGCTCTCGATCGAGGAGATCAAGGGCGGCATCCGCAAGCTGACCGTCACCTCCGAGCTGTACCCGGTGCTGTGCGGCAGCGCCTTTAAGAACAAGGGTGTCCAGCCGATGCTGGACGCGGTGGTCGACTACCTGCCGTCGCCGCTGGACGTCGAGTCGGTGCAGGGCCACGTGCCCGGCAAAGAGGACGAGGTCATCAGCCGCAAGCCCAGCACCGACGAGCCGTTCGCCGCGCTGGCGTTCAAGATCGCGGTGCACCCGTTCTTCGGCAAGCTGACCTACGTGCGGGTGTACTCGGGCAAGGTCGAGTCCGGTGCCCAGGTGGTCAACTCCACCAAGGGCAAGAAGGAGCGGCTCGGCAAGCTGTTCCAGATGCACTCCAACAAGGAGAACCCGGTCGAGTCGGTCTCCGCCGGCCACATCTACGCGGTGATCGGCTTGAAGGACACCACCACCGGTGACACGCTGTGCGACCCGGCCAACCAGATCGTGCTGGAGTCGATGACGTTCCCGGCGCCGGTCATCGAGGTCGCCATCGAGCCCAAGACCAAGAGCGACCAGGAGAAGCTGGGTCTGGCCATCCAGAAGCTGGCCGAAGAGGACCCCACCTTCAAGGTGCACCTGGATCAGGAGACCGGCCAGACCGTGATCGGCGGCATGGGCGAGCTGCACCTGGACATCCTGGTGGACCGGATGCGCCGCGAGTTCAAGGTCGAGGCCAACGTCGGCAAGCCGCAGGTGGCCTACAAGGAGACCATCCGCAAAAAGGTCGAGAAGGTCGAGTACACCCACAAGAAGCAGACCGGTGGGTCGGGCCAGTTCGCGAAGGTTCTCATCGACATCGAGCCGTTCACCGGCGAGGACGGCGCGACCTACGAGTTCGAGAACAAGGTCACCGGTGGCCGCGTGCCCCGCGAGTACATCCCGGCGGTCGACGCCGGCGCCCAGGACGCCATGCAGTACGGCATCCTGGCCGGCTACCCGCTGGTCAACATTAAGGTCACGCTGACCGATGGCGCCTACCACGACGTCGACTCCTCGGAGATGGCGTTCAAGGTAGCCGGTTCGCAGGCGCTGAAGAAGGCTGCTGCCGCCGCGCAGCCGGTGATCCTGGAACCGATCATGGCCGTCGAGGTCACCACGCCCGAGGACTACATGGGCGACGTGATCGGCGACCTGAACTCCCGCCGTGGTCAGATCCAGGCCATGGAGGAGCGCAGCGGTGCGCGCGTCGTCAAGGCGCAGGTGCCGTTGTCGGAGATGTTCGGCTACGTCGGCGACCTCCGGTCGAAGACCCAGGGCCGGGCGAACTACTCCATGGTGTTCGACTCCTACGCTGAAGTGCCGGCGCAGGTGGCGAAGGAGATTATCGCGAAGGCAACGGGCGAGTAACTAGCTACAAACCCGCGCCGCTACGGTGGCACAAACGAAAAAGATCAATCCTGCTGTAACCCAGCACCAACAAGTCCAGGAGGACAAGAAGTGGCGAAGGCGAAGTTCGAGCGGACGAAGCCGCACGTCAACATCGGGACCATCGGTCACGTTGACCACGGCAAGACCACCACGACGGCAGCGATCACCAAGGTTCTGCACGACAAGTACCCGGACCTGAACGAGTCGCGGGCGTTCGACCAGATCGACAACGCTCCCGAAGAGCGTCAGCGCGGTATCACGATCAACATCTCCCACGTGGAGTACCAGACCGAGAAGCGTCACTACGCCCACGTGGACGCCCCGGGTCACGCTGACTACATCAAGAACATGATCACCGGTGCCGCCCAGATGGACGGCGCGATCCTGGTGGTCGCCGCGACCGACGGCCCGATGCCGCAGACCCGCGAGCACGTGCTGCTGGCCCGCCAGGTGGGTGTGCCCTACATCCTGGTGGCGCTGAACAAGTCCGACATGGTCGACGACGAGGAGCTCCTCGAGCTCGTCGAGATGGAGGTCCGTGAGCTGCTGGGTAGCCAGGAGTTCGACGAGGACGCTCCGGTCATCCGGATCTCGGCTCTGAAGGCGCTCGAGGGCGACGAGAAGTGGGTCAAGTCCATCGAGGACCTGATGACCGCTGTCGACGAGTCCATCCCGGACCCGGTCCGCGAGACCGACAAGCCGTTCCTGATGCCGGTGGAAGACGTGTTCACCATCACCGGTCGTGGCACCGTGGTGACCGGTCGTGTCGAGCGTGGCGTGATCAACGTCAACGAAGAGGTCGAGATCGTCGGCATCCGCCCGACCTCGACCAAGACCACCGTCACCGGTGTGGAGATGTTCCGCAAGCTGCTGGACCAGGGCATGGCGGGCGACAACGTCGGTCTGCTGGTGCGTGGCATCAAGCGTGAGGACGTCGAGCGTGGCCAGGTTGTGGTCAAGCCCGGCACCACCACCCCGCACACCGAGTTCGAGGGCCGGGTCTACATCCTGTCCAAGGACGAGGGCGGCCGCCACACGCCGTTCTTCAACAACTACCGTCCGCAGTTCTACTTCCGCACCACCGACGTGACCGGTGTGGTGACGCTGCCGGAGGGCACCGAGATGGTCATGCCCGGTGACAACACCGACATCTCCGTCAAGCTGATCCAGCCCGTCGCCATGGACGAGGGCCTGCGGTTCGCCATCCGTGAGGGTGGTCGTACCGTCGGCGCCGGCCAGGTGACCAAGGTCGTCAAGTAGTACCTGTTCTGACAGACAAGAGCCCCCGGCCGATCGGCCGGGGGTTTTTGTTGTGCCGGATGTGTGGTTCGGCCGGAACGCCGGGATCTAGAACACGTTCCAGTTCCGAGCTGCTAGCCTCGTCGCGTGAATGAAAACCAGAGCTTGCAGGGCAAGGTGGCGTTGGTGACCGGTGCGGCGCGCGGTCAGGGCCGGGCGCACGCCATCCGGCTGGCGGCCGAGGGTGCCGACATCATCGCCGCCGACATCTGCGCGCCGGTGTCGGAGTGCATCAGCTATCCGGCGGCCACGCCCGACGACCTCGCCGAGACGGTACGCGGGGTCGAGGCTCAAGGCCGCAAGGTGCTGGCCCGCTCCGTCGACATCCGCGACGACGCCGCGCTGAGCGCATTGGTCGCCGACGGCGTCGAGCAGTTCGGCCGGCTCGACATCGTGGTGGCCAACGCCGGCGTGCTGAGCTGGGGCCGGCTGTGGGAGCTCACCGACGAACAGTGGAACACCGTCATCGACGTCAACCTGACCGGTACCTGGCGCACCATCCGTGCGACGGTGCCGGCGATGATCGAGGCCGGCAACGGCGGCTCGATCGTGATCGTCAGCTCCTCGGCCGGGGTGAAGGCCACTCCCGGCAACGGCCACTATGCGGCGTCCAAGTACGGCCTGGTGGCTCTGACCAACACCCTGGCGCTGGAGGCCGGCAAGTACGGGATCCGGGTCAACTCGATTCACCCGTACTCGGTGGACACCCCGATGATCGAGCCGGAGCTGATGGGCAAGATCTTCGGCGAGCACAACGACTATCTGCACGCGTTCCCCCCGATGCCGTTGCACCCCAACGGTTTCATCTCATCCGAGCAGGTTGCCGACGTGGTGGCCTGGCTGGCCGGCGAGGGCTCCGGCGTCCTGTCGGGTGTGCAGATCCCGGTCGACAAGGGCGCTTTGAAATACTGATCGTTCTGCCCGACCAGGAGAACGAGGGGGACCCACGTGCCCGAGCACGGAATCGTGATCGTCGGTGGCGGCCTGGCGGCCGTGCGTACCGCCGAGGAGCTGCGACGCGAGGAGTACTCCGGGCCCATCACGATCGTCTCCGATGAGACCCGCCCGCCCTATGACAGGCCGCCGCTGACCAAAGAGGTGCTGCGCGGCGAGCGTGACGACACCACCCTGGAACCGCCGGAGTTCTACGCCACCCACGACATCGACCTGCGCCTGGGCTGTGGCGCCCGTGGCGTCGACACCGAGGCCCGCACGGTGACGCTGGCCGACGGCAGCACCCTGGCCTACGCCCAGCTCGTCATCGCCACCGGGCTGGTGCCGCGGCGCATCCCGAGCCTCGGCGACCTGGACGGTATCCGGGTGGTCCGCTCCTTCGAGGACAGCTTGCTGCTGCGCGGTGACGCGGCCGCCGCGCGTCGCGCCGTGGTGGTCGGCGCCGGTTTCATCGGGTCCGAGGCGGCTGCCAGCCTGCGCAAGCTCGGTGTGGGCGTGGTGATCGTCGAGCCTCAGCCGACTCCGTTGGCGGCGGTGCTGGGCACCCAGATCGGTGAGATGGTGGCGCGGCTGCACCGGGCCAACGGCGTCGACGTGCGCTGCGGGGTCGGAGTCGCCGAGGTCCGCGGCGACGGGCGCGTGGAGACGGTGGTGCTCGACGACGGCTCGGAGCTGGCCGCCGATCTGGTGGTGCTCGGTGTGGGTTCGACACCGGCGACCGGCTGGCTGGACGGCAGCGGCATCGAGGTCGGAAACGGCGTGCTCTGCGATGCGATCGGGCGCACCAGCGCACCCGATGTGTGGGCCGTCGGCGACGTCGCGTTCTGGCGTGGTCATGACGGGCACCAGTCGCGCGTGGAGCATTGGAGCAACGTGGTCACCCAGGTGCGGGTGATGGTGCCCAACATGCTGGGCCGCGAGTCTCTGCACGACGTGGCGGTGCCCGGGTACTTCTGGAGTGACCAGTACGACGTCAAGATCCAGTGCCTGGGTGAGCCGGGGGCAGGCGACACCGTGCACGTGGTCGAGGACGATGGGCACAAGTTCCTGGCCTACTACGAGCGCGACGGCGTGCTGGCCGGTGTGGTCGGCGGCGGCCGGCCCGGCAAGGTGATGGCGATGCGCGCCAAGATCGCCGCGCGGGCCCCGATCTCCGAGGTGCTCGCCACCTAGGGGAGTCGCCTCCTTCGCCCCCTCGCGTCGCCCCCCTTCGCCCTCTCGCGTCGCCCCCCCTTCGTCGAGCGTGCACAAATGTCGACCCCGACCTGGGGAAATACCGGATGCTTGTGCACGCTCGCGCAATTGACCGGAGAACGCTATTCTCCATACAGAGATCGGGAGGTGCAGGCGATGGCGGATGTGCAGGGATCACGACTCGATGAAGCCGCGTTGGGCCGCTGGCTCGACTCCGCCGGCGCCCCCGGCAACGGCGAGATGCCGCGGCTGGAACCGCTGTCCGGCGGCTCGCAGAATGCGCTCTATCGGGTGGCCGGTCGCGGGGCGCCGATGGTGTTGCGGATGCCCGGCGCCCGCGCCGACGCGGCCCGCCTCGACGGCCTGCGCCGCGAGATCCGGCTGGTGCGCGCGCTGGCCGGCACCGACGTGCCGCATGCCGCGCTGATCGCCGCCGACGACGCCGGCGATGTGCTGGGCCAGCCCTGCTACGTGATGGCCGAGGTCCACGGCTGGAACTCCACCGGCAACGCCTGGCCGGCACCGTTCGACACCGACCTGGATGCCCGTCGCGGTCTGGCCTTCGAGTTGGTGGACGGCGCGGCACGGCTGGGCCGGGTGGACTGGCGCGCCCAGGGCCTCGACGGGTTCGGCCGCCCGGACGGATTCCACGAGCGCCAGGTCGACCGCTGGCTGGCCTTCCTGAACAACTACCGGGTGCGCGAGCTGCCCGGCCTGGACGAGGCCGCCGACTGGCTGCGCGCCAACCGTCCGGCGCACTACACCCCGGGCATCATGCACGGCGACTATCAGTTCGCCAACGTGATGTACGGCCACGGCGCCCCGGCGAAGCTGGTCGCGATCATCGACTGGGAGATGACGACCATCGGTGATCCGCTGCTGGATCTGGCCTGGGCGCTGCTCGGCTACGACGGCGAAAACCCGCGCACCGAAGGCTATTACGCCGACCTGGCCGGGATGCCGACCCGATCCGAGCTGTTGGAGCACTACGAGCGGGTGAGCGGGCGCTCCACCGAGAACATCGACTACTACCTGGTGCTGGCGAACTTCAAGCTCGGGATCGTGCTGGAGAAGACGTACGCGGCCTCGGTGAACAGTGACAAGGTCGACCCGGCGGTCGCGGCGGCGATGGGCCCGATGATCCCGCAGCTGATCGCCGCAGCCGCCGATCTCGCCCGCTCCCTACCCGCGAAGCGAGCGTGAGATGGGTTACGCCGACGCGCTGTTCGACCTGACCGACCGGGTGGTGCTGGTCACCGGTGGCAGCCGCGGGCTGGGCCGGGAGATGGCGCTGGCCGCCGCGCACTGCGGCGCCGACGTGGTGATCGCCAGCCGCAAGCTGGAGGCGTGTCAGGCGACCGCCGCAGAGATCGAGGCGCAGACCGGGCGCAGCGCCATGCCCTATGCGGTGCACGTCGGGCGCTGGGATCAGCTCGACGGACTGGTCGACGCGGTGTATCAGCGGTTCGGGCGGGTTGACGTGCTGGTCAACAACGCCGGCATGTCGCCGGTGTACGACAAGCAGACCGACGTCACCGAGAAGATGTTCGACGCCGTGGTCAACCTCAACCTCAAGGGCCCGTTTCGGTTGTCCGCGTTGGTCGGTGAGCGGATGCTGGCCGCCGGGCGGGGGTCGATCGTCAACGTCAGCACACACGGTTCGCTGCGCCCGCACCCGTCGTTCATCCCCTATGCCGCATCCAAGGCCGGGCTCAACGCCATGACCGAGGCGCTGGCTCAGGCCTTCGGCCCCACGGTGCGGGTGAACACCTTGATGCCCGGGCCGTTCCTGACCGACATCTCCAAGGCGTGGAACTTCGGCGACGCCAACCCGTTCCGCGGCCACGCGTTGCAGCGGGCTGGAGAGCCAGTCGAGATCATCGGTGCCGCACTGTTTTTGATGTCGGATGCGTCCAGCTTCACCACCGGCTCGATCCTGCGGGCCGACGGCGGCATTCCGTAAGAGAGGATTTCGACATGGCATGGGATTTCTCCACCGAACCGGAGTTCCAGGAGAAGCTGGACTGGATCCGGGCATTCGTGCGCGACGAGGTCGAACCGCTTGAGGTGCTGTTCCCGGGCTGCGAATACCTGCCGCTGGACGACCAGCGCCGCAAGATTGTGGACCCGCTCAAGCAGCGGGTGCGCGAACAGGGGCTGTGGGCACCGCATCTGGGCCCCGAACTGGGCGGTCAGGGTTTCGGCGCGGTCAAGCTGACGCTGATCAACGAGATCCTGGGCCGGTCCAGCTGGGCGCCGATCGTGTTCGGCACCCAGGCCCCCGACACCGGCAACGCCGAGATCCTGGCCCGGTTCGGCACCCAGGCTCAGAAGGACAGCTACCTGGCCGGCCTGCTGTCCGGGGAGATCTTCTCCTGCTTCTCGATGACCGAACCGCAGGGCGGGGCCGACCCGCGGGTGTTCACCACCAAAGCCGTGCGCGACGGCGACCACTGGGTGATCAGCGGGCGAAAGTACTTCTCCTCCAACGCCTCGGTGGCGTCGTTCTTCATCGTGGTGGCGATCACCGACCCGGACGTGCCGGTGCACCGCGGGGCGTCGACGTTCCTGATCCCAGCCGGCACACCCGGGCTGAATATCCAGGCCACCCATCACCTGGTCGGCTCGCAGCACCACGAGGCCGGGCATTCGCTGGTGCGTTACGACGACGTGCGGGTGCCGGCGGAGGCCATCCTCGGTGAGCCCGGCCAGGGCTTCGCAATCCTGCAGAACCGGCTCGCCGGTGGGCGACTGCACCACGCGATGCGGTCCATCGGGGTGGCCCAGCGCGCCGTGGACATGATGGCCCGCCGCGCCAAAAGCCGCTTCACCCAAGGCAGTTCACTGGCCGACAAGCAATTGGTGCAGGAGTTCATCGCTGACTCCTACGCCGAGCTGATCCCGTTCCGGCTGACGGTGCTGCACGCCGCCTGGCTGATCGACACCGCGGGCGAGGAGGCGGCCCGCGCCGAGATCGGGGTCTGCAAGATCCTGGCCTCGCAGGTGCTCAAGTCGATCGGCCTGCGCGCCATTCAGGTTCACGGCGCGATGGGCTTGACCGAGCAGCTACCGCTGGTGAACGTGCTGCTCGGCGGGGTCGCGCTCGGGCTGGCCGACGGCCCCACCGAGGCGCACAAGGTGAACCTGGCCCGGCTGCTGCTCAAGGGCTACGACGCCGAGGACCCGGAGTGGCCCAGCGAGTTCCTGGACAACCGCATCGAGGCAGCCCGGGCCAAGTACGGCGACCTGGTCGACCGGATCCCCGCGGTGCCATGAGCTCGCCGTGAACAGGGTCGACGCCGCCGTCCACCGGGCGCTCGACGACCGCCAGCAACTGGCCACCGCCGAGGTGGAGCGCATCCTGTCGGCCGCGGTGACGGTGCTGGCACGGGTCGCGCCCGAGGAGCCCCGGGTCAGCGACATCGTCGCCGAGGCCGGCTCGTCGAACAAGGCGTTCTACCGCTACTTCGCCGGCAAGGACGAACTGTTCCAGGCGGTGATGGAACGCGGGGTCGGAATCGTCGTCTCCTATCTGGCGCACCAGTTGGCCAAGGAATCCACGCCCGCGGCTCAGATCGCCCGATGGATACGGGGTACGGTGGCGCAGGTGTCCGATCCGCACCTGTTGAGCCTGAGCCGAGCGGCCAGCACCCAACTGAGCACGGCCGGGGTCTCCGATGACCAGATCCTGGCACCACTGCGCGATCTGCTCACCGAACCGGTTGCGGCGCTGGGGAGTTCGGACCCGCACCGGGATGCCGATGTGGTGTTCACCGCCACGCTGGCGACCATGCGCCGCTACCTGGGCGGCGCCGCCGCACCCAAGCGTGCCGACGTCGACCACCTGGTGCAATTCTGCCTACGAGGACTGGGAGCCTGATGCACGCGATCGTCTGCGAACAGTACGGACCGCCGGAAAGCCTTGTGCTCAAAGAGCTTCCCGACCCGACGCCCGCACCGGGCACCCTGGTGGTGCGGGTGCGTGCGGCGGCGGTGAACTTCCCCGACGTGCTGCTGATCGACGGTAGGTACCAGCTGAAGATCCCGCCGCCGTTCACCCCGGGCAGCGAGCTCGCCGGTGACGTGATCGCGGTCGGCGACGGTGTCGAGTTCGCGCCGGGCGACCGGGTGGCGGGGGCGTCATTCGTGGGCGGGTTCGCCGAGCAGGCGCTGGTACCCGCCGCGGCGGTGAGCGCCATCCCCGATGGAATCGACTACGCGGCGGCCGCCGGTTTCGGCGTCACCTACCGCACCGCCTATCACGCACTGCGCTCGGTGGCCCAAGTGCGCCAAGGTGATTGGGTGGTGGTGCTGGGCGCGGCCGGTGGTGTTGGCCTGGCCGCGGTCGATCTAGGTGTGGCGCTGGGGGCGAAAGTGCTTGCCGCGGCCTCGAGTCCGGACAAGCTGGCGGTGTGCACCGAACGGGGCGCCGAAGCAGTGATCGACTACGAGCGCGAAGACCTCAAGACCAGGATCCGTGAGATCACCGGCGACGGCGCGCAGGCGGTGCTCGACCCGGTGGGTGGGCCGTATGCAGAGCCGGCGCTGCGCGGCCTGGCCCGCGGCGGGCGGTTCGTCACGCTCGGCTACGCCGCCGGGTCCATCCCGGCCATCCCGCTGAACCTGGTGATGCTCAAGGGGATCGCCGTGGTCGGCATGGAGATCCGCACCTTCGCCACCGACTTCCCGCAGGAGAACGAACGCGACCTCGCCGAACTGCAGCAGCTGTTCGCCAGCGGCAGGGTCAGCCCGTACATCGGTGCGCGCTTCCCGCTCGCCGAGACCGCCCAAGCGTTGCGCTACGTGGCCGACCGCAAGGCCATCGGCAAAGTGATCATCGACATCTGACCCACACCAGCGAATTGTCGCTCTTCACACCGTCATTCGTGGTGGTCGCCGACAGGGTGAGCCGGTCGCCGTCGACGCGGGCCTGCCGCAGCTGCGGCGCCGCCAGCAGCTCCGGCAGTATCGACACACTAACCCGGTGATGCACGGTCGCGGTGTCCTCGTCGACGTCGAACCGGCCGCCGTAGGCTATGTAGCCGTCCAGCTCGGCGTCGTCGCCGCCGTTCAGTTGCGCGGACATGTACCCGTCCGCGGTGTAGAGGATCAGGCCGCGCGGTGCGGTGCCCAGCGGATACGACACCGCGCCGGTCTGGGTGTCACGGGATTCGAAGGACGACAACTCCCAGCCGCCCAACAGTGCCTCGCGCAGAGAACTCATCAGGCCATGATGACGGTGCGCTGCACCGGCTCGGCGGCCGCCTGACGACTGCGCAGCCCGCGCCGCAGCGCGTACAGCAGCACGTCGCGGGTCTCGCGGGGGTCGATCAGCTCGTCGAAGCCCAGCTGCGAGGCGGAGTGATACGACGCCTGCAACTCGGTGGCGGCCAGCTTGGCGGCCAGATCCTCACCGGCGTGCGAGGCGGAACTGAGTGCGGCCGCACTCATCGCGCCCATCGTCGCGCCCGGATAGGCGAATGTGGCGACCTGGTTGTCGAAGCCGAGCAGTGACATCACCATGGACCCGAAGCCGTAGGCCTTGCGCAGTGTCAGATGCAGTTTCACGGTGCTGGCCGCGGTCTGGGCGGCGAACATCCGGGCGCCGGCCCGCAGCACCCCGGTGCGCTCCGAGCGGCTGCCCGGCAGCATGCCGGGGTTGTCGGTCAGGAACACGATCGGCAAGTGGAACGAGTCGGCCACCTGGATGAAGTGGGCGGCCTTGTCGGCGGCGTCGGCGTCGATCGAGCCGGCCAGCACCTGCGGCTGGTTGGCCACCACCGCCACCGGGTGCCCGCCCAGGTGGGCCAGCGCGCAGATGATCGCCCGGCCGAAGCGCGGCTGCACCTCGAACCAGTCCGGCCGGTCGAAGACGACGTCGAGCACCGAACGCATGTCATAGACCCGGCGGTTGTCCCGCGAGACGATGTCGAGCAGCTCGGGAGTCGCCCGGGGCTCACTCTCCGACCCGGCGGGCAACGCCGCGGGGTAGGACCACGCGCTGGACGGGAAGTAGGCCAGGTACCGGCGGATGTCGTCGAGCACGGCTGCGTCGTCGTCGGCGATGTTGTGGATGACGCCGCTGGGCAGGGCCACCTCGGGGCCGCCCAGGTCTTCCTTGGTGATGTCTTCGCCGGTCGACTCTTTGACAACCGGCGGCCCGGCGGTGAAGATCGCGCCGTGCGGGCTCATGATCCGGAAGTCGCAGACCGGCGCGACCAGCGCGCCGTGCCCGGCCGACGGCCCCAGCACCGCGGCGACCGTCGGCACCCGGCCCGAACACTGCGCCTGGGCGATCAGGTCGGTCGGGGTGCGGCCGTAGTGCTCACCGGTGGGCCGGAATCCGGCGCCTTCGAGCAACATCACCAGCGGGATCTTGTCGCGCAGCGCCAGTTCGGCGATGCGGTACCGCTTGGCGTTGCCGCCGGGGCCGATGCTGCCCGCCAGCGTGGTGAAGTCCTCGGCGCCGACCATCACCGGGGCGCCGTTGACCAGACCGGAGCCCACCACGATCCCGTCGGCCGGGATCTCGCCGCCGACCATCGACCCCAGCTCCCGGAAGGTGCCCGGGTCCAGCAGGTGCGCGATCCGGGCGCGCGCGTCGAGCTTGCCCTTCCCGCGGTGTTTGGCCAACCGCTCGGGCCCGCCCATGCCACGGGTGCGCTGGCGCCGCCGGTCCAGGTCTTCCAGCGTCTCCTGCCAGCTGTTCGTCATCTGCGACGCCCTTTCGTTGACCATACTGAAATTCTTACTGTAGCGTCTCCGGGCGTGGGTGGAAGTGACTGCCCGGTCGGGCATCGGTCGATGAGTTCCGTTGCGCCGGAGTGCGACCGATGATCCCCCGGCATCCGCAGGACGTGACGCGGGAGTGGCTTTCGGGCGCCCTGGGGGTCGAGGTGACCGCCGTCGAGGTGACGCCGGTGGGCACCGGGCAGACCGGGGCCACCTACCGGGTGTCGGCGAGCTATGCCGGCGGTTCGGCCGGCCTGCCGGAGACCTTCGTGATCAAACTGCCCGCCGGCGACGACGCCGTACGCGATCGGGTGGTGCTGGGCTACCGCAGCGAATGTGCGTTCTACTCGTCGGTCGCCGATCTGGTCGCGATACCGATCCCGCAGGTCTACCACTGCGAGATCAACGAGGACGCAACCGAATACGCGTTGCTTCTGGGCGACTGCGCTCCCGCGGTCCAGGGTGATCAGATTGCCGGCTGTGGCGAGCGGCAGGCCCATCTGGCGGTGACCGCACTGGCCGGGTTGCACGCGCCGACCTGGTGCGACGACCGCTGGCTGACCTTCCCCGGCCTGGCGATGACCCAGCTCGACGAGGCTGGCGCCAAGGGCATGGGCGACATCGCCCGGATGTGCGCGGCGACATGCGTGGAGCGCCTCGGGGACAAACTCGGCGACGCCGATTGCGCGACGCTGACCGCCGCGCTGGACGTGATCACCCCCTGGGTGTCGGCGCCGCTGGGCCGGTTCGCGCTGATCCACGGCGACTACCGGCTCGACAACATGCTGTTCAGTCCTGGCGGGGACCGGATCTGGATCGTCGACTGGCAGACGCTGGGCGTCGGCCTGCCGGCCCGGGATCTGGCCTTCTTCACCGCCACCAGCCTGGAGCCACAGCTGCGTTCGGCGATCGAGGCCGATCTGGTCACCGCCTATCACTCCGCGCTGCTGCGTCATGGCGTGACCGGCTACGACCGGGAGACCTGTTGGCGTGACTACCGATTCGGCGTCCTACAGGCACCGCTGATCTGTGCGCTCGGGTTGGTGTTCGCCAGCGGAACCGACCGCGGCGACGACATGTTCGTGGCCATGCTGCGCCGCGCCTGTCGGGCCGTGCGCGAACTGGAAACGCTGGAGCTGGTGGAAGAGGTCTGCCGAACATGAACGCTGCAGCGCCGCGGCCACCGGAGGGGGATTGGCTGGGCACGCCGTTCCTGACGTTTCGGCGGGAGGGCCCGATCGCGGTCTGCACGCTGGACCGCCCCGAAGCCCGCAACGCGATGACGCCCGCGATGTACTTCGGTATCCGCTACGCCGTCGGCCGGGTCAATGAGGACCCCGACCTGGCCGGGCTGCTGATCACCGGCACCGGCGACGTGTTCGCCCCCGGCGGCGACATGGGCGGCGGCGGGGCGGATGACTGGATCACCTTCGGGTCCGCGCTGGGGATGGACGTCACCCCGTTCGACGCGCTGCGCAGCTCGGTCAAGCCGGTGGTCTCGGCGGTCAACGGACTGTGCCAGGGCGGCGGGCTGCAGATCGCCCTGTGTAGCGACGTCGCCGTGGTCAGCGACCGGGCCACGTTCCGGGTGCCCGAGCTGTTCCGCGGCATCGCCGACACCTACTACAGCCAGATGCTGGCGCGGGTCGTCGGCCCCGTCCGCACCCGAGATCTGATGTTCACCGGCCGCACGTTCGGCGCGCAGGAGGCACTCGAGTGGGGAATGATCGCGCGGGTGGTCCCGCACGACGAGTTGTTGGGCGCCGCGCACGACGTGCTGGCCCAGTGCTGCCGGACCGCGCCGGCGGCGCGGGCGGTGGTCAAGGCGACGCTGGATTCCTACCTGGGTCTGTATGACCGGATCGGGATGAGCAACAGCCTGGGCGCGCCGGAGGCCGTCGAGGGCTTTCGGGCGTTCAAGGAGCGCCGGTCACCGGAGTGGGTGCATCCGGCGTTGCGGATCGACGGACGATTATAAATGAGCTCATTGCTCTAAAGCGAGAATGAGTGTGCATAAAAATCAGAAGCACATATCGCAGAATCGATGAATCGGTTAGTATCCTCTGGCATCAGTACGGATCGGTCGGAGGAGCCCGCGTATGGCGATGAGGGACCTGGTCGCCCGGTGGTCCCCGAACGAGGTCATGGGCCGTCTCGCCGGGCCGATGGAAGCCGTCGGCGGACTGTTCTCGATGTCGGTCGACGCGGTGAAATTCCTGTTCCAGCGCCCGTTTCAGTTCCGCGAGTTCCTGGACCAGTCCTGGTTCGTGGCCCGGGTGTCGCTGGCGCCCACCCTGCTGGTGGCGATCCCGTTCACGGTGCTGGTCAGCTTCATCCTGAACATCCTGCTGCGCGAACTCGGCGCGGCCGACCTGTCCGGCGCCGGGGCGGCGTTCGGTGCGGTCACCCAGGTCGGGCCGATGGTGACGGTGCTGATCGTCGCCGGGGCCGGGGCCACCGCGATGTGCGCCGACCTGGGCTCGCGCACCATCCGCGAAGAGATCGACGCCATGGAGGTCCTCGGCATCAACCCGGTGCAGCGGTTGGTGACGCCGCGGATGCTGGCCGCCGGGCTGGTCGCGCTGCTGCTCAACAGCCTGGTGGTGATCATCGGCATCCTCGGCGGCTACGCCTTCTCCGTCTTCGTCCAAGACGTCAACCCGGGCGCGTTCGCGGCCGGGCTGACCCTGCTCACCGGCGTGCCCGAGCTGATCATCTCCTGCATCAAGGCGGCCCTGTTCGGCCTGATCGCCGGGATGGTCGCCTGCTACCGCGGCCTGACCATCTCCGGCGGCGGCGCCAAGGCCGTCGGCAACGCGGTGAACGAGACCGTGGTCTACGCCTTCATGTCGCTGTTCGTGGTGAACGTGGTCGTCACCGCGATCGGCATCAAGATGACGGCGCGCTGAGCCGTGGCGCTACGTGCCCTGTCGGCCGTCTACCCGGGAGTCACCCGGCAGCTGCGGCGACCGATAGCCGCGCTCGGGAGCATCGGCGACCACACCCTGTTCTACGGCCGCGCGATCGGCACCACCCCGTTTGCGCTGACCCGGTATCGCCGGGAGGTGGTCCGGCTGATCGCCGAGATCAGCATGGGCACCGGAACGCTGGCGATGATCGGCGGCACCGTGGTGATCGTCGGATTCCTGACGCTGGCCGCCGGCGGCACGCTGGCCGTGCAGGGCTACAGCTCGCTGGGCAACATCGGCATCGAGGCGCTCACCGGGTTCCTGGCGGCGTTCATCAACGTCCGGATCTCGGCGCCGGTGGTCGCCGGCATCGGGCTGGCCGCCACCTTCGGCGCCGGGGTGACTGCGCAGCTCGGGGCGATGCGCATCAACGAGGAGATCGACGCACTGGAGTCCATGGCGATCCGCCCGATCGCCTACCTGGTCAGCACCCGGATCGTGGCGGGCCTGTTCGCGATCACCCCGCTGTACGCCATCGCGGTGATCCTGTCGTTCATCGCCAGCCGGTTCACCACGGTCTTTCTGTTCGGGCAGTCGGCCGGCCTGTACGACCACTACTTCCGGACGTTCCTGAACCCGATCGACCTGCTCTGGTCGTTCCTGCAGGCGTTCCTGATGGCGATCACGATCCTGTTGATCCACACCTATTTCGGCTATTTCGCCGCCGGCGGCCCGGCGGGAGTCGGGGTGGCGGTGGGCAACGCGGTGCGCACGTCGCTGATCGTGGTGGTGTCGGTGACGCTGCTGGTGTCGCTGTCGGTCTACGGCGCCAGCGGCAACTTCAACCTGGCCGGATAATCACCCCGCGCCGTGCGGAGACGACTCGGAGGGCACGGTGGTATTGGCATTCTCATTTTTTGGAAGTACCGTATCCATTGATGAGCGATCCAGTGCAGACCTCCTCGGGGATACCCCTGAAACCGGTGTACGGACCGGATGACCGGCGCGGTGAACCCCCGGCGCCGGGGACCTATCCGTTCACCCGGGGCAACTTCGAGTCCGGCTACCGCGGCCGGCTGTGGACGTTTCGGCAGTACTCCGGCTTCGGCACCGCCGAGGAATCCAACCGTCGTTACCGCTACCTGCTCGACCAGGGCGGCACCGGACTGTCGGTCGCCCTGGACCTGCCCACCCAGTGCGGCTACGACTCCGACGACCCGGAGGTCGGTGAAGAGGTCGGCCGGGTCGGGGTGGCCGTCGACACCCTCGCCGACGCCGAGATCCTGTTCGACTCCATCCCGCTGGACAAGATCAGCACCAGCTTCACCATCAACGGCACCGCCGCCATCCTGCTGGCGTTCTACGTGGCCGTCGCCGAGCGCAAGGGTGTGCCGCGCGCCAAGCTCACCGGCACCATCCAGAACGACATCCTCAAGGAGTACGCCTCCCGCGGCACCTGGATCTGGCCGCCGGAGCCGTCGCTGCGGTTGATCGCCGACACCATCGAGTTCTGCGCCGCCGAGGTACCCCGGTTCAACGCGATCTCGGTAGCCGGCGCACACTTCCGCGACGCCGGCGCCAACGCGGTGCAGGAGATGGCGTTCACCCTCGCCGACGGCGTCACCTACTGCGACACCGTGGTGGCGCGCGGGCGGATGAGCATCGAGCAGTTCGCGCCCCAGGTGTCGTTCTTCTTCTACACCCACGGCGACTTCTTCGAGGAGGTCGCCAAATACCGTGCGGGACGGCGCCGTTGGGCCACCATCGTGCGGGAACGCTACGGCGCCAAGGCCGACAAGGCGTCGATGTTCCGGTTCGGTTGCGTGGCCGGCGGGGCGTCGCTGTTCGCGCCGCAGGCCCAGAACAACCTGGTGCGGGTGGCCTACGAGTCGATGGCCGCAGTGCTGGGCGGGGTGCAGTCGATGTTCACCGCAGCCTGGGACGAGCCGTTCGCGCTGCCCAGCGAGGAGTCCGCCACCCTGGCGCTGCGCACCCAGCAGATCCTGGCCTATGAGACCGGGGTGACCCGGGTGGCCGACCCGCTCGGCGGCTCCTACTTCGTCGAGGCGCTCACCGACGCCACCGAGGAGCGCATCATCGAGATCATGGCGGACCTCGAGGCCCACGGCGGCATGGTGCGCGCCATCGAAGACGGCTACCTGCAGGGGCTGATCGCCGACGAGGCGTTCAAGATCCACCATGAGATCGAAGACGGCGCGCGGCCCGTCGTCGGCGTCAACAAGTTCACCTCCGACGAGCCGGCGCCGGAGATCGCCACCTACGAGCTCGACGCCGAAGGGCGCGACGTCCAGCTCAAACGGCTGGCCCGGGTCAAGGCCGAACGCGACGACGCCGACGTCGCCGCCAAACTTGCCGCGCTGTCGCGTGCCGCCGAAGGCGACGACAACCTGATGCATTCCCTGATCGACTGCGCCAACGCCTACTGCACGGTGGGTGAGATGGTCTCGGCGCTCAAGGCGGTCTGGGGCGAGTTCCAACAACCGGTGGTGTTTTAGATGACTACTTCTTCCCCGACCCGGGTGCTGGTCGCCAAACCCGGTCTGGACGGCCATGATCGGGGCGCCAAGATCGTCGCCCGCACCCTGCGTGACGCCGGCTTCGAGGTCATCTACACCGGCATCCGGCAGAAGGTGGAGGATATCGTGTCCACCGCACTGCAGGAGGACGTGGCGGTGATCGGGTTGAGCATCCTCTCCGGCGCGCACGTCGCCCTGACCGCCCGCGTCATCGAGGGGCTGCACGCCGCCGACGCCGCCGACATCGCGGTGGTCGTGGGCGGCACCATCCCTCAGGCCGACGTGCCCAAGCTGACCGCGCTGGGTGCGGCGGCGGTGTTCCCCACCGGAACGTCGTTGGACGACTTGGTGACCGGCGTCCGGCAGGTCGTCGCGAAAGCGGAGGTGTGACGGTATGCGGTTGGGGGTGATGATCGGGGCCGAGCGCGGCGACATGGCCCGCAAGGTCACCAAGCTGATCTCCGACATCGAGTGGGCCGACTCGGCGGGACTGTCGACGGCGTGGATGCCGCAGGTGCCCGACGACTTCGACCTGCTGACCATGGTCGCGCTGATGGCCTCGCACTCGACCCGGATCGAACTCGGCACCGCGGTGGTGCCGTTGCAGGCCCAGCATCCGATCGCCCTTGCGCGTCAAGCGCTTTCGGTGAACGCCATCTCGGGAGGCCGGCTGGCGCTGGGGGTCGGGCCGTCGCACCACTGGATCATCCGCGACATGCTCGGCCTGCCCTACGACAAGCCGGCCGCCTACACCCGCGACTACCTGCAGGTGCTGGGCGCCGCCCTGTCGGGGCCCGGCCCCGTTGACGTGGAGAACGATCACTTCACCGTGCACAATCCCACTGCGCTGGGCGCGGATTCGCCGATGCCGGTGCTGGTGGCCGCGCTCGGTCCGGTGATGCTGCAGATCGCCGGTGAGCACGCCGACGGCACGTCGCTGTGGATGGCCGACGAGAAGGCCATCGCCGAGCACATCGCGCCGAAGATCAACAAGGCCGCCGCCGAGGCGGGCAAGCCCGCACCGCGCATTGTCGCCGGTATCCCGGTCACGTTGTGCGCCAACAGCGAGATCGAGGCCGCCAAGGAGCGTGCGAATCGGATTCTGGCCGAGGCCGAGACCTCGCCCAACTACCAGCGGCTGCTGGACCGGGGTTCGGCCCGCGATGTGGGAGACTTGTGCGCGGCGGGTGATGAGGAGTCGATCCTCAAGCGATTCAGGCAGTTCGCCGACGCCGGGGTCACCGACCTGTCGGTGCGGCTGCTGCCGATCGGCGACACCCGTGACGAGCTGGTGGCGTCGAAGTACCGGACCCGTGAGGTGATCGCGGAGCTGGGCAAGGAGTTTCGGTGAGCGGACCACTGTCGGGGATTCGCATCCTCGAAGTGGGGGTAATGCTGGCCGGGCCGTACGCCACCATGCTGCTTGCCGATCTCGGGGCCGAGGTCATCAAGATCGAGCCGCCGGGTGGGGAGATCTCGCGGCAGGTCGGCCCGAGCTACTTCGCCAGCCTCAACCGCAACAAGTCCAGCATTCAGCTGGACCTCCGGTCGCCGGAGGGGCAGGCCCGGTTGGGCGAGCTGGTGGCCGAATCCCATGCGCTGCTGGTGAATATGAAACCGTCGGTGATCCGCCGGCTGGGGCTGACCTATGACGCACTGTCGCGCTTCAACCCGCGGATCGTGTGTGTGGCGCTGACCGGCTTCGGCCTGGACGGCGGGGACGAGCCGGCCTTCGACTACGTGATCCAGGCGGCCACCGGGGTGGCGGCCATGACCGGCGACCCTTCCGGGCCCCCAATGCTGCCGGGCTACTCCTCGGCGGACAACTCCACCGGGCTCACGGCGGCGCTGGGACTGCTGGCCCAGATCGTCAGTGGCCGCGGCGGTCAGGTGGAGGTATCGCTGCTGGACGTGATGTTGTCCCAGCTGAACTATCGGGCGTCGGCGTATCTCAACGACGGCTTGGTGCCGCAACGCTATGCCCACGGCGCGCACTCGTACTACGTTCCCGCGCAGCTCTTTCCGACTGCCAACGGGTACTTGGCACTGTTCGTCACCCACGACGGGTTCTGGAAATCCTTCGCGGTGGAGGCCGGCCTGCAGGGCTTCACCACCATGGAGGAACGCGTCGCCCGGCGCGAGGAGGTGCTGGCCGTGGTGACCGAGGCGCTCGCGGCCGACACCGCAGCCGGTTGGGAGCGCCGGCTGCGGCCGCTCGGGGTGCCCGCGGCCGCCGTGCGTACCCTGCCCGAAGCGCTGGCCGAGCATCCCGAAATGGTTGTTCAGGCAGGCGATTTCCGGCTGGTGGGCAGCCCGATCCGCGTGGCGGGGTACGAGCCGTCCTACCGGCCGGCGCCGGAACTGGAAGACTGAGCGCGCCGGCTCAGACCGTGACGATCGTCGCCGACGCCGTGCCCGGCGCCCCGTAGACCTGCGCAAAGCCCACCTTGGGCTCACCCGGAACCTGGCGCTCGCCGGCCTGGCCGCGCAGTTGCAGCACCAGCTCGTGCAGTTGCCGCAGTCCGGAGGCCCCGATCGGCTCGCCGTTGGCGATCAGCCCGCCGTCGGTGTTGACCGGCAGCGACCCGGAGATCTCGGTGGCCCCGTCGGCCAGCAGCTTCTCCTGATCGCCGTGGGCGCAGAACCCGCACTCGGCCATGTGGATGACCTCGGCGCCCGCGTCGGTGTCCTGCAACTGCACCACGTCGACGTCTTCCGGTGCCACACCGGCGATTTCGAACGCAGCCTTGGCGGCATGGACAGTCGGCGCGACGTCTTCTTCGATCGGGGCCGAGGTGCCGTGCACCTCATAGGCGCCGAAGGTGCGGGTGCGGATCTCGGTGGCCTTGAGGTACACCGGCTTGTCGGTGTAGCGGTGCGCGATGTCCGCACGGCACATGATGACCGCGGCGGCACCCTCGTCGGGCGCGCAGAACATGTACTGGGTCAGCGGATAATTCAGCACCGTCGAGCCCAAGATCGCGTCTTCGGACATCGGCTTGCGCCGGAACGCATTCGGGTTCAATGCGCCGTTGCGGAAGTTCTTGGCGGCCACTTTGGCCAGCGTCTGCTGCGAGATCCCGTGGTCGTGCAGGTAGCGGTTGGCCTTCATGCCGAAGAACTTGGTGGTGACGAACTGACCGTTCTCGGCGTACCAGGCCGGCAGCGCCAGCTTGGCCGGATCGTCGGTGAACGCCCCGCGGGGGTGCTTGTCCATGCCGATCGCGATACCGATGTCGTACTTGCCGGAGCGGATGTTGTCGGCGCAGACCTGGGTGGCCGTCGCCGCCGTCGCGCAGGCGTTGAACACGTTGGTGAACGGAATGCCGGTGAGCCCGACCAGCCGCGTCACCGCGTCCGGGTTGGAGATCTCGTAGCTGCCGCCGACACCGAATTGGATGTCGCTCCACTGTATTCCGGCATCGGCCAGGGCGGTGTGGATCGCCTCGGCGCCCATCTGCATGGCGGACTTGTCGAACCGGCCGAACGGGTGCAGTCCGACGCCGATGATCGCCACATCGTTGGTGTTTGCGGTCATGTCGCGGTTCTCCTTCAGACGGGCTGGAAAGCCCAGGTGACAACTTCGGTGCCGTCGTCCTCGACGTAGAACGGCACCATGGTCAGCTCGACGGGCATGCCGAATTTCAGCTTGGCGGGGTCGGATTCGGTCAGGCGGGCCTCTACTTGCACCACATCGCCGAGCCGGATCAGGCCGACGCCGAACGGGGTGAATCCCTCGGCGGTCTCCCCGCCGGCGTAGGGCAGCTTCGGGACGAAGCCCTGGGTGGTCCAAGCCTCCAACGTGCCCTGACGGGGCAGCAGCAGGTCGCTCATCTGGCCGCCGCTGCAGCGCGGGCAGTGGTCCTGGCGGGGCCAGACCGTCGCCGCGCAGTCGGCGCACTGGCTGCCGATGAGGGCCGGGTTCTCGTCGGGGAAGTTGGTGACGTCGGGAGCCAGTGCCCTGCGCTTTGTGGAAATCACGTTCTCAATTAGAGCATACGACGCTGCGTGTTGGGTAGCGCGGGATGGCCTCGGCTATGGACCCACCCCCGGCGCGACCGTGCAGAACCGTCCGCGTCGACCCGGCGTGTCGCGTACTTTTCTGCACGCTCGCGGGAAAAGCGGGAGGAAAAGCGGGAGGAAAAACGGGAGGAATCAGGTGGCCAGGCCGTGGGCGCAGAAGTCCCAGACCTCGTCGCTGGTGATCGGACGCGCGGCCGGATCGTCCGAGTCGGCGGCGGACTGCGCGACGAACATGACGGTCTGCATGGTCATCGCCGCCATCCGCCGGGCGTTGACCCCCGGTCGCAGCTCGCCGGCCTCGGCGGCGGCTTCCATCAACTCGGTGAGCATCCCGAGCAGCGGGGTGAACGCCACCCGGACCTCGGTGGGGTGGGTGACCAGTAGCCGGGGCGCGAAGTCGGTGAACAGTGGCCGTTTGGCGATCGGGTCCGGCCGGGACAGGTCGAAGAGCAGCTCGACGGCCACCTTCAGCTGTTCCAGCGGGCTCGTCTTGTTCTCGGTGGCGGCGCGGATCTGGTCGGCGGTGCGGGTCAGTGCATCTTCGAAGAGCGCCAGCAGAAGTTCGTGTTTGCCGTTGAACTGCAGGTAGAAGCTGCGCAACGACTGCCGGGAGCGCTCGACGACCTCTTGGACGGTGAAGTCGGTGCTGCCCTTTTCGATGATGATGGACTGGGCGGCGTCCAGGAACCGCTGAACACGCTGGGCGGCGCGCAGCCGCGCGGTCTTGATCGACCGCTCAACCGCCCGCTGCTTCCAGACCGGTTCCTCTTCGGGGTTGCTCACCAGCAGCTCCGACGGTTGCCTTTTTGGGAGAACACCACTGCACCCTACCGGAGAATTGCCCCATTCCGGGGCCGGTCGTCGGCGCTCTGCCATCCCGTTGGGGAAGATGGTAACTTCCCAGGAATGAGAACGGTCTTCTCGTACAGCTGACCCACACGAGGTGAAGGAAGCCCATGTACATCGACTACGAGGTTGCCGAGAAGATCGCGACCATCACCCTGAACCGCCCCGAGGCGGCGAACGCCCAGAACGCCGAACTGCTCGATGAGCTCGATGCGGCCTGGACCCGCGCCGCCGACGACGACGACGTCGCGGTGATCGTGCTACGCGCCAACGGCAAGCACTTCTCGGCCGGCCACGACCTCAAGGGTGGTGGCCCGGTGCCGGACAAGATCACCTTGGAATTCATCTACAAACACGAATGCAAGCGCTACCTGGAGTACACCCTGCGGTGGCGCAACGTGCCCAAGCCCTCCATCGCCTCGGTGCAGGGCCGGTGCATCTCCGGCGGGCTGATGCTGTGCTGGCCGTGCGACCTGATCATCGCCTCCGATGACGCCCAGTTCTCCGACCCGGTGGTGCTGATGGGGATCGGCGGCGTCGAATACCACGGCCACACCTGGGAATTGGGGCCGCGCAAGGCCAAGGAGATGCTGTTCACCGGCCGGGCGATGACCGCGCAGGAGGCCGAGCAGACCGGGATGGTCAACAAGGTGGTGCCGCGTGATGAGCTCGACGGCGAGACTCGCCGGCTGGCCGAGCACATCGCCACCATGCCGTCATTCGCGCTGCGGCAGGCCAAGCGGGCGGTCAACCAGACCCTCGATGTGCAGGGCTTCCACTCGGCGATCCAAACCGCCTTCGACATCCACGAGACCGGGCACGGCAACGCGCTGTCGGTGTGCGGGTGGCCGGTGCTGGTCGACCTTGAGCAGATGAAGGCGAAGGTCGACTGACAGGTCAGGGGCAGAGTTCATCGAGGATATCCTTTTCTCCTTCATTGGATATACTTGACGGATGACGAAGCGGCTGATTGACGTCGACGACGACAAGCTCGAGCAGGTACGGCTGCTGCTCGGTACGTCGACGGCCAAGGCGACGGTGAACGAGGCCCTGGCGGAGGTGTTGGCGCTCGCTCAGCGCCGTCAGGCCCTGCTCCACCCTGAGGCGGTAGCAGGCAGTGCGGAGCTGGCCGCCGACGAGCAGCGCAGGTCTGCGTGGGCCTAAGAGCCTATTTTCTCGGCGACACCTCCGCCGTCGCTCGGGTGACCAAGCCGACTGTGGCGCAGCGACTTCTCCCGCTGATGGAGGCCGGGCTGGTGGCGCGATGCACCGTCACCGACCTCGAAGCAGGAGTCAGCGCGCGCAACGGGCTGGACTGGAAACGCACCCGGCAAGCTCGGTCACTCTGGCCTCAGGCGACCATCGATCAGGCGGTCATGGACCGAGCGTTCGAGGTGCAAGGGGTGCTCGCCGCGGAAGGCCTGCACCGTGCGGTGAAGCTCGGTGATCTGCTCATCGCCGCGGCTGCCGAACGCGCCCGACTCGTGGTGCTGCACTACGACCGTGACTTCGATCGGATAGCGGCCGTCACCGGTCAGCCCACGGAATGGGTGGCGCCGCCAGGGACCGTCGACTAGGGCATGCGCCGCCGGGGTTCAGACCAACCGCTCGCGCAGCTCCCGTTTGAGCACCTTGCCGTAGCTGTTCTTAGGCAACGCGTCGACGAACTCGTAGCGCTTCGGGCGCTTGAACCGGGCGATGCGCTCGAGCAGATGGGTGTCCAGCTCAGCGGCGGACACCTTGCCGACGACGAACGCGACCACGATCTCGCCCCACTCCGGATCGGGGGTGCCCACCACCGCCGCCTCTGCGACGCCGGGGTGGCACAGCAACGCCTCCTCGACCTCGCGCGGATAGATGTTGCTGCCGCCGCTGATGACTACGTCCTTGGACCGGTCACGCAGGGTCAGGTAACCGCGGTCGTCGAAGGAGCCCTTGTCGCCGGTGAACAGCCAGCCGTCACGCAGCGCCTCGGCGGTGGCGGCGGGATTGTTCCAGTAGCCGGCCATCACCACCTCACCGCGACAGACGATCTCGCCGACTTCGCCGGTCGGTGCGACGCTGCCGTCCTCACGCAGCACCGCGACCTGAACTCCGGTGCGCGCCCGGCCGACCGAAGCCAGGACGGCGTCGTCGCCGCTGTGGTCGGCGCGGGTCAGGCCGGTGATGGTCATCGGTGCCTCGCCCTGACCGTAGAGCTGGGCGAACACCGGCCCGAACGCGGCCATCGCCTTCTTCAGGTTGCCCAGGTACATCGGCCCGCCGCCGTAGATGATCGTGCGCAGGTTCGCCGGGCACGCCCGTCCGGTGTCCACCAGGCGGGCCACCATGGTCGGCGCCAGAAACGCGGTGGCGCCCGGATGGTGATCGCACAGATCGAGAAACTCGCCCGCGTCGAACGCCCCCGATGCGGGCACCACCTGCCGGGCGCCGCGCAGCACATACGGTGCGATGTAGAGCCCGGACCCGTGCGACATCGGGGCGCCGTGGATCAGCGAGCAGTGCTCGTCGGGGTCATCCAGGTCGGCCAGGTGCGCGTGCGTCATCGCCATCAGGTTGCGGTGGGTCAGCACTGCGCCCTTGGAGCGTCCGGTGGTGCCGCTGGTGTAGAACAGCCACGCCGGCTGCGACGGGTCCGATTCTGGTGGCGCGGCGGGTGCGGCGTTGAATCGGTCCAGATAGGTTGCGCTGCCGATGGTTTCGACTGCTGTAGCGGAGCTCAGGCCCGGTGCCAGTTTCGGCGAGGCGAACGCCATGCGCGCGCCGGCGTCATCGAGAATCTGGGCCATCTCTCGCGGGTGCAGTTTGTAGTTGAGCGGCACCACCACGCACTGCGCGGCCCAGGTGGCGAACATCAGCTCGACGATCTCGGGCCGGTTCTCACTGGCGATCGCGATCCGCGCGCCGGGGGGTGCCTGCCCGCGCAGCGAACCGGCCAATCGCCGTGCGCGGTCGGCCAGTTCGCCCCAGGTGTGCAGTCTGCGCTCGCCGCTATAGACCGCGCCCTGTTCGCCGAATCGGGTCGCAGCCTGATCCAGGCTGGTGAACAGATTCACCGTTGAACCCAGTCGGAGTCGAGCCCGAACTCCGAGAGGTATTTCGTGGAGCTCCAGCCGCCGTCGACGACGATGGTCTGGCCGTTGATGAAAGAGCCTGCCTCCGAACACAGGAAGGCGACGGTGCCGCCGATATCCTCCACCCGGCCCAGCCGCGGAGCCGGCGTCATCTCGGTGTTGATCTTGCGGAACCGTGGGTCATCGAGGCGCTTTTCGACCATCGGCGTGACCGTGACGCCCGGCGCCACCGCATTGCACCGGATGCCCTGCGCGCCGTACTGGCAGGCGATGTGGGTGGTCAGCGCGGTCAGTCCGCCCTTGGCCGCCGAGTACGCCCCGCCGCGCAGGCCGCCGACCACCGCGAAGGTGGAGGTGACGTTGATGATCGCCGAACCCGGCGCGAGGTGGCCGAGCACCTCCCGGGTCAGCCGAAACGGCGCGCGCAGCATCAGATTCAGGAAGTGGTCCAGGGATTCGTCGTCGGTCTCGTGCAGCGGCTTGGGGCTGCCGACCCCGGCGTTGTTGATCAGGTAGTCGATCCTGCCCCACCGGGACAGCGCGGCGTCGACGATACGTTGCGGGGAGTCGTCGGCGGTGAGGTCCACGGCCAGGGTGGCGACGCGATCGGGGTCTCCCACCGCAGCCGCCAGATCGGCCAGCCGCTGCTCATCGCGGCCGGTGCCCAATACCGCCATGCCGGCCTCGGCAAGTTTTGTGGCACAGCCGAATCCGATGCCGCTGCTGGCGCCCGTCACAATCGCCACCTGCATGGTCACGTCCCTCCGATCAGAGTCGCCCGGATCTGTTGTTTGACGACCTTGCCGGCGTCGTTCTTGGGCAGTGCATCCCAGACCAGCACCTGCTCGGGGGCTTTGAACCGCGCCACCCCGCGCTCGGCCAGCAGGGCTCGCAGCTCGGCGACGTCGGGTGCGGTGTCGGCGGCTGCGACGATCACCGCGCAGGCCCGCTCCCCGGTGCGCGGATCGGGCAGCCCGACGACGGCGATCTCGGCGATGCCCGGATGGCCGGCCAGGATGTCTTCGACCTCGCGCGCGGAGATGTTCTCCCCGTTGCGGATGATCACGTCCTTGAGCCGGCCGGTGATCAGCAGATAGTCGCCGTCGACCCAGCGGCCCAGATCGCCGGTGGCGAAATAGCCGTCGCCGTCGAAGCACGGGCCCTCGGAGTGCAGGTAGCCCACCAGCATCTGCGGCCCCCGCACCCAGACCTCGCCTTCGCCGGGGGGAGCGCCGGGGTGGGCGACCAGCTTGATGTCGGCGAACCCGGCCCGGCCGTCGGTCTGCGCGGCATAGCTGCGCTCATCGGGGCCGAGAGCGCCGATGGTGGTGACCGGAACCTCGCTGGACCCGTACACCCGGGTGACGGCGGCGTTGGAGAAGTAGTCGGCGGCCTCGCGGATCAGCGATTCGGGAACCGATGCGCCGCCGCAGACGAATACCTTCAGGTCCGGCAGCCGGGTTCCGGCGCGGCGGGCCGCGGCCAGCAGTTGCGCCAGAAACGGTGTCGCCCCGGCGATGTGCGTGCACTTCTCGGTGAGCATCAGCGCTACCGCCTCATCGGCGTCCCAGGTGTCCATCAGTATCGCGGTGGTGCCGAGCAGCAGCGGCGCCTCGAACGCGTAGATCGATCCGCCGATATGCGCGATGGGGGAGGGCACCAGAAAGCGGTCGCCCGGCGCGATCAGCCAGTGCTCGCCCAGTTGGGCCAGCAACGCGTGAATCGAATTATGACTGTGCAGCACGCCTTTCGCCTGGCCAGTGGTCCCCGAGGTGTACAGCAACAGTCGAACCGCAGCGGGGTCCAGTGTCGGCAAAACCGCGTCATCGCCGCCCTCGAACAAGCCTTCGTAGCCGGCCGGATCGCCGCGCACCAGCACCACCTCGGGCGGGTCGACCAGGGCGGCGCTGACCCGGGCCAGCATGGCCGCGTAGTCGTGGCCGCGGAATTCACTCGGCGCGAACAGCATTCGGGAGCGGGAGTCGACGAGGATGAACTCCAGCTCGGCGTCCCGCAGCGACGGCAGGATCGGGTTGACCACCATCCCGGACAGTGTCGCGGCCAGGTAGACGACGGCGGCCTCGTGCCAGTTGGGCAGCATGAACGACACCACGCTGCCGGTCGGCATTCTCGCCAGCATCGTCTTCGCCAGCGCCGTCGCGCGGGTCTGCAGATCCCGGCAGGTCAGCCGGATCTCGCCGTCCACCACAAGAACCCGGTCGGGGGTTTGTTCGGCGGCCCGCGCCAGGGCATCGGCCAGCGTCGTCACGGGCCGCTGACCCGGTGCAGCGTCATCGAATACCGGTAGTCGTCACCGGCATGGGTGTTCACCGTGACCTGGGCGACCTCGTCCTCGGAGGTGGTGTAGGTGCGCTGCATCTGCAGGGCTGCGGTGCCGGGTCCGACACGCAGCGCCTCGGCCAGTTCCGGGCCGACGATCACCGCGCGGATGTGCTGGCGCACCTCGACGACGCTGACCCCGAACACGTCCTCGATCAGCGGAAAGATCGGGCCGGAATGCCGCTGCAGCAGCCGGCCCACGCCGGCGAACGTCCGGTTGATGTAGTACTCGGTGCGGCAGATCGGCGTGTCCTGGCCATCGACGCGTCGAATACCGCGCACCGCAAGCCATTCGGCGCCCATCGGCAGGCCGGTGCGGGCGGCGATCTCCTCGTCGACGGTGACCATGGCGTTGGAGTCGATCTCGAATGACGAACCGGCGGCAAACGCGACCAGGTCGTTAATCGACACCACGTCCTGGGCGTAGCAGCTCGTCGCGGTGCGGGGAACCACCACGGTGCCCGCCCGGGGCCGCGAGACCACCAGGTTGTCCTCGCGCAGCCGCCGCAGTGCTTCGCGGACGGTGTAGCGGCTGACCGAGAACCGGTCGCACAGTTCGTGTTCGGTGGGCAGCTGCGAGCCGACCGGATACACCCCTTCGGCGATCTCCTTGCGCAGCTCCCGCGCGACGCGCAGGTAGCGGTGGTCGGTCACGATCGGGCCGGCCGTAGGGCCAGTACGCTGCCGTCGCCGTCGGCCGAGACGTACAGGGTGCCGTCGCGGCCACGGGCGATGCCGGGGAACGGACCCTGGGGACCGGAGAACGGTGGCATGCCCCGCAGTGGTTTGGGTGTGACGCTCGGCGGCGGCCCGATCGGCAGCCCGTCGGCGATCACCTGCCGCGCACCGGTTTCAAGGTCGACGGCCAACACCTGGCGGGCGCCGGCGTCCACGATGTAGAGCGTGCGGTCGGCCAGCAGCAGGCCTTGGGGCCGCACCAGGTCGTCGACCACCGTCTCGGTGCTGCCTGCGCCGCCGGTCCCGATGCGCACCACCCGTCCGGCGCCGGACTCGGCTACCAGGTAACTGCCGTCTTGGGTCAGGGCGATCCCGATCGGACGCGCCAGATCCTGCGCCAGCACGTCGACCGTCCCGCCGCGCACCGCCAGCACCCGGCCGGTGCCGAACTCGGTGACCACCACACCGGCCGAACCGACCACCACGCCGTAAAGCTGGTCGAAGCCGTCGGCGAGCACCTCGCTGTGCGAGCGCGCCGGGACGTACCGGCTGACCTGACCGCCGGACGTGGTGACGACGAATTCGCCGGGGCCGACGGCGGTCACGCCACGGACGAAGCCGGGATAGCCTGGGCTGAACAGCATTCCGAGTGTCTCGAGCCGGCCGCCGGTGCCGACCGCGTAGAAGTAGGTGCCGTCGGCGACGTAGAGCTTGCCGGCGCCGTCGACGGTGAGGTCCAGCGGCCAGTTCAGTCCGCCGGGCAGTATTGCGGTGGTCGTGCCGCCGGCGATCTCGGTGACCTCGCCGGTGAAGTTGGAGACGAACAGCCGGCCGTCGGCGAAGGTGCAGTTGTCCAGGCCCGGCGTCAGTTGCGCCAGCACGGTGCGCTCGCCGGTGCGCGGGTCGATGCGCAACACCTGGCCGCTGGCCGCCTGGGTGGAGACGATGCAGCCGTCGACGTCGAACTTGACCGAGTCGGGAACCCCCAGATCACCGATGACCCGTTGCGGCACAGCGTCATCGGCGAACGGATCGATCCGCCAGATCTCGTTGGCGGTCATCACCGGGAAGTACAGTAGGCCGTCCGGTCCGACCTCCATGGCGTTGGGCGACGGCAGGTTCTCGGCGAGCATGCGCGGCGCGCCGGTGGCCCGGTCCAGTTCCATCAAACGCCCGCCGTCGCGGCATTCCCCGACGAACAGGTGATCTCCCGAAGATGAGCGGTGCACGGTGATCCCGTTGGCGCACGGCAGGCCGTCGCACAGCACGCGGCCGGCGCCGGACGGGTCGAGCACGCTGACCCGGCCATCCATCACCTCGGTGGCGTACAGGTTGCCGGCGCCGTCGAACGCCACGTCGTCGGGCGCCACGACGTCGCCGCCGCGCGCGCTCACCACGGCGAGCTCGCCGGTGTGCACGTCCAGCGCGCTGATCTGGCTGCCGGTCACCTGGGCGACGTAGACCCGGCCGTCGGGACCGGTCCGCAGGCCGTTGGCGCCGAACAGCCGACTCGGTTCGGTGAGGCGTTCCAGCCGCCAGCCCGGCGCGACCGTGGGGCTGGCGAGCACTTCGCGGGGGACCATGACTTCGGACGCTATCAAGAATGCGTTAGTCCAGACAATAGTGGGGACAGATGCGTACCCGAGCCTTGACGCACCAATAAGCACTGCGGAATAGTGTTCTTCACTACGCAGAACGGAGTATTTTGTCCGAACAAAACACGGTCGGGGTCCCGGCGGCCGGACCGCTGCGCGGCGTGACCGTCGTCGACCTGACGACGATGGTGATGGGGCCGTACTGCACGCAGATCATGGCCGACATGGGGGCCGACGTCGTCAAGGTCGAGCCACCCGAGGGTGACGCCACCCGCTACATCTCCGCGGGCCCGGCCCCGGACATGAGCGGGGTGTTCGTCAACGTCAACCGCGGCAAACGCAGCGTCGTGCTGGACCTGCGCACCGATGCCGGCAAGGAGGCGATCGCGGCGCTGATCGCCCGCGCCGACGTGTTCATCCACTCCATGCGGGCCAAGGCGATCGCCAAACTGGGCCTGGGTTACGACGACGTGGCCGCGCTCAACCCGGGCATCGTCTACACCAACTGCTACGGCTACTCCCGGCGCGGTCCCGACGGCGACCGGCCGGCCTACGACGACACCATCCAGGCCGAATGCGGACTGCCCGCCGTGCAACAACAACTCACCGGCCGGGCCGACTACGTGGGCACCATCATGGCCGACAAGATCGCCGGGCTGACCGCGCTTTACGCCACGATGATGGCGCTGTTCCACCGGGAACGCACCGGGCAGGGCCAAGAGGTCGAGGTCGCGATGTTCGAGACCATGGCCTCGTTCATGCTCGTCGAACACGCCAACGGCGCCATGTTCGACCCGCCGCTGGGTCCGGCGGTCTACCCGCGCACCGTGGCACCCAACCGGCGCCCATATGAGACCAGCGACGGCCAGATCGCCGCACTGATCTACAACGACAAGCACTGGAACGCCTTCATCGCCGCCGTCGAGCCGTCCTGGGCGTCCGACCAGTACGCCACCCTGGCGCAACGGGCCCGCCAGATCGACACCGTCTACGGGCTGTTGGCGCAGACCATCAAGGGGCGCAGCACGCAGGAGTGGCTGACGCTGTTCCGGGAGCTGGAGATACCGGCCGCCCCGCTGAACAGCCCGGGTGACCTGTTCGACGACCCGCACCTCAACGCCGTCGGACTGTTCGAAACCGTTGACACCTCGCATGGCCCGGTGCGTTTCCCCGGGGTGCCGACCTGGATGTCGCAGACCCCCGGCCGGGTCGGTGGGCCGGCGCCGGAGCTGGGCGCCCACACCGCGGCGGTGCTGACCGAACTGGGCCTGGTGTGAGCATGGATTTCGAGATGGGCGCGCGCGCCGACGAACTTCGCGGACAGCTGCGGGAGTTGATCGCGGCCGAGCTGCCGTCGGAGTTCCCGGGCGCGTTCACCGACGACCCCGCCGACCTGGCTGCGGCACAACGCTTCTGCCGGACACTGGCCGAACGCGAACTGCTCTGCCTGTCCTGGCCGCAGGAGTTCGGCGGGGCGGACGCGTCGGTGTGGGAGCAGACCGTGGTGCGCGAGGAGATGTGGGCGCATCACGAACCGCGCGGCGCCCAATACATGGGGGTGAACTGGGTCGGGCCGATCATCATGCGGCACGGCACATCCGAGCAACAACGCCGCCACCTGCCGCCGATCGCGGCCGGCGAGGTGATCTGGTGCCAGGGGTTCTCCGAGCCCGAGGCCGGCTCGGACCTGGCGTCGCTGCGCACCTTCGCCCGCCGCGACGGTGACGGCTGGCTGATCAACGGTCAGAAGATCTGGACCTCCTACGCCACCATGGCGCAGTGGTGTTTCCTGCTGGCCCGCACCACCCGGGTGGGCAAGGGCGGGGCCCAGCGAAAACAGCAGGGCCTGACCATATTCCTGGTCCCGATGGACAATCCGGCGATCACCGTCCGCCCGATCCGCACCATGATGGGCCCGCACCACCTCAACGAGGTGTTCTTCGACGACCTGCGGGTCACCGACGCCGACGTGCTCGGCGAGGTGGACGCCGGCTGGTCGATCGTGGCCGACGTGATGGCCTTCGAGCGGGTCGGGATCGCCCGCTACGCGCGCTGCGAACGCCTGCTGGCCGCAGCACCGCAGGCACTCGGGAAGCGCTGGGACACCCTGCCCGCCGAGCTGGTGGCGCGCTGGATGCGCATGCTCACGCACTGCCGGCGGGCCCGGCTGATGGCCTACCGGGTGGTGGCGCTGCAGGCCGGCGGTCAGGTCTCGCCCGGTGATGCCGCCGCCTACCGGATCGCGGTCACCCGACTGGACCAGGAGAGCGCCGAGGTGCTGGCCGAGATCGCCGCCGAAGCCGACGATCAGTGGTTCCGCGCCGAGGTCGACGACCACTGGCGTTACTCGCAGGCGGCGACGGTGTCCTCCGGTAGCATCGAGATGCAGCGCATCCTGCTGTCCCGTGCCCTGCTGGCGGTGGCGCGATGAACCTCGAACTCGGTTTGGATGCAATCGAATACGGACAATCCGCCCGGCGGGCATTCGAAGCGGCCGGCGGCGACGAGCTGGTGATCCGTGCCGACGCCGATCCCGCCGGTCGCGACGGCCTGCTGGGCCCGGTCCTGCGTCAACTGGGTGCATTCGATCTACGGCCCCGCACCGACGCCGACGAACTCGAAGCGGCCGCGGCGCTGTGCCGCAGCGCCGGCTACCACTGCGTGCCCTACCCGGTCGCCGAATGCCTTGCAGCACCGGCCGATCTGGATGTCGACGGGCTGATCATCATCGATGAGCACGCCCCCGCCGCCGCGGTGGCCGGGCTGGACAAGCGCTGGGTCGCGGTCACGCTGGGCGGGGCGCGCAGCGCGGTGGTGGTGCAGTCTGCGGTCCGGCCGGCGTTGGTGGCCGATCTGACGTTGACCGGCATCTCCGGCGACGGCGCCGCCGATGTCGCGCTCGGCCTGGTACTGCCGGCCTGGACTCTGCTGGGAATGCTCGACCGGGCAATGGATCTCACCGTGGAGCATGTGCGGCTGCGCGAACAGTTCGGCCAGCCGCTGTCGCGGTTCCAGGGCGTGCAGTTCCAGCTGACCGACGCCGAGGTGGAGCGGGCCGGACTGGAGATGCTGGCCAAGTACGCCCTGGCGAGCATCGCGGCCGGGCGGCCCGAGGCGGTCGACGACGCGCTCGCGACAAGGGCCGCGGCACTGGAGGCCGCCGAGGTGGTATTCCGGGTCTGCCACCAGCTGCATGGTGCCGTCGGCTTCTGCGACGAGACGGTGCTGTCCTGGCTGTCGCGCTACAGCCAACCGCTGCGACGACTGCCGTGGGGACTCTCCCGCACTCGAGATCTGCTGGTGCAGCGCGCCGGGAGAGCCGGGTTGAGGGGGCTCTACGCATGAAATACGACCTGCCGCAGGAGATCACCGTCACCGGTGACGGACCGATTCGCACGGTCACGATCAACCGCCCCGCCGAACTGAACAGTGTCAACGCCAACCTGCACTGGGGCCTGGCCAACGTGTGGCGTCAGATCGCCGCAGACAAGCAGGCCCGGGTCGTGGTGCTCACCGGCGCGGGCCGGGCGTTCTCCGCAGGCGGCGACCTGAACTGGATCGAGACGTTCCTCGACGACGAGGCGGCCCGTGACGAGAGCATCCGCGAGGGCGCCCAGATCGTCGAGGAGATGCTGCGGTTTCCCCTGCCGATCATCGCGGCCGTCAACGGCCCCGCCGTCGGCCTGGGCTGCAGCGTGGCCCTGCTCTGCGACATCGTGCTGATCTCGCAGACAGCCTATTTCGCCGACCCGCACGTGGCGGTCGGGCTGGTGGCCGGCGACGGCGGGGCCGCACTGTGGCCGCTGCTCACCCCGATCCTGCGGTCGCGCGAATACCTCTACACCGGCGACCGGATCGACGCCGCCACCGCCGTCGAGCTCGGGCTGGCCAGCCGGACGGTGGCGCCCGAGGAGTTGCACGCCCAAGCCCAGCAGTTGGCGCAACGGCTGGCCGCCCAGCCGCCGGAGGCGCTGCAGGGCACCAAGCGGGTGGTCAACATGTACCTGTCGCAGGTTCTCGGCGGGCCGCTGCAGGCCGGGTTCGCCGCCGAGGTCGCCACCATGAAGACCGACGAACACCGCCGCCGGCTCTTGGCCGTCAAGAACCGGGCGAGCAGAACATGACCGAGGACTTCCGCGGCCACGTACGCCAGTGGTGTCGCGAGAACATTCCCGCCGACTGGCGCCGCAGTCAGACCGGGGTGAGCGAAGCCGAGTTCGTCGCCTTCCAACGGAGCTGGTTCGCCACCCTGCACAGCGCCGGCTTCGCGGTGCCGCACTGGCCGCGGGAGTGGGGCGGCGGCATGTCGGTGGCCGATCAGGCCGTGCTGTACCAGGAATTGGCCGCCCACGACGCACCCCGGCTGGTGCTGGCGTTCGTCGGCATCCACCACGCGGCGGCCACCCTGCTGGCCGCGGGCACACAGGAGCAGCAACGGCGGCATCTGCCGGCGGTCTGCGACGGCGAGATCTGGGTGCAGGGCTTCTCCGAACCCGAAGCGGGCTCGGATCTGGCGTCGCTGCGTACCACCGCCCGCCGGGTGGGCGACGACTATGTGGTCAACGGCCAGAAGCTCTGGGCCAGCGGCGCCCGGCACGCCCAATGGTGCCTGCTGCTGGCCCGTACCGACCCGGATGCCCCCAAGCGCAAGGGCATCTCGTATTTCCTGCTGGACATGTCCAGCCCCGGTGTGCAGGTGCGGCCGATCCGAAACGCAGTGGGCGACGACCATTTCTGCGAGATCTTCCTCGACGACGTGCTGATCCCCGCGGCGAATCTGATCGGCGCGGAGAACGCCGGATGGCAGGTGGCGCAGGCGACGCTGGGCGCCGAACGCGGACTGACCATGCTGGAGCTGGCCGAGCGGCTGGGAGGCGCGGGTTTTCGCCGGCTGGTGCAGGCCGCCCCCAAACACGACCCGGTGGTGGCGGATCGGCTGGCGCAGTTGGAGATCGAGATCACCGGGCTGCGGGCGATGTGCCGACAGCTGGTGCATGACGTCGAGGCGGGCCGCGCCGGGCCGGCCGACGCCTCGATCGTGAAGCTGTTCTACAGCGAACTGCTGCAACGGGTCACCGACTTCGGCGCCGAGATCGGTGGGCCCGCCGCCCACACCGTGCTGGCCAAACCGGCGTCGGGCGGCTGGGAGTCCGGCGCCTGGGTGCTGGACTTCATCGGATCCTGGGAGTGGACCATCCCGGGCGGCTCCAGCGAGATCCAGCGCACCATCATCGGCGAGCGCGGCCTGGGCCTACCGCGAGAACCGAGTGTGCCCTGATGGCAACGGAATTCACCGAGCTGCATGACGACCTGCGGGCCGTCGCCGCCGACGTGCTTTCCCGGGGCGCGGACTGGACGACGCTGGTCGCGGCGGGCTGGGCTGGGCTGGAGGTACCCGAGGAGCTGGGCGGGTCGGGGGCGGGCTTCGCCGAGGTCGCAGTGATCTGCGAGGAGCTGGGCCGGGCCGCGGCGAGCACGCCCTACCTCGGCGGCGCGGTGCTGTCCGTCGCTTTGCTGAACACCGTGGCCGACAGCGCCGTTCGTGACCCGCTGCTGGCCGGGATCGCCGACGGCACGATCCGCGCGACCGCGGTGCTGGGTGAATTCACCGTCTCGGCCGACGGCCGGCTGACCGGACGCGCCGACTTCGTGCCGGACGCGGCGGGGGCGGACCGGCTGCTGGTGGCGGCCACCGACGCGGGCGGCGCCGACGTCGTGGTGGTGGCCGATGACCTGACCGTCAGCGCGCAGCCGCTGCTCGATGAGACCCGCAGCGTCGCCACCGTGACCGCTGACGGCGTCGAGGTCGATGCGGTGCTGGCCGCCAACCGAACAGCGGCGCTGGGCAATCGGGCGGCGCTGGCGGTGGCCTGCGACAGCCTCGGGCTGGCCGAGGCGATGCTGAAAGCCACGGTGTCCTACGCGCAGACCCGCACCCAGTTCGGCCGGCCCATCGGATCCTTCCAGGCTGTCAAGCACGCCTGCGCCGACATGCTGGTGAAGAACTCGGTGGCCCGCGCCTTGATCCGCGAGGCCATCGACGCAGTGCTGGCCGACACCGACGCCGACACCGCTGTGGCGATGGCCAAGTCCTACGCCTGCGGTGCCGCCGTCGACGTCGTCGGCAAGGCGATGCAGCTGCACGGCGGCATCGGTTACACGTGGGAGAGCGGCATCCACGTCTACCTCAAACGCGCCACGTTCAACCGGTCGCTGTTCGGTTCACCGGCAGCGCACCGCAGAAAGCTCGCTCACCGATATCAGTAAGTACAACAAGGAGTTTCGATCATGGGTGTACCCGTCTATCGTCGTATTCTGGAGCTGTTCGAAGCCGAGGGCGTCAACACGCTGTTCGGCATCCCCGACCCCAACTTCGTGCACATGTTCGTCGAGGCCGAGCAGCGCGGCTGGTCGGTGGTGGCGCCGCACCACGAGGAGAGCGCCGGGTTCATGGCCGAGGCGGCCTCCCGGATGACCGGGCGGCCCGGGCTGTGCATCGGCACGCTGGGCCCCGGGGTGGCCAACATCGCCGGGGCGATGATGTGCGCGAAGGTGGAGAACTCCCCGGTGGTGTTCCTGGGTGGCCAGCGGGCCCGAATCACCGAGCGCCGGGTGCGGCGCGGCCGTATCCAGTTCGTGCGCCAGGAAGAGCTTTTCGCGCCGTCGGTGAAGTACAGCGCGTCCATCGAGTACGCCGACCAGACCGATGAGATCGTGCACGAGGCGATCCGCCGCGCCATGTCGGGCACCCCCGGGCCGGCCTACATCGAATACCCGTCGCAGGTGATCCTCGAAGAGCTCGACGTCGCCGGCCCGCCCGAGCCGCACCGCTACCGGCTGGTGAATCAGCGCGCCGGGGCCGCCGAGCTGGCCCAAGCCGTCGAGATCATCCGCAATGCCGCCAGCCCGATCCTGCTGGTGGGCCACGGAGTGCACACCTCGCGCACCGGATCGGCGGTGCGTGAGCTCGCCGAGCTGATGGCCTGTCCGGTGATCCAGACCTCCGGTGGCACCGCGTTCATCCCGGGGCTTGAGGACCGCACCTTCCCGTACGGGTTCTCCAGCGCCGCCGTCGAAGCCGTCGCCGCCTCGGATGTCTGTGTGGCGCTGGGCACCGAGCTCGGCGAGCCGGTGCACTACGGCACGACTCGGCACTGGGCGGACAAGAACGCCGACCGCAAGTGGATCTACGTCGAGCAGGACCCGCTGGCGATCGGGGTGAACCGGCCCATCGACGTGCCGCTGGTGGGTGACCTGCGCGGGGTGGTCCCGCAGTTGGTCGAGGCCCTCAAGAAGACCCCGCGCGCCGCGTCGGCCGATCTGGCCCGGTGGGTCAAGCAGGACGCCGACCAGCTGGCCGAGCTGGCGGCCACCGCGCCGTCGGGCCGCAGTCCGGTGCACCCGGCGCGCTACGTGGTCGAGGCCAGCAAGGCGTTCCCCGAGGACGGCATCATGGTCCGCGACGGCGGCGCCACCGTCATCTTCCAGTGGACCTATTCGCAGGCCAAGCCGCACGACGTGATGTGGAACCAGAACTTCGGGCACCTCGGCACCGGGCTGCCCTATGCCGTGGGAGCCTCGGTGGCCGAAGGCGGCAAGCGGCCGGTGATGCTGCTGACCAGCGACTCGGCGTTCCTGTTCCACATCGCCGAGCTGGAGACCGCGGCGCGGCTGAACCTGCCGCTGGTCTGCGTGGTCGGCGTGGACCACCAATGGGGCCTGGAAGTCGGGGTGTACAAGCGGACCTTCGAGCAGCCGTCGCCGCAGCCGGGGGTGCACTGGAGCAAGAACGTCCGGTTCGACACGATCGCGCAGGGCATGGGCTGCCACGGCGAATTCGTCGAGGATGAGGCCGAGATCGGGCCGGCGGTCAAGCGAGCCTTCGCCCGCGGCGGGACCTCGGTGATCCACGTCTGCATCGATCCGAAGGCCAACTCCGAGGAGATGCCCAACTACGCGGAATTCCGTACCTGGTACGCGGAGGGCACCCAATAGACGAGAATGTTATTCTCGTTTTCGCCTAATGAATTTCCACGCGCTGATGGGCTGGAGGAGAGCATGTCCGGCGGAATGAGCTTCGAGCTGACCGAGGACCAGGAACTGATCCGGAGGTCGGTCGCCGAACTCGCGGCGAAGTTCGACGATCACTACTGGATGGCCAAGGACCAGGCGCACGAATTCCCGCGGGAGTTCTACGACGCCATCGCCGGCGGCGGCTGGCTGGGCATGACCATCCCCGAGGAGTTCGGCGGGCACGGGCTGGGCATCACCGAGGCCACCATCCTGGCCGAGGAAGTGGCACGTTCCGGTGGTGGCATGAACGCCGCCAGCGCCATCCACATGTCGATCTTCGGCATGCAACCGGTCGTGGTCTTCGGCTCGGACGAGATGAAAGCCGAAACCCTGCCGCGCATAGTCAGTGGTGACCTGCATGTGTGCTTCGGCGTCACCGAACCGACTGCGGGTCTTGACACGTCACGGATCACCACGTTCGCCAAGCGTGACGGCAGTGATTATGTGGTCAACGGCCGCAAGGTCTGGATCTCCAAAGCGCTCGAGTCCGAGAAGATCCTCCTGCTGACCCGCACCGAGTCCCGCGACGACGTGGAGAGGCGTGGGGGCAAACCCACCGAGGGGCTCACCCTGTTCCTCACCGACATCGACCGCGACCACGTCGACATCAGGCCGATCCCCAAGATGGGCCGAAATGCGGTGTCCTCCAATGAGGTCTTCATCGACGACCTGCGGGTCCCGGCCGAACACCGGATCGGCGAAGAGGGCAAGGGCTTCTCCTACATCCTGCACGGGCTCAACCCGGAGCGCATGCTGATCGCCGCCGAGGCCCTCGGCATCGGCCGGGTCGCCCTGGACCGTGCGGTCAAATACGCCAACGAGCGGGTGGTGTTCGACCGGCCGATCGGCATGAACCAGGGCATCGCGTTCCCGCTCGCCGACTCACTGGCCCGCCTGGACGCCGCCGAGTTGATCCTGCGCAAGGCCACCTGGCTCTACGACAACGGCAAGTCCTGCGGGCGTGAGGCCAACATGGCCAAATACCTCTGCGCGGACGCCGGTTTCGCCGCGGCCGACCGGGCGCTGCAGACCCACGGGGGAATGGGCTACTCGGAGGAGTACAACATCTCCCGGTTCTTCCGTGAGTCGCGGCTGATGAAGATCGCGCCGGTCAGCCAGGAGATGATCCTGAACTTCCTCGGCTCGCACGTCCTCGGCCTGCCGAGGAGCTATTGATGCCCGCACCGCTGGCCGGTGTCACGGTGGTGGCGCTGGAACAGGCGGTGTCGGCCCCGATGTGCACCCGCGCACTGGCGGACTTCGGGGCGCGCGTCATCAAGGTCGAGAACCCCGACGGCGGTGACTTTGCCCGCTACTACGACGACGTGGTTGCTGGCCAGGCAGCACACTTCGTCTGGGTCAACCGGGGCAAGGAATCGGTGACGCTGGACCTGAAAAGCGAAGCGGGACGAGACATCCTGCACCGGCTACTGGACCGCGCCGACGTGCTGGTGTCCAATCTGGCCCCCGGCGCCACCGCGCGACTGGGCCTGTCGGCGGCCGACATGGCGCGCCGGCACCCGAAAGTGATCAGCCTCGAGATCGACGGCTACGGGGCCGACGGCCCGCTGTCGCACAAGCGGGCCTACGACCTGCTGGTGCAGGCCGAGTCCGGAGTGTGCTCGGTGACCGGAAACCCCGGCGCCCCAGCCAAACCCGGGCCGCCGGTCGCCGACGTCACCAGTGGCCTGTACGCCGCGCTGTCGATCATGGCGGTGCTGATCGGCCGTGACCGCAGCGCACCCGCGCCGTCGGTGACCGTGAGCCTGTTCGACACCATGGCCGAGATGATGGGCTACCACCTGACCTATGCGCGGCACTCCGGCATCGACCAGCAGCCGCTGGGCATGAGTTCACCGGCCGTCGCCCCCTACGGCGCATATGCGACCGGCGACGGGCACACCGTGGTGCTGGGCACCACCAACGACCGGGAGTGGCAGCGGCTGGCCCGCGAACTGCTGGGCCGCAACGACCTCGCCGACGACCCGCGCTTCGCCGGCAACGCCGACCGGGTGGCGCATCGCGCGATCCTGGACGAGGCGATCGCGGCGTGGTGCGCCCGACACGATCTGGCGCACATCCAGGACGCCGCCGACGCGGCCGGAATCGGCAACTCCCGCTACAACCTGCCCAGCGACGTGCTGGCGCATCCGCAACTGGCGCAGCGCGATCGGTGGCGCAATATCGAGACCCCGGCCGGGCAGATCCCGTCGCTGCTGCCGCCGCCGGTGATCGCCGGCTACGACCCGCCGATGGGCGCGGTGCCGGGCCTGGGCCAACACACCGATGCGGTGCTGGGCGAACTGGGATTGACCGACGCCGAGATCGCCGGCCTGCGCGACAGCGGTGCGATCTGATGAGCGCCGAACCCGTCCTGCTGCGCGCTGACCGCGGCGGGGTGCGCACGCTCACCCTCAACCGGCCCGCCCGCAAGAACGCGATCAACCCGGAGCTGTGGCGGCAGTTGCGCGACGCGCTGCGCGACGCCGCCGACGACCCGGACCTGCGGGTGCTGGTGATCACCGGCGCCGGCGGTGCGTTCTGCTCGGGTGCGGACATCGGCACCGGAGACGACTCCCACCCGGTGGAGAAGCTGCGCCGGCTCTCCGACGTCGCACTGGCCCTGCATGCGCTGACGATCCCCACCATCGCGAAGGTCGACGGCGTGGCCGTGGGCGCCGGCTGGAACCTCGCGCTGGGCTGCGACCTGGTGGTAGCGACCCCGGAATCGACGTTCTGCCAGATCTTCTCCAAACGCGGGCTCTCGATCGACCTGGGTGGGTCCTGGCTGCTGCCCAAACTCGTCGGGCTGCAGCAGGCCAAGCGGCTGGCGCTGCTGGCCGAGACCATCGACGCCGCCGAAGCGCAGGCACTGAACCTGGTGACCTGGGTGGTGGGAGCCGAGGAGCTCGACGGATTCGTCGACGACCTGACCACCCGGCTGGCCGCCGGGCCGCCGCGGGCCCTGGCGCAGACCAAGGCGTTGCTCAACCAGGGCGCCGATGCCACCCTGGCCGAGGCGCTGGCAGGCGAAACACGTTCCCAGATACTCAATTTCGCGGGCACCGACGCCGCGGAGGCCTACGCGGCATTCGCCGAGAAGCGCACGCCGCGCTTCACCGGCGGATGGCCGACGAAACCGAAGGAGTAGACCAGATGCGAGCAACGGTGATCGTCGGCGCGGTACGCACCCCCGTCGGCAGACGCAACGGCGGCCTGGCCGGCACCCACGCCGCGGACCTGTCCGCGATCGTGCTCAACGAACTGATGGATCGCACCGAAACCGACCCGGACGTCGTCGACGACGTGGTGTGGGGCTGCGTCTCGCAGGTCGGCGACCAGTCGTCCAACATCGGCCGGTACGCGGTGCTGGCCGCGGGCTGGCCGGAGAGCATCCCGGGCACCACTGTCAACCGGGCCTGCGGGTCGAGTCAGCAGGCGCTGGACTTCGCGGTGCAGGCGGTGATGTCGGGTCAGCAGGACATCGTGGTGGCCGGCGGGGTGGAGGTGATGAGCCGGGTGCCGCTGGGGGCCGCGCGCGCCACCGGAGAGCCCTACGGGCCGAAAGCCCTTGCCCGCTATGACGGATTCCAGTTCAACCAGGGCATCGGTGCCGAGATGATCTGCGAGAAGTGGGGTTTCGACCGAGCCAAAGTCGACGAGTACGCGGCGCGCTCGCATGAGCGGGCCGCCGCCGCGCAGGACGCCGGGGCGTTCGCCGATCAGATCGTGCCGGTCGCCACCGATGCCGGCGTCGTGGACGCCGACGAGGGCATCCGCCGCGGCACCACGCCCGAGAAGCTGGCCGGGCTCAAGCCGGCGTTCCGCGACGAAGGGCTGATCCACGCCGGCAACTCCTCGCAGATATCCGACGGTGCCGCAGCGCTTTTGGTGATGACCGAAGAGGAGGCCGCCCGCCGCGGGCTGACCCCGCTGGTGCGCTACACCGCCGGCGCGGTGATCGGCGCCGACCCGGTGCTGATGCTCACCGGTCCCATCCCGGCGACGGCGAAGGTGCTCAAGCGGGCCGGGCTGGGCATCGACGAGATCGGCGTGTTCGAGGTCAACGAGGCGTTCGCTCCGGTGCCGATGGCCTGGCAGGCCGAGACCGGCGCCGCGCAGGAGCGGCTCAATCCGCTGGGCGGGGCGATCGCGCTGGGTCATCCACTGGGCGCCTCCGGTGCGGTGCTGATGACCCGGATGATTCATCACATGCGCGACAACGGGATTCGCTACGGGCTGCAGACCATGTGCGAAGGCGGCGGGACCGCCAACGCCACTATCGTCGAGCTGGTCGGTTAGGGCCGGCGCATGCACCGGGATCTGTTCACGCCAGACCACGAGGCGTTTCGCGCCCTGGCCCGCGACTTCGTTGCCAAGCACGTCGTACCCGAATACCCCAAATGGGAGAAGGCCGGCCGGATGCCGCGCTCGGTCTTCGAGCACCTGGGCTCACTGGGGATGCTGGGCATGTCCATTCCCGAGGAGTACGGCGGCGGCGGCGTCGACGACTACCGCTACAACGTGGTGCTGCAGGAGGAGGCGGCCCGCGCCCTGGTCACGCTGTCCACGGTGCGCACCCAGCTCGAGGTGATCCTGCCGTACTTCCTGCGTTACGCCGACGCCGAGCAGCGGGCCCGGTGGTTCCCCGGGCTGGCCGCCGGGAAGCTGCTGACGGCCATCGCGATGACCGAACCCGGCACCGGATCGGATCTGGCCGGCATGCGCACCACCGCGGTGCGGGACGGCGATCACTACGTCCTCAACGGCGCCAAGACCTTCATCACCGGCGGTATTCAGGCCGACCTGGTGATCGTGGTGGCCCGCACCGCCACCGACCCCGACAACCGGCGCAACGGGTTGACGCTGCTGGTGGTCGAGGACGGGATGCCGGGCTTCGAGCGGGGCCGCGAACTGGACAAGATGGGCTGCAAGGTCCAGGACACCGCCGAGCTGTCGTTCGCCGACGTTCGGGTGCCGGTGGCCAACCGGCTGGGGGATGAGGGCGCGGCATTCGGCTACCTCGGGCACAACCTCGCCCAGGAACGTCTGACCGTCGCCGTGGGCTCGGTGGCCCAGGCCCGTTCGGCGCTGGCCGCGGCGATCGACTATGTGCAGAACCGCAATGTGTTCGGGTCGTCGGTGGCGTCGTTCCAGAACACCAAGTTCGAGTTGGCCGCGGTCTCCACCGAGATCGAGGCCGCCCAGTGCATGCTCGACCGGGCCGTCATCGACCACGTCGAGGGACGGCTGTCGGGGGCCGATGCTGCGCGCACGAAACTGTTCTGCACCGAGATGCAGGCCCGGGTGGTGGACCGTTGTCTGCAGCTGTTCGGCGGCTACGGCTACATGATGGAGTACCCGATCGCGCGCCTGTACACCGATGCGCGGGTGGCCCGGATCTATGCCGGGACTTCGGAGGTGATGAAGGTGATCATCGCCAAATCGCTCGGGTTGTAAGCCGGGGAGAAAAATTCTTCGATGAGACCCTTGTCACAATGGCCCTAACCAACCTACTGTGTGTTCACTTGGTTGGTTACCCCCCGAAGGAGACCGGTGACGTCACCCCGGCCGTACGCCACACTTCTCGCCAAAGGTGAGGACCGCAGGCAGCGGATTCTGCTGGCCGCTGAGCATCTGCTGGCCCGGAACGGCTGGCGCAACACCTCGCTTGCGCAGATCGCCCGGATCGCCGGCGTCAGCGCGGCCGGCCTGCTGCACCACTTCGCGTCCAAGGAACAACTGCTGCACGCCGTGCTCGACGCCCGCGACGCCGACGACGACATCCACGCCGACCGCGGCGGCGACCTGATCGAAGAGATCCAGCGGGTGGCCGAACGGTTCACCAGGGCGCCAGAGCTGGTCGGCACGTTCACCGTGCTGCTCGCCGAGAACGTCCAGCCCGAGGCGCCTCTGCACGACCGGATGCTGGAGCGCTACCGCAGCTCGCTGGAGATCGTCGCCGACCTGATTCGGCGCGGCATGGCCGCCGGCCGCTATCGCACAGACCTCGACGCGGACGCCAAGGCCGCGGAGATCATCGCATTTGTCAACGGAATGGAGATGTCATGGCTGCTGGATCCTTCAATACCTCTGACCGACGTGTTCACGGGGTACGCGGAATCGCTGGCGCGAGATTTCGCTCCGCAGGGAGCCGTGCGGTGAACACCGCCGAGTCCGAATCCCGGTACCGGTTCGACGTCGTCGGCGGCAGCGCCACCGACGTGGTCGCCGCAGCCGGCGGATGGCTATACGACCGGGCGGCGGCCGGCTGGGACGTGACCGTGCTGCTGCGCGACGTCGGCGACACCCGGCCGCTGGAGATCCTCGGTGTGCGGGCGCTGGAGCTGGCGTCGGTGCTCAAACAGTGGGAGCAGTGGCCGCACCCGCAGACCATCGCGGTGTGCGCCGAGATGTTCGCGCGCGACGACCGGGTGCGCGACGGAGTGCGCGACGCCCTGGAACACGGCGGCACCGAGGTCATCCTGTGGGGTGCGGTGCCGGCGGAACTGGACTCCGACGTCGACATGCGCGAGCACCGGCTCAGCGCGGCCGCCCGGGTGTTCAAGGCCCAGGCGCTGATGGCGGCCGGCGCAGACCCGGCGGCAGCCACCGCGCGCGTCGAGCTGTTCCGGCGCGGCCCGGCGGAGTGTCCCTCGGTGGCCGCGGACCTGAGCCCGGCCAGCTGAGCTCCGCAACCCGGCGTTGACCGACATCGAGCCTGAGGCACTGTCGCGTTCCCTGGTGCTGGTGACCGACTACCGGGTGCCCGACCCGAGCCGGGTCTGGCCGCTGCTGGAACGCCAGCGCGACGCCCTGGCCCACCTGGGAGCCCGGCACGTACTCGTCTACACCTCGGCGGTCGATCCCGGCCGGGTACTGGCGGTGCTGGCCATCCGCGCCGAGCAGCCGGTGGTCGACATCCTGCGCAACCGGGCGTTCATGCAGTGGTTCGACGCCGTGGGCGTCGACGACATCCCGGCGGTGTTCGCCGGCTCACTGGTGGAACGCATCGCGGTCGGGGACGGTGACCCCAGTCCGACCCAACAATCCGCCGAACCGCCGGAGGCAGTGGTGGCCGCGGTAGCCGAAGTCGCCGACGCCGCGACGCTGATCGCCCACGTGCACGCCACCGCCCACGACTTCGCCGCGGCGGGAATCCGGAAGGTCCTGGTATTCCAGGCTTTCGACAACCCCCGCGAGGTGTTCATGCTGCAGGAGACCACCGAGGAGGTGGCCGCCGCTAGAGCGGGCGCCTGGATCAGCCAACCGGCCTTCTCCGACGACTGGATCACCCGGGCGGGGGTGGGGGTCTATCCGCCGGTGTTCGTCGGCCACCTGGCGCACCTGATGCGCGTCTGATCAGTCGCTGGCCGGCAGCGGCTTGGCTTCTTTGATCGACATCGGCACCGTGCCGATGCTCAACGTGCCCGCGCCGGCCTTGGTGACCAGCACCTCGGCGCCGGCGTCGTCGACGTAGCGCTTGCCCATCACCGCACCCGCGGCGAACTCCGGGTCCAAGCTCGCGTCCCCGCCTGCCGTGTCGGAGTCGAGCGGCACCATCGGGGCACCGCCGGCGCGCAGCTCATCGAGACTGTCGGCGGTCTTGACCACGATCACCTGGGTGTCGCAGACCTGACTCTTCAGGCGGGTACCGGACTTGATCATTGTGCCCCTTCGATATCGGCATTTTGCAGGTCGGAGACGATGTTGCGACGCAGCACCTTGCCGGTCGGCGTCGTCGGCAGTTCGGGGCGGAAGATGATCCGGTCCGGGGTCCGGGACCCGCGCAGCTGCTCTCGAACATACTCTCGCAGGACGGCGGGATCCGGCGACTTCCCGGGCGTGGGGACCACACACGCCACGATGATCTGGCCCCACTCCGGGTCGGGTGCCCCCACCACCGCGACCTGGCTGACCTCGGGGTGTTCGACCAGCACGTCCTCGATCTCGGCGGGGGCGATGTTCTCGCCACCGCGGATGATGGTGTCGTCGGAACGCCCGATGATGAACAGGTAGCCCTCGTCGTCGAGCACGGCCAGGTCGCGGGTGGGGAACCAGCCGTCGGCGTCGAGCACCGATCCGATGCCGGTGTAGGTGCCCGAGACCTGTTCGCCGCGCACGAACAGCTCGCCGGGCTGCCCGGCTGGTACCGGCCGTCCGTCGTCGTCGCGGATCACCACCTCCAGGCCCGGGACCGGCCGGCCCACCGAACCCAGCCGCCTGCGCACCGCCTCGTCGCCGGACTCGTACGCCTCGCGGTGGTCCTCGGGGGTGAGCACCGTGACCGTGGAGCTGGTCTCGGTCAGGCCGTAGGCGTTGACGAAGCCCACCTGCGGCAGCAGGTCCAGGGCCCGACGGACCAGCGGCAGTGCCACTTTCGAACCGCCGTAGGCGAGGTTGCGCAAGGTGGGCAGCGCAGTGGGGTGGGCTTCGAGTTCGGCGACGATGCGCTCCAGCATGGTCGGCACGACGGTGGCGGTGGTGACCCGCTCGCCCGCGACCAGCCGGATCCACTCGGGGGCACTGAACCGCCTCAGGTACACCATCTTTCGGCCGGCATAGAGATTGCTCAGTGCGGCGCCGACGCCGGCGACGTGATAGGGGGGGACGCAGATCAGTGCGGCGTCGGATGCGTCGGCCGAACCGAACTCCACCGTGCCGGTGACATAACTGGTCAGGTTGTTGTGGGTCAGCTCAACGGCTTTGGGTCGCGAGGTGGTGCCGGAGGTGAACAGGATGACTGCGACGTCGTCGGGGTCGGGCCACTGCACGTCGGGTGCGGTGGTACGGGCGGCCGCGCAGAATTCATCCGAATCCATCAGCGCCACACCGACGTCGCCCGCTTCGCTGATCAGGTCGCGGTACTCTTTGTCCACCACGACCAGCGGCGCCGGCAGACGGTCGATCAGCTCGCGCAGCGCCGGGCCGCTGAGCCGGTAGTTCAACGGGGCGAACGGCTGTCCGGCGCGCGCCGCGGAGAACAGCAGCAGCGGCAGCATGTCGCCGCCCATCCCGACATAGGCCACACTGCGCGCCCCGGTGGCGTTGATGACGCCCGCGCCGGCGTCGGCCAGCGCGTTGAGTTCGGCGGTGGTGTGACGGGCGGTCTCGGAGACGACGGCAACCCGGTCGGGGTCGCCGGACATGGCCATCTCCAGCAACAACGAAATGCTCACCGTGCGGCTCCGGTAACCGTCATGAGAACGACATTATCATTTTTCGGTAGTTTCGATACCGTCCGCGTCGGTCTGCTGGGCCTTTTCCGTCGCCTACCCTGACATGCGTCATGATCAGCGTTGTCGACCTCGACGGGGAACCCGACACCGAGCCCGGCGCCGGGATCGTCATCGCGACCGGATCGAGGTTCGACCCCGCCGACCCTCGGCTCGACCGTGCCACCTTCACCCTGACCGAGCGTGACGACACCGATCGTCGGGTGATCCGGGTGCTCTCGGTGCCCCGTGCCCTCGCCGAGATCGAGGCCCACTGCCGGGCCCACCCGCACGCCGCCGCGATCTGCGACGACGTGCTGCGCGCCGTCGACCCCACCGCGCCCGCGTCGGCCGGGGTGACCACCGAGTCGCTGGCCTACTCGACGCTGCAGGGCGGACCGGAATTCGCGCGGTGGCTCGCCGAGCGGGGGCCTGCCGAGGTGCCCGAAACACCCGACCCGGTCCTGATCGACCGCGACGGCGACACCTTGACGCTGCGGTTCAACCGGCCCGGGCGCCACAATGCCTTCAGCAACGCCATGCGCGCCGGACTGCTGGACGGGCTGGCCGTCGCCCGGGCCGACACCTCGATCAGCGAGGTGGTGCTCAGCGGGACCGGACCGTCGTTCTGCAGCGGCGGCGACCTCGCCGAATTCGGCAGGTTCACCGATGTCGCCAGCGCCCATCTGGCGCGCACCCGGTACAGCCCCGCCCTGGCGCTGGACGCACTGACCTCCCGGCTCGGAGCTCGTTGCCGCGCCGAGATCCACGGCCAGGTGCTCGGCAGTGGCCTGGAGATGGCCGCCTACTGCGGGCGGATGACCGCGCACCCCGACACCGTGCTGGGCCTGCCCGAGTTGAGCCTGGGGCTGGTCCCGGGTGCCGGCGGCACCGTCAGCATCACCCGCCGGATCGGGCGGTGGCGCACCGGCTATCTGATCCTGTCCGGGCGCACCATCGATGCGCGCACCGCGCTGCGGTGGGGCCTGGTCGACGAGGTCTCGTGAGCGTGGCATCCGATTGGGGCGCCTCGGGATTGGCCTGGCTGACCGGTGCGCCCGACGGGCCGCCCGACTTCTCCCGCGCCGCGGTGCTGGCACACGCCGGGCAGGTGCTGGGCCGGTTGGGCCTCGGCGTTGATGCCGCATCCCTGTTGGCCGGGCGCGCCGCGCTGCGGGGCTGGACCCGGGCCGGTCGCTGTTCGGCCGGGGGAGCCTCCCGGTTGCTGGCTGCGACGGATGGCTGGTGGGCGCTCACGCTGTCCCGGCCCGACGACGTCGACGCCGTCGGCGCGCTGATCAGCTCCGATCAGCCCGGCGAACCCTGGGCGGCGCTGGCCGGTTGGGCTTCCGACAGGCCGGTGGCCGAGGTGGTGGCCCGGGCCCGGCTGCTTGACATCCCCGCGGCGGCGCTGGGGGAGGCCGCCGCATTACCGGCGGCCATCCGGCCGGCCGGACCGCGCGGACCGGCCCGCGGGCCGCGCGGTGCCCTGGTGGTCGACCTGACCTCGCTGTGGGCCGGACCGTTGTGCGGGCGGCTGCTGGCGCAGGCCGGTGCGACGGTGGTCAAGGTCGAAAGTCCGGCCCGCCCGGACGGCAGCCGTTTGGGACCGCGCGAGTTCTTCGACTGGGTGAACGGCGGAAAGCTGTCCTGCGCGGTCGATTTCGACGCCGATCGGGCCTTTCTTGCCCAGCTGCTGGGTGCCGCCGACGTGGTGCTGGAGGGTTCGCGTCCCGCTGCGCTGGCCCGCCGCGGCCTGGGGCCGTTCGACGTGCCCGCCCGGCCCGGGCGGGTGTGGCTGCAGATCACCGCCCATGCCGACGGGAGTTTCCCCGGGTTCGGCGACGACGCCGCGGTGGCCGGCGGGCTGGTGGGGTTTGACGAGGCGGGCGGGCCGGTGTTCTGCGGCGACGCCATCGCCGATCCGCTGACCGGGATCGAGTCGGCCGTCGCGGTGGTCGATGCGCTGGGGCGCGGCGGCGGTGAGGTGATCGGTGTGTCGCTGGCGTCGGTTGCGGCGGGCTACGCCGCGTTGCCACTGCACTGCGCCGGCGAGCATCCCGTGCTGGCGCCGCAGCGCCCGCGGATCGAGGCCGCCGGCCCGGCGCTGGGCGCCGACAACGCCCGGGTCGGGGAGCTGGTGTCGCGGTGCTGATCCAGCGGGCCAGGACGCTGGACGGCGCGGGCGTCGACATCCGGCTGGGCGAGACCATCACCGAGGTCGCCGAGGCGCTACGGCCGCGCCGCGGCGAAGACGTCTACGACGCCGCCGGCGCCACCGTGCTACCCGGGCTGCACGACCACCATCTGCACCTGCGGTCGGCGGCGGCAGCATGCGAGTCGGTGTGTCTGGGCCCGCCGCAGGTGGGCACTCCTGAGCAGTTCGAGGCTGCGCTGCGGGCCGCCCACGTTGACGACGACGGCTGGGTGCGCGGCTACGGCTACCACGAATCCGTCGCCGGGGAGCTTGATGCCGCACTGCTGGACCGGATTTCACCCGACGTCCCGGTTCGGGTGGCACACCGCAGCGGCGCACTGTGGGTACTCAGCTCCACCGGCTTGGCCCGGCTCGGCATGGCCGGGCCCGCCGACGGCCGATTGCTGCGGGCGCACGGCGATCCGGTGCCGCCGGTGCCGCACCGGGAACCGTCGCTGACCCGGCTGAGTCGCAGGCTGGCCGGCTATGGGGTCACCGGGATCACCGATGCCACACCGGATTTCACGAGCGCTGACATCACCACGTTCGGCGCGGCGCGCCGCCGCGGCGAGCTGCTGCAGCGCCTGCACTGCCTGGCGCCCGCCGGGACCGCCGCGGCGCCCGGCGTCACGCTCGGCCCGGCCAAGATCATTCTCGACGACGCCCGACTGGACCTCGATGAGCTCACTACGGCGTTGTCGCACAACCACTCCCGTGACCACGGCGTGGCCCTGCACTGCGTCACCGACGCGCAGCTCACCGTCGCGATCGCGGCATGGCAGAGCGCCGGGACGCACCGCGACGACCGGATCGAGCACGCCGCGGTGGTGCCCGACGACCGGCTGGCGGACCTGGCCGCGCTCGGCATCACCGTCGTCACCCAGCCCGGCTTCGTCGCCGAACGCGGCGATAGCTACCTGGCCGACATAACTCCGGAAGACCACCATGAGCTATGGCGGCTGGAAACATTGCGCCGCAAAGGGATTCCGGTGGCACTGTCCACCGACACACCGTTCGGTGACGGTGATCCCTGGGCGGCGATGCGCGCCGCGGTGCAGCGGAAGACCCGCGCCGGGGCCGTGCTGGGCGTGGCCGAGGCCGTCACGGCCCGCGAAGCGCTGCAGCTGTTCTGTGGCCGGGCCGACCGCCCCGCGACGCCGCGCACCATCGCACCCGGCGAACCCGGGGACGTGTGCGTGCTGGCCGGCGGGCCCGAGGAGGTGCTGGCCGCGCTCGACGCGGATCTGGTGGCGATGACCGTCGTCGCGGGCGAGGTGGTGCACCAGCGCCCCGGCAGTGTGTAGCCTGTCTATGTACTTTGCGGATCAGGGAAGGCACGGCAATGACGCGTTCGGACAGTGACAAGTGGGACCTGGCCACCAGTGTGGGGGCGACCGCGACCATGGTGGCCGCCCAGCGGGCGCTGGCCAGCTCACGGCCGCAGAAGCTGATCGACGACCCGTTCGCGGCGCCGCTGGTGCGCGCGGTGGGCATCGACTTCTTCACTCGCATGGTCGACGGCCAGGTCGACTACGCCGAAGGCGACGAATTCGACCCCGACAAGATGAGCCACGGCATGGCGGTACGGACCCGGTTCTTCGACCAGCACTTCCTGGCCGCCACCGAGGCCGGCGTCCGTCAAGCGGTGATCCTGGCCTCCGGGCTGGACTCCCGCGCCTACCGGCTGGCCTGGCCGGAGGGCACCGTCGTCTACGAGATCGACATGCCCGAGGTGATCGACTTCAAGACCACGACCCTGGCCGGGCTCGGCGCCGAGCCGACCGCGGAGCGCCGCACGGTCGCCATCGACCTGCGCGACGACTGGCCGAGTGCGCTCAAGGCCGCCGGATTCGACCCGTCCGCGCCCACCGTGTGGAGCGCCGAGGGCCTGCTGGTCTATTTGCAGCCCGACGCCCAGGACGCGCTGTTCGACACCATCACCGGGCTCAGCGCCCCGGGCAGTCGGCTGGCATGCGAGTTCATCCAGGACACCTCGGTGTTCTCCAGCCCGGAGTGGCGCGAGCACCGGGAGAAGCTGTCCGCGCTGGGGATGGAGGTCGAGATCGGCGATCTGGTCTACCACGGCGAGCGCAGCCACATCGTCGAGTACCTGACCGGTGCCGGCTGGACGGTGTCGGGCAGGCAGGTCACCGAGCTCTATCACGATGCCGGCCTGCAGTACGGCGACGATGCCCTGGCGGTGGCGTTCGGGGATCTGACGTATCTGAGCGCGGTGCTGCCGGCCTGAGGCGCGATGTCAACCTACGGACTGCGGATTACAAGTCCGTGGGTTCGGGCCGAATCAGCAGGTGCAGAAGCTCTCGGTTGATGAACAACCGGTCGCGGCCGACCTTGACGTCTTGGAGCAGGCCGGCTTCGGCCAAGGCTCCGAGCCAGGAGGTGGCGGTCGGGCGCGATACCCCGCAGCGCTCCACGACGGTGTTGATCCGGCAGTAGGGCTGTTCGAAGAGGACCGACTGAAACTCAGAGTCTCCGCCGCCCTTGGACACCGCACGTGCCCTTCGTCCGAAGTCTTCTTGTAGCGCACGGATGGCCGCGATCTTTCGAAGAGTGGACCGCGAAGTCCGTTCGACACCGGTCAGGATGTAGAGGACCCACTCTTCCCAGGCGGACTCGGCCGTTACCGAACGAAGGAGTCGGTTGTAGTCGTTCTTCGAGTCGATGAGGTACCGCGACAGATAGAGGACGGGTAACCGGAGCAGGCCGGCGTCCACCAAAATCAACACGTTCAAGATCCGCCCAGTCCGCCCGTTGCCGTCAGAGAACGGGTGGATGGCTTCGAACTGATAGTGCGCAGCTGCCATGCGGACCAGTGGGTCGAGACCGTCCTCACGATGGACGAAGCGTTCCCAATTGCTGAGCTTCTCGGCGACGACGTCACGCCCTTCCGGGGGACTGTAGATGACTTCCGCCGTTGCGGGGTTCGCGATCCGTATGCCGGGAACGGCGCGGATCTTCATCTCGCGACCTTTGATCGCGCTGCAGACGGCGGCGGCGGTTGCGCTGGTCACTCCCCGGTCTTTGGCCAGTTCAAAGCCGATGCGTAGGGCTGTGCGGTAGCGCAGCGTCTCGCGAGTTGCGGAATCAGCACTTTCATCGTTGTCGAGGTGCCGGAACAATTCGTCCGTCGTCGTGACGATGTTCTCGATCTCCGAGCTTGCCTGCGCTTCCAGGACGGGAAGCGAGTTGATCAGAACCGTCGGGTCAGGGATCGAGACGGCGGCCTGATCCAGCTGGGCCAAAGCCTTATTCGCGCTGATCGCAGCCCTGAGGACGGGGCGTGTCTCGAGCTCGTCGGCGTGTGGAGGCGGTGGCAGTTCGTTGTAAGGACGATCCGGTCGCCAGCTGGTCATGGAGTTCTACGATCCCAGCCCGATGGGTCATATGTAAAGTTTCCACGGAAAAATTTACATATCCGGGTCATATGCGAAGTTGGTTTGCATATCTCCGGACGTCGCAGGTCCGGTCGGCCTCGGGCGCGAATCGGCCGATATGAAAAGCATCACATCGGCCGGGTTGGGTGCCGGGCGGCTAGGCCGCCGCACCGGCGATGCCTGAAGTGCCCCCACCAGGGCTCGAACCTGGGACCTGCGGATTAAAAGTCCGTAGCTCTACCAACTGAGCTATAGGGGCCGCGCCGGAACAGGATACTGCCTCCCCGATCCGGCCCGAGCGGGGGCGCGTTTGAGGATTGGGCCCACCGTGCCCTAAGCTAGCCAAGCTCCCAACGTGAAACGTTGCGAGTGCCTCGGAGAGATTCGGTTCTGGCCCCCATCGTCTAGTGGCCTAGGACGCCGCCCTTTCACGGCGGTAGCACGGGTTCGAATCCCGTTGGGGGTACTCGCATCGCGTGACGGCGGAGCGAACAGCAAGGCCCTGTGGCGCAGTTGGTTAGCGCGCCGCCCTGTCACGGCGGAGGTCGCGGGTTCAAGTCCCGTCAGGGTCGCTTTACGCGGCGAGGCACCTGGTGCCTTCCGGCCAGGTAGCTCAGTTGGTACGAGCGTCCGCCTGAAAAGCGGAAGGTCGCCGGTTCGATCCCGGCCCTGGCCACTTGGTTTGACCTGCATAGACACGGTTCATGCACTCGGTTGTCGGTTTGATTCGTCCGGTTCTTGTCCGGTCTTCGGTGTCTGAATCTCGCTCGCGTGAAGCTGATCGAGGTTCGTTGCCACCTGATCCAGCTCGTCGGCGTAGAGGTCGCTGTAGATGTTCGCGGTGACGGTCGGTGTTGAATGGCCCATGGTTTTCTGCACGTAGCGCAGATCCGCGCCGGATTTTCTGGCCAGGCTGGCGTAGGTATGGCGTAGATCATGGATGGTCAGCGGTACCAGCCCGGTCTTGGTGAGTGCCTTGTTCCAGTGCGTATGCCGGCGCCAATTGTTCGATCGCAGCATTGCTCCGTTCGGTGAGGTGACGGCGGGTTCGTCGGGTTCCCGCCCGGTGATGCGCCCCTTGAAGATGTCGATGACGACCTGGGGGAGCGGGATGGTCCGGATGCCGGCGCGGGTCTTCGGCGGTCCGATAACTATGCGGCCTTCAACCTCGGGCGCGGCCCGGCGGACGTAGAGGCGTCGGGCGGTGAGGTCGATGTCCTTGACGCGGAGGCCGACGAGTTCGGACCAGCGCAGCCCGGTGTAGGCCAGGATGGTCACGACGTCGCCCTGATCCCCGCACGCGGCGGCGAGTGTTTGGACTTCCTGCGTGGTGAGGTAGCGGTGACGTTCCCGCTCCGGAATGCGGCCCGCTGAGACGCCGGTGGCGGGATTGCGGTGGATACGGCCGTCCTGGTGGGCGACGTCGAGGATCGACCGCAGTAGCCGCAGCGTGGACACCTTCGCCCACGGGCCGACGCTCAACCCGTCCACGAACGTTTGGACAGCGGCGCGGGTGATCTCGTCGGCCGGCACATGGCCGAAGCGCGGCGCGATCCGCAGTTCCCAGTGCTGGGCGTATCCGCTCCAGGTCTTCGGTGACACCGCGGGCTTCTTGGAGTCCGCGAACTGCGTCCAAATCCGGTTCAGCGGTGTGCGGCCGAGGCGGGGATCGAAGCGGCGGGCGCCGAGCGCGGCTTCGTTGTCGCGTTCGGATTTGAACGCCTTCGCCTCACGCAGCGTCGGGAACGTGGCTGACGTCTCCACCCAGCCGGAGGGCGTCTGCGGATCGCGGACCAGGTAGCGCACTTGGTAGCGGGGCTCCCCGGCGGCGTTGAGGCGCTTGCGGATGCCGCGTGGGGTGTTGCCGGCCATTACCGCCGCACCTGTTTCAGCCAGGCCCGGACCTCAGCACAGTCCCAGCGGCGCACCCGCTCCGAGAGTGTGTAGCAGGGCGGTCCGATCTGCTCACCGGTGGTTTCGCGCAGTGCAGCCCAGCGGTTGAGGGTTGCAGCGGAGACGCCAAGTAATGCCGATACTTGCTCGGCGGTGAGTAACTCGGGGAACGTGCCGGCGGTGACGAGGGCATCCCGCAGGCCATGAGTAATCGTCATCTCTCACCTCGTGGCCTGGCACCGGATGGCGTCGAACCAGGCGCGCGTAAACGGCAGCCCGGCGGCGGTGTCGGATTCGCCGCAGACGATTCCCCACAGGGTGAACGCCCAGGTGGAAAGGGCGGAGTCGGTCGTCTCACCGCGGCCGTGCAGTTCAGCCTGGTCATCCAGGACCAGCGCGACACCGAGGACTTCGCCGCTGGACCAGCGATGGCGGTACTGGTCCCATCCGCATCGGCGAACCAGCGCGGCACGCTGTCGAAGATCGTCGGCGCGCCGGGCCAACCGTTCCCGGTCAGGCGGTTCGACGAGGGGCAGGCTGTCGATCATTGCGCTGCCTTTCGCCCCGAAGTACGACCGTACTGCTTTGCAATGGCACGGATTTGATCGTCAGTCCAGAAATCCGATCGCACCTTGGTCACCTGGCCGTCCACGGCGACGACGTAGCCGGTGCCCGGTGCATCGGGGCTGATCCGATGTGCAGGTGCGGCGTCGGCCATCCCGTCGCCGAGCACCATCGCGACCTCGTCGCGAGACCGCAGCCGGAGTGCGATGGTTTGGGTAAAGAGGCCGCGCATCGGCAGGACTTCCTTGCGTGGGTCTTGCAGGAACGCGGCCACCACGATCCCCAGGGCGCGGCCCTTGGTCAGAATCCGCGACAGCGATGCTGAGGCTTCTTTACGGAGAGCAGGGTCGCTCATGTACGCGGTGACTCCGGCCAGCTCGTCGATCAGCAACACCGTCAGCGGAGCCGATGCAGTCGGTGTGTGATCGCGTACGCGGCCCGCCATCGCAGTACCGCGTTTATCCATCAACTGTTCCAGTGCGGCAAGAGTTTTCACGGCATCGGATTCGGTGGTTGCGATCTTGGTGAACAACGCTGAGCCAACCGACAACTCGATGCCGTATTTGAGATCGATTCCCACCAGTCGGACCACGCCGGCGGCCACCGCGGGGCCAAGTCCGCCGGCGATACCCCAGAAGACGGAACCTTTACCTGCGCCGGAGCAACCCACGGTCAGGGTGTGCCGGCCGCTCAGTGGAAGAGTCCAGGCGGAGCCGTTCTCGCACCGCCCCAGCCTGACTCGTGCTGTGGTGACCGTCGTCGTCGGCGCCGCGTTGCCGACTGTGGATAGCTGCTCGCGCATGACCAAGTCGATCCGAATGGTGCCGGGCGAGACCACAACCGAACGTGCCGAGTGGGCACGCGCGGCGTCACGAATCGCCGGAACGGCCCTCTCCAGGTCATCGACGGTCTGGCCCATCCTGGCCCGCACCGTCAGACGCAGGCTGCTGGGGGTCACCTCCGTTCCCACCAGCTTCGGATGGAACCAGCGGATTGAGGTCACCTGGCGTCCTTCGCGATCGCGATGAGTGACCTGTTCGGAGGCTGACAGGCCGCAACGCTTGCAGAGGCGCTGCCACGACATGTGTGCCCAAAGCCGCCAACGAATGAGGCGGGCAGGTCCCGCGAACTGTTCTTCGTAGGATTCCGGTGAGCTCAACCGCCAGTAGATCAAGGCGGAACCGGCGATCATCACGATGACCGCGACCCACATGACGAGATTCGTCACCAGGTGCAGGAGATGGTCGAGCCGCAGCGGTGTGTCTGGATCGACGGGTGCGAACGGGTCGGGGTTCATGCTGACGCCTTAGCCGTGTTGGCCGCAGTGGAGGTCTTGGTCGGCGCTGTCATTCCCGAAGCTCGGAAGGACCAAGCGATCCGCGAGAAATCGCCCGACCGCTCGATGTACGGCAGGGCCATCAGACCTTCGAACACCACAGGGGTAAACGGCGTTCCGCTGGTGTTGGCCGGTGCAGTCGGCTGTGTTTGGGCGGCGAACTTGACGGTCACGGTTCGGCTGCGCTTCGGTGCCGCGGGATCGCCGTCGAGCACTTCGACCTGCCACATCGGCACACCGGTATCGCGGTCGGTCGCCTGGACGCGGTTGTCACCGGCGGACTTGTCGAAATCAATCATCGGCGTCACCTCGGACACCAGGTACGCGCCGAGTGAAAACACCTGATCGTTGCCGATCTGGAGCCATTTGCGGATGGACATTGCGGAAACCTTTCGACGAGATCGACTAGATGACTATCGACCCTAGTTGCCTAGGGGAGTTTGTCAAGGGTAGTGCGGTGATTGGTTGTCTCGCGAAGTCTCAGCGGGCCGAGAAGCCGTATTCGAGCAGGTAGGCGGGTGCTGCCTTGACTGTGTCGCATACTTCGACAGCGACGTCGTCGGTGTCGAAAGCCGTTCGGACCACGGTCAGCACCGGCACGCCGGCCGCGAGTTGCAGGACTCGGCGCTCTTCAGGGGTGGGCATCCGCGCGCCAACCTCTTCGGTGAATCGGGCAAGCGTGTGGCCGGCTTCCTCAAGCCGCGCGTAGATGCCACCAGGCCCGGTGTCGACTTGCTCAATTTTCGTATCGCGGGCGAATGCGGCAGGAATGTAGGAGACCGCCGTCTCAACTGGCCGGCCATCGGCGAGGTAACGCCGTGATCGCACCACAACTTCGTCGCCTTCCGATAATCGGAGGCGTTCGGCTACAGCCGGGTTCGGCGTCTCACGCGTCACCGCGATGTTGTCGACCTGTGGTGTGTAACCCGATTTCTCTGCCTCGACGGTGAACGCTGCCTTGCCCTCGGCTCGATGTCGCCGCGCGAACCGATCGGATGCAAGTCGGCGGATCGGGGGCGCGGGGCGGACAAACACTCCGCGACCGTGCTCGGAGACCACCAGGCCCTCCGAACGCAGCTCCTGTACGGCCTGGCGGACAGTCATGCGGGCTACCCCGAAGTGCCCGCTTAACGCGGCTTCGGACGGTACGCGTTCTCCTGCGGTGAGCTGGCCAGAGTTGATCGCCTCGCGCAGCATTCCGGCGATCTGTCGATACGGCGGTTTGTCGTCCGCCCGGTCGATCTGGCCAAGTTGCAGCACCTACGAGCCTTCCCTTGCATGTCTAGACGACTAGTGTAAGGAGTCAACACGACCCTGTCACTATCGGAGGTCGGCCGGAGAATGGAGTCTCGCATGGCAACCACGCCGAAGCATTCGGTCAGCGTCGCCGGCATCGTGGTCCGCGGCGACGGCCGCGTCCTGGTCATCAAACGCGATGACAACGGCCATTGGGAAGCCCCCGGCGGTGTCCTCGAACTCGATGAGTCATTCGAGGACGGCGTACGGCGCGAGGTGCTGGAAGAAACCGGACTTGCGGTGACGGTCGAGCGGCTCACCGGCGTCTACAAGAACCTAACCCACGGAATCGTCGCTCTGGTGTACCGCTGCCGATCGCTTGGTGGCGCACCTCATGTGACCGATGAGGCTCGTGAAATCCGTTGGGTAACAACCGGAGACGTACAGAGAATGATGACGCCCGCATTTGGGATACGTGTATTGGATGCGTTCGAAGAGCTGCCGCAGTCGCGAGTGCATGACGGGATCAATCTCATGTAGGCGAGGGCGTACCGGTTTATGCTTCGTAGGTCTCTCCGCGGACCGGGCGGCGCAGAGGTTCGTTGGTCAGTTCGCTGCAGTGGGATCTCTCGGCTTCGTCCCCGAGTGGAAGGTTGGCTTGATGACGAGTATGTTATTCGGTCCGTGGAGCGGCAATGGTTACAAGGCGGTATTCTTGCCGCGCTTGTAATTTCATCCGGAAACGTAGGTTAGGGAGACAATGTGGCTGGATGCGTTGAATGTGGTTTTGATTACGAGCTAGTCGTAGATGACTTTGCTGCAGCAGCGACTCCGCTAATCGATGCCTACGTTGGCCTGCTTCAGGCTGCCAGTGCGACCTCCCTTCAACTTCGACCTTCTCCGAGCGTGTGGTCGCCGCTGGAGTATGCATGTCACGTCCGCGATCTATTGTATGTGCAGCGCGAAAGGGTTTTGGCCGCTCGCCGTCGGGACCGGCCCGTCGCGGAATCGATGGGGCGTGATGAGAGGGTTGAGCACGACGGCTATAACGACCAACGCCCCGGTGATGTCGCGCGAGAACTCCATGACTCAGCGCTGTTATTATCGAATGTTTTTCGCAGACTGTCGGCTGCCGACTGGGATCGAACAATCATCTATCCCTATCCGTACCCAGACCCGGAGCCGGGAGAGCGTTCGCTTCGCTGGGTTGCTACCCACACGCTCCATGAGCTGCATCACCATTTGATAGATGTTCGCCGCCAGATGTGATGCCGAATGTAACTCGTTTCCGGTTGCATTTAATTTTCGCTCATTGTCCGGCCTGTTCCGTGCTTAGTGTGGGCGGTGTCCCCAGGCCGCTAAAAATCCTGGTCCGAGATCGAAGAATTCAGGATCGGCCAGTAGGTGTTGCGCCCGGTCGATCTCTTCATTCCCGATCAACTTGGCATTGAGCAGCCGAGGTCGAACTGCTTCCAGGGTGAGACTCCAGAATTTAGCGAATGGAGTGCCGCCCTGCACCGTGGGCACCATCGCCGAAACTCCGATATCACGAAATCCCCGCCGCTGCAGCGGCTCCGGAAATCTGCGAGCCCACTCATAGTCGGTGCCGGTCAGTGCAACCATGTCGATATACGCTTCGATCGCCGTACGGAAAATCAGGTTGTGGCTGCTGGCCAGGGGGAACGATGCGCAGTCCACGACCACCAAGCAGCCGCCAGGCGCCAACCACGAACTGATCCGGTCGAGGACATGCTCACGGTGTGCGATGTGCTCGAGGACCGCCCGAATGTGGATGATATCGAAGGAGCCCGCCGGAAACTCGTCGGTAAGCACATTGTGTTGAAGCACTTGGATTCCCGCATCCGCGAGCGGCCCAAGCAGCCGGGTGTCAATGTCGGTGGTGGTAACTAGCGTCGGATCACCGGCCTCGCGCGCGAGCCAACTAGCAATAGACCCGGATCCGGCTCCGATCTGAGGAATTGTCAATACCTGTGGATCGGGGTGTTTCAGGCGACCTCCGTTTCGGTT
>NZ_JAYJJS010000005.1:0-255712 GCF_020181635.2 Mycobacterium zoologicum | reverse complement strand
ATTTTTACGTGATGCACCGAGGGTGTTTCGCGGGCACTTCCCGTGATGCTCGTCGCAGACTCGACAAATACGCCCAAAGTTTGTAGATTTGCCTGGTGGAAGCACGTCTCTATCAGACCACGCACCCGTGGATAACTTTCAAATATGACGGCGCGGTCTACAACCAACTGAGCGTACGTTTGGGTGAAGCGTTCTCCAAGTGTCGCCACTTGGCTGGCACCCCGCTCCAGCCGTCGCTTGCCGCCGATCTGGCGCAGTTGTACTTGGCCAAGGGGGCGCAGGCCACAACGGCGATCGAGGGAAACACGCTCAGCGAGTCGGAAGTCCTCGACATTCTCGCCGAGCGCCGAACGTTGCCGAAGTCGCAGCAGTACCTCCAGGTGGAGGTCGAGAACGTTGCGCGGGTCCTGCGTGACATCGATGTCGCGGCGCGAACCTCGGACGGATGGCAGGTCACTCCTGAATGGCTCAAGGCACAGAACGCGGCCATTCTCGACGGCGTCGGTGACGAGGCGCATGTCGTTCCGGGCGAGTACACCGAGCGTCAACTGGTCGTTGGCAGCGTGTATCGGTCAGCGCCACCGGAAGATGTGCCGTACCTGGTTGATCGTCTCTGCGGCTGGATCAACTCCATGCTCGGAATGGTGTTCGACGAATCCGTCGATCCAGACATCAGGTTCATCCAGGCGTTCTACGCCGCCGTGCTGGGTCATCTCTATATCGCGTGGATTCATCCGTTCGGGAATGGCAACGGTCGGACCGCCCGAGCGCTGGAATGCGCGATCTTGGCGCACTCACATCTAGTGCCGTGGGTTTCGAGCAGTCTTCTGTCAGATCACTACAACCGGACCCGGACACGGTATTACGCGATGCTGGACGCGGCGTCGCGTGGCGATGACGTAGCCGGTCTGATCGGCTATGCGGCCGATGGTTTCGTCGACCAGCTACGCGAGCAGATCGCAGTGGTCCAGCGACAGCAGCGGGCTGTTGCGTGGGTCAACTATGTACACGAAGTGTTTCAGGACGAGACTCAAGGCGAGACGTCGAAACGCCGCCGGACACTCGTTCTGTCAATGCCGGAAGGTCGGCCGACATCACGAGCGCAGCTTCGGCGTCTGACTCCCGAACTGGCCGAGATGTATGCGAGAGTCGGCGATCGCGCCTTGTCTCACGACACCGGAAAGCTCACCAGTCTTGGATTGATCAGGGGAGATGCCCGGAAGGGATTCGAGCCGGCAATAGGTCTCATGGACGCATTCATTCCGGGCAGCCGCAACGCAACAATCTGGACTCAGGACCCGCAGACCGAACTGCTGAGCGACGAATAGTCGTCCGTCGGGACCGGGGTCGTCGCGGACAACGCGCCGGGGCGATGTCGTTGACTGAGGCGTCTCGTCGGCTGGATGATGACTAGGCGGGTATCGCGTGACCACGGGTGGCACCTGGCACAAATGCGACGCACAAAGCGGCCCCCGGCCTTATGGCCGGGGGCGCTTCCAGTAGGTGATGACGTGCAGTGGATCGCCGCGGGCCGGCCACCAGCCGAGTAGGTGCGCGGCGAGGTAGACGACCAGCAGGGGAGTTGGCCAGGGCCGGTGCTGGTGGTAGCGGCCGGCCGCCGAGGACAGGGTTTCACCGGCGGCCAGGTCCCACACGGTCACCGTGGCGGCCAGGACCAGCCAGGCGCGGTCAGCCGGCCGGAGGGCCACCGGTCGTCGCCTTGTAGATGGCATCCCAGAGCGCGGCATCGGTGTTGATGGAGCGTTGCCATTCATCGTGCAGCTCCCGGCTCACACCGGTGATGTCGGCGCGGGCGCCGGTCGCATCGGTTCCATCCCGGTCAGATCCGTGCGTCGAGTTGCTGGTTCGCGGCTCTGTGCGGTCTGACGGCCCTGGACGACGTCGACCGTGCGCCGCGTGGCCAGCTACTCGGTGCGGCCAGGCGACCGCGCGCCGATTACGTTGCCGGCGGTGTGAACTTGCTGGAAACCTGACCTCAGCATCCCGTCAAGACAGGGCCGCCGCGTACGGTTTCCGAGCAAGCTAGCACTGACTCCGTCAGCCCGGAAGGCCGCCGCTATGACCGACTCCGAGACCCAGCTCGGCACCGTCGAGCCCACTGAGGTCGTCGAGCCGGTCAGCGTCCCCGACAACGGATACGGACTCGCGTGGGAGATCGCGCCCCCCGAACCGGTAGAGACTGAGCTGGAACGACGACCACTAACGCGCACGCTGCTCGGCCTGCTCGGGTTCGTTGCCGTCGGCGGCCTGATGCTCGGCGCGTTCATCACCGGCACGCGGGTACAGCACCGCGCCGACGTCGGTGAGCTTCGGCCGATCATCGAGACGACGACCGTCACGGCGACGCCGTCGGCCGCCGAAGTGCTCAACGCGCAGAACGACAAGCTGCTCGACGCGGCCCACGACGCGCAACTACCGCTGACGAGCGACGGCCCGGTGACCGTGGTCAACGCCCGGGCGTTCTGCGACTACCTCGCCACCGGGCATCGCACGCTGCACGACCAGGACGGGTTCGTCCAGGGCCTGTATCCCGGGTTCAACGGCGCCGACGTCGGATCATTCGAGGGGATGACGGTGGGCATCATGTGTCCGCGGTTCGTGCCGTTGTACCAGCCGGGCAGCGACGGCACGTCCTGAAACGCAGAAACGCGCCCCGCTGCCGGGGTTACCGGCTTACGGGCGCGTTTTCTGTCGAAAGCGGGCCGACGTCATCGGCGGTCGAGTCTCTAGAACGGGGTCGCGCCCCGGTCGAGCAGGCTCAGCCCGTCGGCGCGGCCACGGCCCATCATGTCGTCGTAGGCGTCGTTGCATTGCTTCATCAGGCGTCGAAACCCGTCGTCGAGGTTGGCCATGCCCCGCAGCCCGGACATCCCACACATGGCGTTCTGGACGACCCAGGTGTCGAGTTCACTCATCGGGCGCGTGCTCCGTTCTGTCGCTGGGTGGTCATCGGATGCGGCCCGGTACGGCGTACCCGGTGCCGCCGCTGGCGTGGCCACTGAGTCGCGCCTGCTGGTTGAGCTTGTCGGTGAAGTCGTTGTAGTCCTTGGCCTGGATCTTCGGGTTGTACATGTGAACGTGGGTGTCGCCGCCGGCGGACTCGGCCGCGTCTTCCTGCTGGTTGCGGATGCTCTCGTTCTCGAGGGGACGCTTCGCGTTGCCGGCCACGATCGGCGATGACGGCTTGGCGCCGGCGATGCCGGATAGGATCTTGCCGGGCAGTGTGTTGCCGAAATCGGACAGCGGCGAGTCCGACGGCATGAACGTCGACATCAGGCCCTCGACGCCGATCGCCGCGAGCTGGCCGCCGTAGGCGATGGTGCGGTTCATCATCTGCGACAGCGCTTGCACCGCCATCCCGCCGGCGGGCCCGGCGGGCGACATGCTGGCGGCCATCGCGGCCGCGCCCTCGGCGGCACCGAGCGCACCACCCGAGATCCCCAGGCCGGGCTTGCCGCCACCACTGGAGCCCATCGGCTGCCCGGGTGCCGTCGGCTGGCCGCTCTCGTCGACCGGGCCACCGGTGTCGTAGTGCTTGGCGTTGCGCAGTCGATTCATACCGTCCATGCCCACGGCGTTGACCGCACTCTTGGGCTGCACGAACTCCCCCGGCTGCAGCCACGACAACTGCGTATCCTGCCCGTTCGGTGGCTTGAGCAGTGAGCCGAGCATCGCGCCCTCCATGGGGGCGATCGCCATGTTCCCCAGGAACGTCACGACCCACTTCGCGAAGCCGGGCAGACCGTCCTTGAGCCCGAACGCGTCGTCCATCTCGGCACCGAAATCCATATCCGGCATATCGGCCCGGCCGTTGTGGCGTTGCGCGCCGCCCAGGCCGTCGTTGCCGGGCCCGGGTGTCGCGTCGTCGCCGCGGTTGCTGCTGCGGTGGCGTCGGTGCGCGCTGCTCTCGTTCTCGTCGCTGGACTTGATGAACACCGGGTCGTTGCGGGTGCCGGCCGGCCCTTGTGGTGCGTTCGGGTCGGTGAGCATGATGCCGCCCTCACCGGGGCCCGGTGCGCGGCGACTGCCGCCGGTCGAGTATCCGGTGAGCTGGCCGGCGCGCGCCGCGGCCCGCAGCCGGAACATAGCGTTCTGGCCGCCGACGGCGTTGACCTCGCCGGCGGTCCACACATGCTCGCCCGGCGCCAGCAGCGACAGTTCGGAGTCGACGCCGTCGGGACCGTCGCCGGCGATCGGGCCGCCGTTGGCGTGTCCGGGGATGTGCAGCAGGTGCTCGGCTTTCCCGAAGCCGTCGGCGGCCATGTGACCGAGCGCCCCGGCGGCCTTGCTGACCGCGCCGGGGATGTCGCCGAGCGAGTGCAGCAGCCCGTCGACGCCGTCCTTGATCGCCTGGAACGGGTGCGCGTCCTTGAGCTTCTCGAAATCGGCCTTCGCCTGCCCGATGACACGGCCGACGCCGTGCCCGAACGTGTCGATCGCATGCCAGGCACCGTCGACGGCGTGCCACAGGCCCTCAACGGCGTGAGCACCGCCCAGTGCGACGGTCTCGAATTCGTGGAAGAACGAGCCGATGCCTGCCCGGTGCTGCACAATCCAATTCATGGCCGTGTTGAGCTTCTCGAGCCCGGACGTGACGGTCGGCAGGAACGCTGTGCCCATCGACACCTTCAGCGAATCCCATGCCGCACTGAGCTTCTTGACGTTGCCCTGATAGGTGTTGAGGGCTTCGGCGGAGCCCTCGACGTTGCCGCTGGCGTCGGGCTTCGAGCCCGCGATACTCGCCGCTGTCGACTGGGCGCGGGCGTTGGCTTCACCGGTGAGCTGCTGAAACGCCTGCCCGCTGACTTGGTCGCCGATGAGCGCCTGAATCGCCTGCTGGCGTGTCTGCTGCGAGCCCTGACCCGATGACAGCAACTGCGAGAATCCGCGCGACTGCTGAAACAGCGTGTTGAACTGCTCGATCTTCTTCACGTCGTCCTCGGACGCGTCGCCACGCGATTTCCGGTACTGCTTGAACGTCAGATCCCCCGATTGGATATGCTCGGCGACCTTGCGCTGGTCGGTGTTCATCGACGCGAGCATTTGCTGCATCGACTGCTGCACCTGCACGTTCTTGTAATTGGCGTCGATATTGACCATGCCGTTCTGGTCGGTGTGTGCGCTGATCGCGTCGGCCAGCTTCTGAATCGTGGACAACGGGTCCGCGGAGAACTGCGTCTTGATCTGCGTCGGGTCCAGGCCCAGCGCGCCCCATTCGGCCCGCATCTGGTTCGTGGGCGCCTGGATCTTCTGAATCAGGCTCAGTACGTCCTGCCCGGCGTTGTCGGCGTGCATCCCCGACTGCGTCATCTGCGCGACCATCGCCATCCACTGCGGCGCCCCGATACCCATGGACGACGCGACCGGCTCGACGACGTGCATCGCGCCCGCGAACTCCCCCAGCGGCACCTTCGCGGCCCCCGCGCCGGTGACGATCTGCGACCCGACGGACGCCGCATCGGACGCCTTCAGGTGATAGTCCGAGATTTGCGTGGTGATCGCCGACAGTGCGGTCTCGAGCGGCACGTCCTCGATCGCGGCCATCTGCGCGCCGGCCTTGAGCACCGCACCCATATCGGTCGCGTTGCGATGCCCGGCCTTCGCCGCGAAATACGCGCCGTTCATCAGCTCACCGGGGTCGATACCGACCTGCGGTGCCATCGACAGCACCATGTTCTGAATCGACTGCAGCTTGTCGACCGGAATATCGGCCGCAGTGTGCAGCTTCATCAGCTCGGCCTGGAAGTCAGCGGCCGGCGGAACCGACTTGGCGATCGCGACCCCCAGACCGGCCACCGCAGCGGTAACGCCACCGACCGCGAGTGCCGTGCCGGACATCCCGGCGAACGCACCACCGAACATTCCCACCGACTCGGCGCTCTTGACCGTCGCGTCGGTGACGGCGCGGTGCGCGATCTCCGTGTCGTTGAGCGCATCGACGTAGCCGCGCGCGTCACGACCCGAACGGGCCCGCGCATCGGCCAGCGCCAGCTCCGCGGTCATCGCCTTCGACGACAGATCCCCATGCTTCTCACGGACCTCGGCCAGGCGCGTCTCGGCGATCTCAGACTGCCGCCGTGAGCGTTCCATACGCGACGCCGCCGCGGCCTCGGCGTCGGCGGTCGCCGAATAGGTGCGCTGCAAACCCTCGAGTTCCCGGCTCGCACGGTCAGCACGACCGAGTATGCCGTCGAACAACGAGCCCGTCGCACGGCCGAAGTCATCGGAGATCGCCCGGCCGGCGCGACCGAAGATCGCCTCGGCCTCACGCGCCGCCGCCACCGCCTCGGCACGCGACAGCCGCGTCATCACGTCAATGAAAATCGGCATTAGCTGGCCTCCTCGTCGGCGACGATTTCGATGCGGCCGGGGTCGATCGTCAACAGCCACAGGGTTACCGCGGCGGCGACGGCGCGCACAAGGTCGGGTTTGGATAGTGCCAGCAGTTCACGTTCGATCTGGGTGACCTGCACGGTGTTGCGCTCGGAGTGGGCGTGCAGCAATCGGACGGGAAGCATCTCGATCTCGACCCGACTGCGCTGCACCCTGCCGCCGAAGTCGGTAGGTGTCCGCCGGCCCAGGCTCGGCTTACGTCGCTGCTTACGCACGCACTCACTCCCGCTGTTACTCGTTCACCGCGACCGGTGGACCGTCCGGGCCGACGCCCTGTCCACTGCCGGTGAGCTCGGCAACGAGTCCCATCCGCAGGAAGTGTGCTCGCTGTTTGTCGTTGAGCCATTTAATGATCGAGCCGCGGTAACAGTGCTGGAGCCGGCCGTCGATGTCCTTGGCCACCACCAGCGCCGCGACCACCTCGTAAGTCGCAGCAGAGCCGCCGGTGCTATCTCCGGGCCGCTGCGGAGGTAATCCGGGTCCGTATCCGGGAGGTACCTCGATCGCGGATTCACTCATCGCCGGGTCGTACCTCCGTGTAGTCGCTGAGTCGGCCGTAGTTCGGGTTGGCTTCGAATTGCTGGTTCGTCTCGTTCCACCGGAAGGTGTCATTCGGGCTGGGCCAATACACAATGTCTTCCGGCGGTGCAGGGGGCAGGCCAACGGAGGTCCGGGGGCCGAGCCGGCGCATGTACTCGTCGGAGATCTCCTGCTGCGTCCATTCGCTTATTGGCTTCCCTCTGCGGATCACGATGGGGTTAGGGACAAAGGAGGGAATGAGGTCGAGCGGCATCTGAGGTGTTGGGGTTGTCTGCGTAGTGGGTGCGCCTGCGCGTACATGCGGTGATGTGGGTGCCGGTGCGGGCGATTGCGCTGAGGCGTGCACGGTGCTGCGCGGGCCTGCAACCGGGATGCCCAGTTTCCCGAGGATGTGAATGTGATCGAGTTCAGCGTTCGGCGAATAGGCTTGCGATGCCAGGACCTCACGCGACGACGGCGGTAGCGCAGACGCCAGCGATGCCAGCAGCGCGCGGTTGGCATCGCGGTCGCTCGCGAGCACGTGCCGCCAGTGATGGCCACGACTGGCGAGGATGCGACCGTCGGCGATCGCAGCCGTCACCAGGCGTTGATCCTCGGCGACAAGCGCACGTTCGCGCCGCGCCGCGTCTCCGGAGTCCCGCCGGCTAGCCAGCACCTCAGCGAGCGCTGCGCGAATCGTCCGATCGTTGGCATCAGGCGACAACCCGACCAGCTCGGCGATCTCTTTCGATTCGAACTCGGCCACTACGCGCCCCTCTCGTCCTACAGACCGTTCAACGCCGAAACAGGAATCACCGTGCGCCGCCCTGCCTTTCGGCTGGGCAGCTTCCCCGACCGGCAGCGCCAACGCACCGCATCGGCAGTGATGCCAAGCATGTCGGCCGCCTCGGAAGGACTGACGAAACCCGCATCGCCTGACAGTAGATCGAGGTCAAGGCAACGCCCAGCGATTTCGCGTCGACGCGAATCACGGACCGAATCACCAGGAGAAATACGATTCGAAATCGGAAGTCGTTCGCGTGGACGCGAATACGCGATAGCCGCCTCGGCAAGCAACTGCTGCACATCGCGCAATCGATCCGGTGCAATTCCGCTGCGCTGTCGGCACTGCTCGGCGTACTGACCCAACCAATGCACGATCACCCGCGCCAGGTCATCGCTGATCAGAATCATCCCGTCGACCGGCTGGACGTGCTCCGAAATCGCACGATCCGGTGGCACGCTCATCAGCCGGCCTCACCGTCTGCAATGGCGTCCTCGGCACGCCGGCCGGACCGCCCGACATCGGCACCACCCGGGCCTGGCCGTGCCACAGCAGGATTCACGCCGCCAGCTGCCGGCTCAGCGGCGCCGGCAGTGGCGTCAGCACGCATAGCGGCACGCCGCGTCTCACGCAACGCCCGCACCTGCGAACGCTTCGACGTACCGCTACCCATTCCGCTCAGCTCAGCCACTATCAGCGTCAGCTGCCGCGTGATCGCCGCCGCATCCCGCGCCGACGCCGTACCGTCCAGGCGCTCGCCGAGCTGATCGCGCAACGCCTCCAACGACCGGCGCCGATCACCCGAACGCAACGCCTCGGCCACCAACGTCCGCGGCGCCGGCGCCTTACGCGCCGTCACGAACCCACCCCCTGCAAACGCGCACAACGCGTGCAAACGCGCACACAACACCCGGTGACATCAGCACCACGCGACAACCCTCCTGAACTGCGGGAACACCCGAAATTTGGTGGATAAGCTCGGGGAGAGGGCGAGATGACTGGGCGAGGGAGTCGCGACACCCCGGCCGGTCAAACTTTTGAGGCCGGGGGGCAATCCGCTCCGATTTTTCGACCCCGTACGTAAACAAGAAGGACTGCGGGAACGGTCGGATAACCCCGCCCCATCTGACGATTTTGGGGGTGGGGGTGTCTTGGCGGCGGGGTCTGGCGGGTGGTGCTGATCGGGTGCGCTGCCATGCGGATGCCTCACGCGGTGGGGATCGGTGGTTGTTGGTGTGGCGGTCATGGGTGTGCTCCGTGAGTTGTGCTGGGTGTGGCTCGTCGGCCGCGTCCGGTGCCGCGGTGTCCGCGTGGTGTGGTGCGGCGTCGGCGGATGGCGTCGTCGTGGCTGGCGTGCTGCTCGGCGTGGCCGTGGCCGGCGTGCTGTGGGCTTGGTTGACTCGCCCGGCTGGCGTCAGGCGCGGTGTGATCGGTCTCGAGTCTCGGGGTGCCGAACGCTTCGTCGACGAGAGTGCCGACGACGACCCGGCGGCGACGCTGGCCGCCGCGGTGCAGCCGGACGGCGGGGCCGCACCTGCGCTGGATGGGTCTGAGAATCCGGCGTGTCCGTCGGTTGCGTACGTGTCCGTCGCGGCTTACTTCGTAGCCGGGGAATCTGGCGATGACGGCCCATGTCTCGGCCGGCGTGTCGGGTGGGTTGTTCATGTTGGGCCTTCGGCTTGGTTGCGGCTGGAATTTCAGTGGCCGGGATTACTTGGGGCGTTTGGACTATCGGCGCCGAACGCAGTGCGCGTCCTACGGCGGCCGTAGTCGGTGCGCGTAGGTGTCGGGTAGCGAGCCGAGCTGCTCGTGTGGCGCGTCCGGGCATCCGAAGTTGACCGGATAAGCGCCGACGATGCTCACGTCGATCAGCAGCGCGTGTTCGGTGCCTTCCGGGCCGACGACCATGACCGCGTGGTGGTCGATGTCGCTGTCAGTGCGTTCGCGGAGGCAGGCGCTACGGCGCCAGTCGACGGCGAATGAGCATTCGTCGGGCGCGTCCATTAGAGATACCGCTTCCTGCCGTGGTCGGTGGCGGCTAAGTGCCGGGCGATGAGCCGCTGTCTGCCCTCGGGTGTCCTACAGGCCGGGCATAGGGCGCGGTTGTCGTCGTTCATGTCGACCCATCCCTCGCCTTCACATCTGCCGCATTCGGCGGTGGCTTGGGCGAACAGTTTGCGTTCGTCTCGCTCGCGTTGGGACCTCATGCCGTGGCCTTTCTGCTCTGAAAGTTGCTTTGACCTGCGGATAGTGGCGGTGGTGGCGTAGCCCAGGTATGACGCCATTACGTGCGTGCGTAGGACGAACAGGTAGATACGCCACCTGCGCCACTATTCGGCGCCGCCTGGGTTCGCCAGGAGGCCGATTCCGTTGCGGAACCGACGCCCTCCGGTCGATTTCTGGGCGGTGTATCCCTTGTTGTCGAGCGCGATGCCGAAGGCACGCATGCTGAGCAGCTCGACGCCCTCGGTGCTTCGCCACCGCTCCCACCGCTCGAACAGTTGCTTGGTCTCTGCCTTGAGCGTCGGTGCTGTCGAGCAGCATTCGGTGATGAACTGCCCGACCGCGTCCGAATTGCGGTGGTAGGCGTCGGTGGCGGCCAGCACGCTAGCTGGCTCATCGAGACCGCGGCGTGCCTGGTAATCGGCCCAGCCTGCGATCGCCCAGGACAGGATCGCGTCGGCTTCACCCTGCAGGTGTTCCTCGATGCCGGCGGACTTCCTGCGTTGTTCGTCGGTGACGGTCACGTCGAAGGGGATGATCCGGATGCGTCGCCAGATCGCGGGGTCGTCACCGGATACCCGCGGCAGGTGGTTGGTGATGAGCAGCGGCAGATGTGACGGTGCGAATTCGACGAAGTCCTGCCGCATTCGGCGTGCTCGGATGGTGTCGCCACCGGTGAGCCGTTTCATGGTCGCTTCAGCTAGTCGCCGGTCGCGTTCGGATTCGCTGACGATGACCAGGCGCCGCCCGAGCAGATCCATTTCGCCGGTTGGGTGTGCGCCGTCGCGGTGCATGAACAGGTCGGGTTCGACGGTGCTGGCGTAGTCGCCGAGGGCGTGGAGTAGCGCGCCGTAGGTGACGCCCTTGCCGTTGCCGCCCGTGCCGGTGAGGATCGGCAGGACGTGTTCGCGGACGGTGCCGAGCAGTGAGAGGCCGACGAGCCGTTGCAGGTAGGCACGCACGGATTCGTCGGGCAGCACCAGGCCGATATGCGCCGCCCACACGTCGCCGACGGCGTCCGGGCGCCAGGCGGCGCGGGTGACCTTGGTGATGCCATCGCCTGGATGGTGGTCGCGCAGCTCCAAGGTCCGTAGATCGAGCGTGCCGTTGGCGACGTTCAGCAGATAGGGGTCGGCGTCCAGGTCGCGGGTCGTGGCCGCGAAAGCCTTGAGGGCGGCAGCGATATCGAGTACGCCGTTGACGCCCGATGCCGATTCGCACTTGCGGACGTCCGTGCGTAACTGCTTGTCCTGCAGTGAGTCAGCGAGTGCGGTGCGGAGTATGTCTAGGACGGCCCGTTTGGCTGCGCCGGTGTCGTCGTAGACCCAGCGGGTGCCGCCGAAGTGGTGCCAGCCGATGCCGTGTACGTGCAACAGTCGGTCGCGGTAGACGTGTGCCAGTCGGTGCGCCATCCGTACCTGCCCGGAATGCTGTTCGCTCGCGGCGGTCATGCGCGCTCCCCTGCTCGGCGGCGCAGATGCGGGTGCTGGACGTAGAACTGTCGGCGCTGACGTAGTTCGCGGGCGATGGCCGGCCAGTCGACCGCGGAGGCTATGGCCTTGGCGGTCTCCGCGCGCTGTTCCTGGGCAGTCTCGACCCGCAGTGCATGGTGCTGGGCGAAGTCCAGCAGCGCGGCCCACTTTTCACGCGAGTCATCGGGTAGGAGGCACCAGGACGGTGTTCCGCACGTCGGGTAGTCGCCGACTACATCGAGGTACCGCTGTACCCAGGTGTGGACTTCCCAGAACGAAACCTGTTGGCTTGCTGAGGTGTTCAACGCTTACCGCCGCTCTGGCTCGGTAGGTGGGGCCGCGCTTGGCGGCGACTGAATTCGGGGCGGCCAGCGTGGTCACGGTGGCGGCAGGACGCTCTTGAGGTTGGCGCGGCGTCGGAATCGGCTGTTGCGGGCCAGACCGGCCGGTGAAACCGGTTCGGGTGGCAGCGCCGGGCTGGTCATGAATGCGATCGCCTCGGTGATCTGGTCACCGGTCATGTACCAACGGCCGGCGATCTTGACGCCGGAGAAGTGCCGCGCTCGCAACTGCTGACGTAGCCACGTCCCGGACACGTGAAGGTGCGCGGCGGCCTGTTCGGCGGTGAATAGCTCGGGCGGTGCCGAAGGGCCGGATTTCGCATCCGGTCCTTCCGCGCGGTTCTTGGGGTCGTGTTCGTCGTGTTGGTGGGTCATCGTGTTGCCTCTCGTGCTGCGCAGATCGGTCCGATACCGGATCGAACGCTCGCGGGGTCCGTGAGCCAGCGCCCGCAACCGCGGCAGCGCATCGCCAGGCGCCACTCTGGAAGCTCGGGGTGGGCGTCGGCCAGCTGAGGGCCGGCATTCTTCGCCGCGGTCATCGCCGGGCCTCGCGCCGGGCGGTGAAGTGGCCCGATTGATTAACGCGCATCTCGGCCGTGGTCGCATCGTTGACAGCAGCCGCGGCCCGCTCCGCGACGGTTTGGCATCCGACGCAGACGATGTCGGCAACGCGGCCGCGTGCGAACTCGATATGCCAGTCGGCAGCCTCGTCCACGCTCGCTCCTCGTCTGCAGCGGCTGCACCGGATTACTTCGCCGTTCATCGCTGCTCACCCCATGTGGTTGAAGTCCACTTGTCGGCCAACTCTGCGACGCGTCGAAGTGTGGGGATCAGCTCGCGGAAATGGGCTGCGTCCAACCCGTTTTCGCTCGCCGCTTGGTCGAGGAAGATCACGACGTTGGCGAGGTTGCCGGTACGGTCCTGTTCGGCGTGGAGTTCGAACGGTTCAAGGTGTGCCTGAATTAGGCGAATGCCGTCTTCGGGGTCGAACTCCCCTGCCCTGGTGGCGCCGATCGGCAGTAGCGGAGCCTGGGTGTTGCAGGTGCTGGCGTGCTGGCCGATGGCGTTGCAGCACGGGTAGTACGTCGAGTCGACCGGGTAATCGGCGCTGTCGTAGTCGGCCCCGTCGTCAGTCAGCTCGTACGGGATAGGGGGGTGTGCCATAGTTGGTCTACCTGTCTTCTTCAAGGGGTTGGTGGGTGTGAGCGGTCCTCGCCGGTGCGGCTAACACCGGGTCAACGGGGGCCGTTCTGCTTACCGCCCGCAAGTCAGGCGTGCGGTCGTCGTCGACGATTCCGAGGTCGGCGTGATCGGCCTGCGGGTAGGCGCGCATGTCAGGCCACGCTGGTGGTATCGATGCGGCTGACGAAATCGCTGATAGCGGTCTCACTTACGAGCCGTCGACGACCAACCTTGCAGCTGTGTAGTTGGCCGGTTCGGATCAGCTTGAACACGGACGACCGACCGATGCTGAGTCGCGCCATGACGGCGTCGACATTGTGAAGCTGGACCGCTGCGATATCGGACATGATGACTCCTTGCTCTAGAATAGATCACCTGGGATCGTGATGTGAATCGTTACCGAGCGTACGAGTGCGTGTGCTTGAATGCAAGGGTTTCCATGGAAGAATGACGCAATGCCGAGCATTGACGAAGCAGCGAAGACCTGGCAGATGGAGCTGGCCGGAAGGGTCGGTGTGGCCGTCCAGGCGGCCCGCAAAGCCGCCGGTATGACAGCCGTTCAGCTATCTCAGCGGACCCGAGATCTGGGGTTTCCGGTTTCACGAGCGGCGATCAGCAAGATCGAGGCGAACGTGCGAGCCGGAAAGCTCGATGTGTCCGAGCTTCTGGTACTTGCTGCGGCCCTTGATGTTCCACCGCTCGCGCTGTTGTTCCCTGACCTGCCGGCCGGTCGGGTCGAGATGCTTCCCGACCAGGATGTGTCGAGCCTGGAGGCGTTCCTGTGGGCGAGCGGCCTGGAGGTTGATAAGCGTCAGACGTCGGGGTCGCGGCTGGTGAAAGCGGTCATGGAGCGTCGCGCGGCACTGGCTCGGTTCTATGTGGCCGACTCACTCATCAGCGTGGGGACCGACGACGCGACCCGGATCGCGGCGGCGACGGATGAGCGAGATATCGCACGCGCCGACGTCGATCGCAACGAGGCGATCATCCGGGATTGCGGCGGGGTGCTCGATGCCTAGGCAGCGGATGCGGCCCGGTGAGTACGGCAAGATCACCGATCGCGTCGTTAGGCAGGAATTGCCGAACGGCAAAGCTCGGGAAATCTTCTACGCCACAACGTATTTGCGGCTCCATAGTGGGAAGCTGCGGGAGCGTGAGGCGTCGTCGGGTAAGTCGGCCGAGGACGCCCGGCGGGAGCTGAAGCGCCGCATCGCTGACGAACTCGAAGCCGGGGAACCCACGGGCGTAATCGACCGGACCACCACCCTGTCGGAGTTGTTCGCGGCGTGGCTGCCGGCCAAGATCGCCGAGGACCGGATCGGGGAGCGCACCGTGACCCTCTACAGGGACACGTGGCGGCTGCACGGTGAACCGTGGGGCGGTGACCTACGGATCGCGGAACTGACGACCAGCCGAGCCGACGCGCATCTGAAGGCGCTGCCGTCGTCGGCCGCGATCTACCTGCGGATCATCCTGTCGGGCATGTACAGCCTGGCGGCCCGGTTCGATGTGGTGAAGCACAACCCGATCCGCGAGACCAAGACCGCGAAGCAGGAACGCAAGCCGGCGCGCGCTCTCACCGGGATCGAACTCGAGCAGGTGCGTCGGGCTGTCGAGGTGTGGTGCGGGCGCAAGGGTCCAGGTCCGCGGCGCGGTCTGATGCTGCCGGTGTTCGTGGAACTGCTCGCGGCGACCGGGGTGCGGCCGGGCGAAGTGCTGGCGATCGAATGGGATGAGGTCGACCTGCTCGCCGTACCGCCGACCGTCACCGTCTCCGGGACCGTGCAGGACGCGGGACGGGTGGCCGGCAAGCCGCTGCACCGGCAGGACCGCCGCAAGGGCGACGCGCCGCCGCACACGGTGACACTGCCGAAGTTCGGCGCCCAGGTGCTCACTGACCTGTACGCGGTCACCGGCCCGACCGGCACGGTGCTGAAGAACCGGGACGGCGGCCTGGTGAGCCTGTCCAATATCCGGTCGTCGCTGCGGGAAGCGCTCGCGCCGCATGAGGATCTGCGGTGGGTGACTCCGCACAGCTTCCGCCGGTCGGTGGCCACCGTGGTGCGGGACGGGCTCGGCGTCGAGGCTGCCCAGCAGCAGCTCTCGCACGCCCAGCTCGCGACCACCGAAGGGCACTATGTGCAGCGGGTGACGGCGGGGCCGGATACCCGCGCTGTGCTGGAGGAATGGGCCAGCAAAGGGACTGGCTGACCCAATTTACGGGGAAAATACGGGATTTGGCGGGGTCGAGTTTGCTAGCAAACTTCAGAAAGGCTCTGACCTGCATGAATTGAGCCGATGACGGGAATCGAACCCGCGTATTCAGCTTGGGAAGCTGATGTTCTGCCATTGAACTACATCGGCGTTGGTGCGCTAGCAGGCTAGCATCCAGGCTCGCCTCCTCCGGCGATAGTGCGGAATCGTTGGCCGAACCGCGATCTTGCCGACGAATCCGCACACTCGGCGGCGAAACGGCGCGCAGCGGATACGCTCGTGCGGTGCTGCTCTCCGATCGCGATCTGCGGGCCGAAATCGCCTCCGGCCGGCTGGGCATCGACCCCTTCGACGACGCCCTGGTCCAGCCCTCCAGCGTGGACGTCCGCCTCGACAGCCTGTTCCGGGTGTTCAACAACACCCGCTACACCCACATCGATCCCGCGAAGCAGCAGGACGAGCTGACCACGCTGGTCGAGCCGAAGGACGGCGAGCCGTTCGTGCTGCATCCCGGCGAGTTCGTGCTGGGCTCCACCCTGGAGTGCTGCACGCTGCCGGAGGATCTGGCCGGCCGGCTCGAGGGCAAGTCGAGCCTGGGGCGCCTGGGCTTGCTCACCCACTCCACCGCGGGTTTCATCGATCCGGGCTTCTCCGGACACATCACCTTGGAGCTGTCCAACGTCGCGAATCTGCCGATCACGTTGTGGCCGGGGATGAAGATCGGCCAGCTGTGTCTGCTGCGGCTGACCTCTCCGGCGGAGCACCCGTATGGCAGCACGAGGGTAGGGTCGAAATATCAGGGCCAGCGCGGGCCGACGCCGTCCCGCTCGTACCAGAACTTCATCAAGTCCGGTTAGCCCTCGGATGTGACGGCCGCCTCGCGGCTGCGATGAAGCCGGTACCGGCACGGCCGATCAGCAGCAGGGGAGGTTTTGTGGACATCGTTCTCGGGGTGTCGATGGCGCCCTCGACGGTCCGGATGGTGTTACTGGAGGGCGAGAACGCCGACGGCGTCACCGTGGATCACGACGACATCGCCATCGCCGCCGGCACGCACACCGGACCGCAGCGGGTGGTCTCCGCCATCCTGGGCACCCGTGAAGGAGCTCGAGAGGGCGGCTACCAGCTCAGTTCGACAGGCGTGACCTGGACCGATCCTGCTGACGCGGCCGAGCTGCGTGAGGCTTTGGCAGGCCACAAGGTCGAGAACGTGATGCTGGTGTCGGCGTTCCTGGCCGCTGCGGCACTGGCCCAGGCGGTGGGCAGCGCAACCCGCTACGCCCACACGGCCCTGCTGTTCGTCGAACCCGAGGCGGCGACGCTGGCGGTGGTCAGCTCCGACGACGGCTCGATCGCCGAGATCCGTCGTCAGCCGCTGTCGCGCGACGACGATCGAGCGGTCAGTGAGCTGACCGAGCTGGCCGCCGGCGCCCAACAGCTGCCGTCGCGACCAGACGGGCTGTTCGTGGTGGGCTCCGAGGTCAACGTGGCGATGATCAAACCCGAGCTGGACAAGGCCAGCGAGCTGCCGGTGATCGCTCCCGAGGAACCGGACATGGCGCTGGCCCGCGGAGCGGCGCTGGCCAGTGCACACGCGCCGCTGTTCTCCTCATCGACCCGGGCGCTGGCCTGGGCGCAGGACCCGGGCACCGGCGCGCTGGGCGCGGGGCTGGTCAGTGCGGGGTACGCCTACGTCGCGGGCGGCGAGGTCGACTACAACGCCACGTCCGACAACGAGCCACTGGCCTACAGTGCGGTGCCGGACTTCGGTGACAGCGGATTCATGCCCGTGTTGGCCCCAGAAGTCGACAACCCCGAGCTGGTCGATTCCCGGCTGCTGGACTTCAGCACCGCGGCGCTGCCCCGCCGCGAACGCAAGTCGATGCTGGTCACCGGCGCGGTGGCTGCACTGTTCGTGGTCGGGGTGGTCGGGTTGGCGATAGCGCTGGCCATGGGCATGCGCTCGGCCGATGACCACAAGCCCGACGTGCGCGCCAACGTCGTCACCCACCAGGCGCCGCCCCCGCCGAAGGCCGTGGTTCCGCCACCGGCCCCGGAGGCGCCACCCGCTCCGGAGGCCCCACCCGCGCCGGCCGAGGTGCCGGCTCCGCGAGCCGCCGTCCCGGCGCCGGCCCCGATCGCCCCGGCGCCGGCCCCGCCTCCGCCGGCTCTTCCGCCTCCGGTGATCCCGAACCTGCAGATCCCGGGGCTGCCCGGCGGCCCGCCGCTGTTCCCCGCACCGCCGCGTGGCGGGGGACACGGTGGCGGCCGCGGCGACGACGACGGCTGGGGTGACTGGGGCCACGGCGGTTGGGGCGGTGGTCATGGACGTGGTGGCGGCGGTGGTCACGGCCATGGTGGCGGCGGGATACCCGGCCTGAAGATCCCCGGCCTGCACTTCTGAGTGGGGATTTATCCCGGGCAGACATAAGATGGGCTAATCAATCGCCGACCGTGACGGAGGAGGTGCGGTGGACATCGTCTTAGGCGTGTCGACGGCACCGCCGTCGGTTCGCATGGTGCTGATCGAAGGGGAGAACGCCGGCGGCGTCACCGTCGACGAAGACGGCTTCGAGGTCGACGGCGGCATCGTGACGTTCCCCGAGCGGGTGGTGTCGGCGATCCTGGGCACCCAGGAGAGCGCGCAGCAGGGCGGCTACCGCCTGGCGTCCACCGGCGTGACCGTGGCCGACCAGGTGCAGGCGGGCCAGCTGCGTGACGCGCTGGCCGACCGGCGGGTCGAGAATGTGATGCTGGTGTCGGCCTTCCTGGCCGCGGCCGCTCTGGCGCAGACTGTCGGCGGGGCCATCGGCTACGAGCGGACCGCGCTCATGTTCATCGAGCCCGACAAGGCGACCCTGGCCGTCGTCGACTCCTCCGACGGCTCGGTCACCGAGCTGCACCGGGTGTCGTTGCCCGCCGATGACGTCGCCGCCGTCGGTGAGTTGACCGCGCTGGCCGCCCAGGCCGGCCGGCTCGCGTCCCGGCCCGAGGGTCTGTTCGTGGTCGGATCCGGGGTCAACGTCGAGGTGGTCAAGCCCGAGTTGGACGCGGCCAGCCCGCTGCCGGTCAGTGTGCCCGAGGAACCGGAGACGGCACTGGCGCGAGGTGCGGCGTTGGCCAGTGCCCATGCGCCGCTGTTCGATTCGTCGACCTCGGCACTGGCGTGGGCACGCGATCCGGGCACCGGCATGCTCGATCCGGAGTTGGTGGCACTGGGCTACGCCCACCTGGCCGGCGGTGGTGCCACGGATTACGACGCCACCAACGGGGAGCAGGCACTGGCCTACAGCCAGGTCGCCGACGACAGTGGCTACCTGGACTTCACCGTCGACGACACCACCGGCAGCATCGACGAGGACTACCCGCCGAGCACCGGCATGCGGCTGTTCGACGACATCGAGGCGCCCCGGCAGCGTCGGCCCTTCCTGCTGGCCGGCAGCGGGCTGGCGGCGTTCTTCGTCGTCGGGGTGGCCAGTCTGGCCGTCGCGCTGGCGGTCACCATCCGGCCGACCGCCGCGGATCATCCGGTCCCCGGCAAGAACATCATCGTACCGACTCAGGAGGCGCCGGTGATGGCGCCCATCGTGCCGCCGGCCCCGGCGGCGCCGGCCCCGCAGGCACCCGCTCCGGCTCCGGCGGCCCCCGCGCCGGTGGTTCGGGCGCCCGCGGCGAATCCGCCTGCGGCCCCCGCCCCGGTGGTTCCCGCTCCGGCTGCGCCGGCCCCGGCGGCTCCCGCACCGATACCGATCCCGGTGCCGGTCCAGATCCCTGCGCCCGCACCCGTCGTACCTCAGGCACCCGCCCCGGTGAAGCAACCCGACCTGCCGTCGATCTTCAACCCGCCCAAGCAGAGTCCGCCCAAGCAGAGTCCGCCCAAGAACGACAAACCGTCGTGGCTGCCCGGTAACAACGGTGGCGGCAACAAGGACAGCAACCCGTCGTGGCTGCCCGGTAACAACGGCGGCGGCAATAAGAACGACAAGCCGTCGTGGCTGCCCGGTAACAACGGCGGCGGCGACGGTGGCAAAAAGGGCGGCAACCCGAACCCGTGGCTGCCCGGTAACAGCGGCGGGGGCAACAACAACCCGTGGCTGCCCGGGCTCGGTGGCGGCAACAGCGGCGGTTCGTGGTTCCCCGGCTTCGGCGGCGGCGGCGGTGGCGGCGGCCACGGTGGTGGCGGGCACGGCGGTTGGCCCTTCTGAGCCGGGTCCGAATCCACTAGCCTGACGGCGTGGACTACGCCTCAGCGTTACTTGATGAGACCCGTGCCCTCGGTGAACTGGTCCGCGCTGGTGATCCCGCGCTGCCGATCCCGACCTGCCCCGAGTGGAACCTCACCCAACTGTTCCGGCACGTGGGCCGCGGACATCGTTGGGCTGCACAGATCGTCGGCGACCGGATGGACCGTCCCCTGGACCCCCGCGACGTCGTCGGCGGCAAACCGCCCGCCGACACCGACGGGGCGATCGCCTGGCTGAACGACGGCGCGCTGCTGCTGCTCGACGCCGTTGCGCAGGTCGGACCCGACAACCCCGCATGGACGTTTCTCGGGCCCCGCCCGTCGGTGTGGTGGGTGCGCCGCCGCCTGCACGAGGCGACCGTGCACCGTGCCGACGTCGAGCTGGCTCGCGGCGCCGAGTTCACGATCGCACCGGCGCTGGCCGCTGACGGGATCGACGAGTGGCTCGACCTGATCACCGTGCGGCTCAGTCAGAATGAGCAGCCGCTGGCCGACGGCGTCAGCGTGCACCTGCACGCCACCGACGACAGCGTGGGCCCGGTCGGGGAGTGGACGATCAGCCGGTCCGGCGGTGCGGTGACCTGGGCGCATGAGCACGGCAAGTCATCGGTGGCGCTGCGCGGCCCGGTGCGCGACCTGTTCGTGGCGATGATGCGCCGGGTTCCGGTGGCCGACACCGGCATCGCGATGTTCGGCGACGCCGCGGTGTGGCAGAACTGGCTCGACCACACCGCGTTCTGACGCCGCGGCACACGGTAGTTTGCATCCCATGAGCACATCGGAGATCGCGACAGTCCTGGCCTGGCATGACGCCCTGGCCGCCGGCGACCTGGACACTTTGGAGAAGCTGTCCAGCGAGGACATCGAGGTGGCTGACGCCGGCGGTGCCGAGCAGGGCCGTCAGGCATTGCGGCGGTGGGCCGCTTCGGTGAGGCCGAGCAGTTCGCTCGGACAGATGTATGTCCACCACGGTGTGGTGGTCGCCGAGCTGACACCGGCCGGGGCGAGTTCGGCGGAGGGGGTTGCGTTCCGGGTGGTGCACGATCACGTCACCGCGGTGTTCCGCCACGAGAATCTCGCTGAAGCGCTGTCCGCCACGGACCTCACCGAGGCTGATCGGGTCGACTGACGGGTTACGCTCGACGTCATGCGCGGGATCATCCTGGCCGGCGGCTCAGGAACCCGGCTGCATCCGATCACGATGGGCGTCAGCAAGCAGTTGCTGCCGGTCTATGACAAGCCGCTGGTCTACTACCCGCTGTGCACCCTGATGCTCGCGGGTATCCGCGACATCCAGGTGATCACCACCGGCCCCGACGCGCCGGCCTTTGCGCGGCTATTGGGCGATGGCAGCGCTTTCGGTGTCGATATCTCCTATGCGGTCCAGGAACAGCCCGACGGACTGGCTCGGGCTTTCGTGATCGGTGCCGAGCACATCGGCAGCGAATCTGTCGCATTGGTGTTGGGGGACAACATCTTCTACGGACCGGGGTTGGGGACCAGTCTGCGTCAGCACCAGACCGTCTCCGGGGCGGTTGTGTTCGCGTACTGGATGGCCGACCCGTCGGCGTACGGAGTGGTCGAGTTCGACGCCGGCGGCACTGCGGTGTCGGTCATGGAAAAACCCGCAGTTCCCAAGTCCCACTATGCGATTCCTGGCCTGTACTTCTACGACAACGACGTCGTCGAGATCGCCCGGAGCTTGAAGCCTTCCGCACGCGGTGAATACGAGGTCACTGATATCAACCAGGCCTACCTCGACCAAGGCCGGCTCAGCGTCCAGACGCTGGCCCGCGGCACCGCTTGGCTGGACACCGGAACGTTCGACTCGCTACTGGACGCCGGGGACTACGTCCGCACCATCGAGCGTCGCCAGGGCCTCAAGATCGGCATCCCTGAAGAGGTGGCCTGGCGGATGGGGTTCATCGACGACACGCAACTGGAAGCACGGGCGGAGACGCTGGGCAAGTCGGGCTACGGGGATTACCTGCTGGGGCTTTTGCGGCGTCGGTGAAAACACGGTTGCCTTCCGTTGAGCAGACGGCGGTGGTAGAAATCGGACATGGACAGGGCGATCCGGATCGTGGTGGCGGCAGGTATTTCTGCGACGACGTTGGGGCTCGCCGGGCTCAGTACCGCGGGTGCCGCCCAGGCCGAACCGCGCTATCACTGGTGCCCCGGTGAGCAGTGGAGCGCGTGGATGGGCCTCAACTGGAACGGCAGCTATTGCCACGACAACCACTATCTCGACAACGTGCCGCACGACCCCGAGCACTGGAACGGCGAGGGTGCGTTCGATCCGAGCTTCCCGGTGCGGCCGCCCGGCAACTACTTCCCCCGGTAGCTAGGTGCCGCCGGCACCCCTTTCGGTGGCGCGCCGCAGCGACTGTTCGGCTCGCTGCCGATCGTCGCCCATCCCGACGAACATGTCGATCGTCATCGGGCCCAGGATGTGGGTGAGCGCGCGACCGTCGTGCCCGAACGTTCCGACGATTTCGAGCAGCACGATGCCGTGCACCATGCTCCACGCCCGCCCGGCCACATCCAGCACGTCGTCGCCGCGGATCCGGCCGGTGTCGATCAGCCGCTGCACGGCGGTGACCAATTGGCCGAATGTGGCTGAGGCAACGGGCATCTCGTTGGTCGGCGCGTGGAACGACTGGGGTGAGGCCAGACCGAACATCAGCCGATACCGTTGCGGGCTGGCCAGCGCGAACTCCCGGTAGGCGCAACCCATCAGCAGGAAATCGGCCATCGGATCGTCGGTCACCGGTACCGACCCCAGCGCTTGACCGAACCGCTCGAACGACGCAGCGACGATCGCTTCCAGCAGGCCGTTCATCCCGCCGAAGTGCGTGTAGACGGCCATGGTCGAGGCCCCGATCTCGGCCGCCACCTTGCGGGCTTGCAACGCCTCGGGGCCGACGCTGTCCAGCAGTCGGGTACCGGCCTCGATCAGGCGCTCACGCGGGCTCGAATTCACCCTTGCCATGCTGCCATAACAGTGTTATACATGTCGACATAACATCGTTATGGCCAGGAGGCGCCCGATGACCAACCCCTACCTTCAGGGCGGTTTCGCCCCGATCGCGCAGGAATACACCCTCACCCACCTCGCGGTGACCGGGACCATCCCGGACTACCTGGACGGGCGCTACCTGCGCAACGGACCAAATCCCGTCGGGGAGCTCGATCCGGCGACCTACCACTGGTTCATCGGCGACGGAATGGTCCACGGCGTGCGGATTCGCGACGGCAAGGCGGAGTGGTACCGCAACCGCTACGTTCGTGGACCTCAGACCGCGGCGGCGCTGGGTGAGCAGCCGCGGCCGGGCCGGCACGCCGGGGCGTCAGGGATCGGCGCCAACACCAACGTGATCGGCCACGCCGGTCGCACGTTCGCGCTCATCGAGGGTGGCATCTCCTGCTACGAGCTGACCGACGAACTCGACACCGTCGGCGTCTGCGACTTCGACGGCACGCTGCCGGGCGGCTACACCGCGCACCCCAAGCGTGACCCGGACACCGGTGAGCTGCATGCGGTGTCCTACTCGTTCGCCCGCGGCAACACCGTGCAGTATTCGGTGATCGGCACCGACGGCCGGGCCCGGCGAGCGGTGGACATCGAGGTGACCGGCTCGCCGATGATGCACGACTTCTCGCTGACCGAGAAGCATGTCGTCTTCTACGACCTGCCGGTGACGTTCGATGCGCAACAGGTCGCCCAAGGCATCGCACCACCCGGGCTGCGACTGCCGGTCCGGCTGATTCTGAACGCGCTGATCGGCAGGGTGCGTATCCCCGACCCGCTCACGGCCCGACTGCCGCGCCGCGACCGCGACCCCCGGACGATGCCTTACCGGTGGAACCCGAAATACCCGGCGCGGGTTGGGGTTATGCCCCGCGAGGGTGGTAACGGCGGCGTTCGGTGGTTCGACGTGGAACCGTGCTACGTGTTCCACCCGATGAATGCCTACGACGAGGGGGACACGGTGGTACTCGACGTGGTGCGGCACCCGAAGATGTTCGACACCGAGATGCGCGGCCCCGCCGAAGGTCTGCCCACCATGGAACGCTGGACGGTGGACCTGGCCGACGGCAAGGTTCGCGAGTCCCGGTTCGACGATCGCGGCCAGGAGTTCCCGCGGGTGGACGAACGTCGGGTCGGTAAACGGCACCGATTCGGGTATGCGGTGGGCATCGGCAATGGCGTGGTGCCGGAAGGGACGTTGCTCAAGCACGACCTGGTCGGCGGGACGACAGCGACCCGATCATTCGGCGATGGAAAACAGTTGGGCGAGTTCGTCTTCCATCCAGCCGCCACCGATGCCGCCGAAGATGACGGGGTGCTGATGGGCTTTGTCTACGACACCGCGGCAGATCGCAGCGCGCTGGCGATCCTGGACGCATCGACGATGGAGGACGTCGCCAGTATCGCCTTGCCGCACCGGGTTCCCGCCGGGTTCCACGGCAACTGGGTGCCGGCCGGGCAGTGAGGAGATCGACATGACTACCACCGTTGTGCGCGTGGGCGATCCGGAGCGGGAACGAACCGCCGCCCGGCTCGGGCAGGCGTTCACCCAGGGGTACCTCTCGATGCAGGAGTATGAGACCCGACTGGGCGGGGCCTTCGAGGCTCAGACCGCCGAGGCGCTGGGTGATCTGGTCGCCGACCTGCCCGTCGAGCGGATCAGACGGCAGGACCCGCAACGTCGCGCGGCGCGGAACGCCGCTGCCCGGCGGGCGGCCCGGATTCACCTGGGCGTCTACCTGGCGGTGTCTGCGCTGATGATCGGCATCTGGCTGGTGACCGCCGCCGCCACCGGCGAGTGGTACTTCTGGCCGGTGTGGCCGATCTTCGGCTGGGGGATCGGGGTGGTGTCTCACGCGATTCCCGTCCGCGCGTGTGGAGTTCGCGTTGGGCCCGTCACCCGATGACGCGGATTGTGCAACGCGGACCGGGGGCGGCAGCTAACCGTCCATCGGCGGTGAGCAGCTCACACTTGAGGGCCTCGGCGAGTGCGACGTAGCACCCGTCATAAGCGCTGACGTTCGCCCGTAGTTCGACCGCGCGCCGGACCAGGCGCCGCGTCGGGACGCGCTCGAAGTCCATCTGGAGTAGATGGGTGACTGCCGTGTTCAGACGCTCTTCGGTGAGGGTGCGTTGCAGCCAGCGCTTGCGCAATACCGCGACCGTCTCGACGTCGATCAAGTCTGGCGCGGAGATTTCGCCCCCGGCCCGAATCTCGCTGCGGGCGAGGTCCCCATCGGCGGCGTCGTCGGCCAGGGCATTGGCCAGGATGCAGGCGTCGACGACGATCATTTGACGATGGCCGAGGGTGAGCGCCGGGGCCGGCTGGTCACTCCCTTGCCCGGTCCTCGGCCAGGTCGGCCACAGCAGTCTTCAGGCCGACCTGGCCTCCGTGCTGCGTTTCGACTTCTTCGAGGATCTCGCTGACCGATCGACGTTCGGCCAGGTCGCGCAGTTCGACGGCCAGGTATTGCTGCAGGGACTGGTGACGGCGCTCGGCTTTGCGCTGCAGGGCAGCGTGGACGTCGTCGGGGACGTCGCGGACCAGAACGTTGGGCATGCTTTCATTATGCTTGCACTTGCTTGGCGCTGCAAGCAGCAGGCCTACGGTCGGTTTTTGCCGCCTTATGCTTTGCGCACCATGGTTTTCGACTGACCACCGCCGAGTGGCAATCTGACGACGCAACAAGCCGATTGGGCGTCGTGGGATCACCTTTCGCGCCGAAGAACTAAGCGCGGTAGCCGACCAGGAAGTTGCCCAGCCGTTCGATGGCGTTGGCCAGATCACGTGCCCACGGCAGCGTGACGATGCGCAGGTGATCCGGTGCAGGCCAGTTGAATCCGGTGCCCTGGGTGACCAGGATCTTCTCCTGCAGCAGCAGGTCGAGGACCAGGTGCTCGTCGCTCTCGATCGGATAGACCTCGGGGTCCAGACGGGGGAACGCGTACAGCGCCCCGCGCGGCTTGGTGCAGCTGACTCCCGGAATCTCGTTGAGCTTCTTCCAGGCGACGTCACGCTGTTCCAGCAGGCGACCACCCGGCAGTACCAGTTCGTCGATGCTCTGGTGGCCGCCCAACGCCACCTGAATGGCATGCTGGGCAGGAACATTCGGGCACAGCCGCATGCTTGCCAGCAGGTTGATGCCCTCCAGGAAACTGGTCGCGTGCTCCTTGGGTCCGGTGATCACCACCCAGCCGGAGCGGTAGCCGGCCACCCGGTAGGCCTTCGACAGGCCGTTGAAGGTCAGGCACAGCAGGTCCGGCGCCAGGGCAGCCAGATTGATGTGCTCGGCGTCGTCGTAGAGGATCTTGTCGTAGATCTCGTCGGCCAGTAGCAGCAGTTGATGCTTGCGGGCCAACTCGACGATCTGGCTGAGCACTTCCCGGCTGTAGACCGCGCCGGTCGGATTGTTCGGGTTGATCACCACCAGCGCCTTGGTGCGCTCGGTGATCTTGGATTCCATGTCGGCGATGTCGGGTTGCCAGCCCTGGGTCTCGTCGCACAGATAGTGCACCGGCGTGCCCCCGGCCAGTGACGTCGTGGCCGTCCACAACGGATAGTCCGGCGCCGGGATCAGCACCTCGTCGCCGTTGTCCAGCAGCGCCTGCAGCACCATGGAGATCAGCTCGGACACCCCGTTGCCCAGATAGACGTCGTCGACGTCGAAGCGGGGGAAATCCTCGATGAGTTCGTAGCGGGTCACCACGGCGCGACGTGCCGGAAGGATGCCCTGGGAGTCCGAGTAGCCCTGCGCGTAGGGCAGCGCCTGGATCATGTCCCGCATGATCACGTCGGGTGCGTCGAAGCCGAACGGCGCAGGGTTGCCGATGTTGAGCTTGAGGATGCGGTGGCCTTCGGCCTCCATCCGGGCGGCTTGGTCGTGGATCGGACCGCGGATCTCGTAGAGGACGTCCTGCAGTTTGGTCGACTGCGCGAACGTGCGTTGGCGGTGCGGACCGCCGGTGGCGGGCCACGGCATCTGAGGCGCCTGATGAGTGGTCACGCTGTCAATGCTCCCACAACTGTCCAATGAAAATTTGCCTGAGAAACAAGTTGGGGCCGTATGTGCACGCACACGGCCCCAACCCGTTATCTCAGTGTTTGCCCGGTGGGCGTGCGCCGCGGGCGATCCCGAGCCCCTTGACCGGAGCCTGCTCGGCGGCCGGAGCGGCCGGCTCGGCGGGCGCCGCCGGTTCAGCCGGCGCCGCCGGTTCTGCCGGTGTTGCCTCGGCGGCAGGGGCGGGCTCAGCGGCCGGTGCCGCCGGAGCGGCTGCCGGGGCGGCCTTCTTGGCGCCGGGCTTGCGGGCACCTGCCGCCATCCCGAGGCCCACGACCGGGGCCGCGGGTGCTGCCGGTGCGGCGGGTGCCGCCTCGGCCGGAGCCGCCGGAGCCGCGCTTGCCTCCGCTGCCGGGGCGGCCGCCGGTGCTGCACTGGCCTCGGCCGCCGGGGCCGCTGCCTTTTTGGCGCCGGGACGCTTGGCGCCGCCGGCCATCCCCAGGCCCTTGACCGGCGCTGCGGGGGCCGCGCTTGCCTCCGCTGCCGGAGCCGCGGCCTTCTTGGCGCCGGGACGCTTGGCGCCGCCGGCCATCCCCAACCCGGTGACGGGCTTGGTGGCCGCCGGGGCGGCTGCGGCGGCGGGCTTCTCCAGCGTCTGGACGGCCGCAGCCGCGGGTGCGGCCTGCTCGACCTTCTTCGGCCCTGCCTCGGCGGCCCTGGCGGCGGCGGTTCCCTTGGCGGGCAACGTCACTCCGGTCAGGTCCAGCGAGTCCAGCAGGATCTGGGCGATGTCGCGGACGTCCACACCGGTACGGCCAGAGGCCTCGATGCGGTCGTCGAGACCGTCGCTGATCATCACCCGGCAGAACGGGCACGCGGTGGCGATGGTGGTGGCACCGGTGGCCAGCGCCTCGTCGACTCGGTCGTGGTTCACCCGCTTGCCGATGTGTTCTTCCATCCACATCCGCGCCCCGCCTGCGCCGCAGCAGAACGAGCGGTCGCGGTTACGCGGCATCTCGATCAGGTTGGCGCCCGCGGCCGTCACGAGCTCACGCGGCGGCTCGTAGACCTTGTTGTGCCGGCCCAGGAAGCACGGGTCGTGGTAGGTGACGTCCCGCGACATCGGGGTCACCGGCACGAGCCGCTTGTCCCGGATCAGCCGGTTGAGGACCTGGCTGTGGTGCAGCACGGTGTACTCACTGCCCAGCTGCGGGTATTCCCGCGAGATGGTGTTGAAGCAGTGCGGACAGCTGGCGATGATCTTGCGGTCCGGCTTGTCGAGGCCCTCGAACACCTCGTTGAGCATCTCGACGTTCTGGCTGGCCAGCTGCTGGAACAGGAACTCGTTGCCGGAACGACGGGCCGGGTCACCGGTGCAGGTCTCGCCGGTGCCCAGCACCAGGAACTTCACGCCGGCGGCGGCCAGCAGTTCCGCGGTCGCCTTGGTGGTCTTCTTGGCGCGGTCCTCATAGGCGCCCGCGCAGCCCACCCAGAACAGGTACTCGAACCCGTCGAAGCTGTCGACGTCCTGGCCGTAGACCGGAATGTCGAAGCTGAGCTCATCGATCCAGCTGGTGCGCTCGCTGTTGTTCTGCCCCCACGGGTTGCCCTTGTTCTCCAGGTTCTTGAACAGCACGGCCAGCTCGGACGGGAACTCCGATTCGACCAGCACCTGGTAGCGGCGCATGTCGACGATGTGGTCGATGTGCTCGATGTCGACCGGGCACTGCTCGACGCAGGCGCCGCAGTTGGTGCAGGACCACAGCACGTCGGGGTCGATCACACCGCCCTGCTCGGCGGTGCCCACCAGCGGGCGTGCGGCCTGCTCGGGGCCGGAGCCGCCGATACGCTCAAAACCCTTCTCCGGCACGTGATGTCCGGCCAGCGGCTCGGCGCCGGCCAGGTCGACGTCACCCTCGGGCATCGGCTTGTCACCGAGCAGGTAGGGCGCCTTGGCCATCCAGTGGTCGCGCAGGTCCATGATGAGCAGCTTCGGGCTGAGCGGCTTGCCGGTGTTCCAGGCCGGGCACTGCGACTGGCATCGCCCGCACTCGGTGCAGGTGGCGAAGTCGAGCATGCCCTTCCAGGAGAAGTCTTCGATCTTGCCGCGGCCGAACACCGCGTCCTCGGGCGGGTTGTCGAAGTCCAGCGCCTCGCCCTCGTACTCGATCGGCAGCAGCGGGCCCAGGCCGTTGGGCAGCCGCTTGAAGGTGACGTTGACGGGCGCCAGGAAGATGTGCAGGTGCTTGGAGTGCAGCACGATCAGCAGGAAGCCCAGTGCCACCGCGACGTGCAGCAGCAGCGCGGCGGTCTCGATGGTCTCGTTGGCGGCGAGCCCCAGCGGCTCCATGACCTTGCCCATCAGGTGCGACAGGTAGGCGCCCTTGCCGTAGGGCAGGCTGCCGGTGTTGACCGCGGCGCCGCGCAGCAGCAGGAAGGTCCACACGACGTTGAGGATCATCACCAGGATCAGCCAGGCGCCGCCGTTGTGCGAGCCGTAGAACCGCGATGACCGGCCGTGCTCGGTCGGGTTGCGCAGGACCCGGATGATCATGAACACGACGATCGACAGCGTGACGGCGGTGATGAAGAAGTCCTGCATGAAGCCCAAGAAGTCCCAGTGGCCGATGATCGGGATCGCGAAGTGCGCGTCGAACATCTGGCCGTAGGCCTCGATGTACACGGTGATCAGGACGAAGAACGCCCACATGGTGAAGAAGTGGGCGATACCGGGGATCGACCACTTCAGCAGCTTGGCCTGACCGGCGACCTCACGGATCTGGGTCCACACCCGGGTCTTGACGTCGGTGGTCCGCTCGGCGCCGACCTTCACGCCCGACATCACCAGGCGGTAGAGCCAGAACACCCGGCGTGCGGCCAGCAGGCCGACGAACGCCGTCATGGACAGGCCGACCACCAGCCTGATCAGCATCTGGACATTTTCGGTCACGGAGCGTCCCTCCCATCCACAAGTTACCAATCAGTAACTTAGCTATGGTTACTGACGGGTAACTTACCGCCAATCTTGTGCAATAGCTGCTCAAGCCCTACTCGGTCGCCCATAGTGCCACCCCGGTCCCGCCCAGCGTGACGCAGGTTGGCCTAACTGTATCGGCCGGCGACCATTTGGTTGGGCTTTCGCACTGGTGGCGCTAGGGGCGGTTCACAGTCCCGGCGGCAGCGGAATCACGATCTCCGAGGGTCGCGTTGGCGCAGGGTTCGTGGTGGTGGGGGCCGGGGCCGCTGTGGTGGTCGGAGCCGCTGTGGTCGACGGGGCCGTTGTGGTCACCGGGGTGGTGGAGGTCGGCGACTGCGTGGTGGTCTCCGAACTGGTCGGGGTCTCGGTCGTCGGCTCGGTCGTCGTCTCGGCCGTGGTGGCAGGAGGGGCGTTCTCGTCGGTGGTGGCAGGAGCGGCGGGCTCCGGGGCCGGCGCGGCGGGTTCGCCGGTGGGCTCTTCGGAGGGGGCGGCCGTGGTGGCGGAGACCGACGTCGTCGTCGTTGTCGTACCGTGCTCGTCGCTCTTGTTGGCCAGGCGAACCATGCTCCACACCAGCGCTGCGATCAGCAGCGCCGTCAGCACACCCAGGCCGACCAGCGACAACGGGCGCAGGTACCACGGGGTAGGCGGCGGCGGTTCGGGTGACGGCGGCTGTGACCAGTCCGGCCGCTGTCCGGTGGGCTCGCGGTACTCGCTGTAGCCGACCGGCTCCTTGTATTCGCTGCCCCCGCGGTAGTCGAAATCGGCCATCTGGGTCGGTTCGTTGTTGGGGTCGTCCGGCGTTCGCTCCACGCGTACCGATGGTAGGTGCCGCGGCTGACGAAACCCCGCGACGACACCTGACGGCTAACTGTGCCCAGCCCCCGCCCGTCGCGCAACGAGCCCGAACGCCGCGCGCCAGCCGAGTAGCAACACGCCGGTCACCGTCGACGCCACCACGACGAAACTGCCCGCCACGGCCGCTGATGTCAGCGCGCGCAGCAGCATGCCGACCGCCACGGTCGACACCCACACGATGACGCCGGTCGGCATCACCGCGGTGGGCCGCCGCCAGCCTTGCGAGACCAGCCAACCCAGCACGGTGCCGCTAAGAAACGGCCAGGAGGTGCCCGCCAAACCGGCCAGGCTGATGCCTTCGTCGTGGCTGTGCCGGCCGAGGGCGCAGAAGACCAATACGGCCACCACGTCGATGCCGAGCCAGGCAGGTCGGTGCTGGGGTTGCATAGGGCCCGACCTACCGGTGCGGCGGCAGGGTGATCACGGTCGGAATCTCGGGGACCTTCGGGATCGGCGGAATGGTGATCACCGAGGGCAGCGACGGCAGACGGTGGTGGTGCTCCGGCGGCGCGCTGGGAGCCGGTGTTGCCGGGCCGGCGGGCGGTTTCGGCGCCGGTGCCTGCCCGGTCTGGTTGGGCGGCGGCGCGGCGGTGGTGCTGCTGGTCGCGCTGGAGCTGCTGGTGGTGCTGGATGTGCTCGACGACGAGCTGGTGGTGCTCGACGTGCTCGACGAGCTGCTGGCCGGACTGGTGCTGCCGCCACCGGGGCCGCGACTGGTCAGCTGGATGATGCCCCAGATCACCAGTGACAGCATCACCGCGATCAGCCCGACCCAGGCGATCAGCACCGGCTTGCGGCGGAACCAGGGCAGCGGCAGTTGCCCGACCGGGTCGGTCGGGGTGTCCGTGGGCGGCTGTTCGAACTGCTGGTTGTAGGCGGCGTATTGGGTCGGCATGTCGGCGGGCCGGTAGCCGGGATTGCCCGGCTGGCCTGGGCCGGCGGGACCGAGCGGGGCCGGCGGGGGTCCGGGCCGCTGTGGCCCGCTCTGGCGGTGCCGAATGGACTGGGTGGGGTCGCTGCTGGGGCCGCCGGGACCGCTGCTGGGACCCTCTGAAGATCCGAATCGCGCCATTCCACCGAGAGTAACGGAAACCGCCCAGCGATGAATGAACCCAGATGTCAGAACGTCTCGACGTTGTCGATGCTGACGAACATGCCGTGGCCGGTGCGGTCGTTGGTGAAGCGGGTGCCGTTGGTGTCAGCGGTGATTCGCCAGTCCAGCGCCTGGTAGGTCTGGTAGTCGATGGTGACGACCGGGATGTCGCCGAGGTTGCCGAGCACCCACTGCACGGTGCCGTCGGAGCTGACGCTGACGCCGTTGGCGTGCATGCCGTTCTTGAGCGGGCTGTTGGTGAACTCGGCCTCGCACTCGACCAGCCGCGCCGAGATCTGGCAGCGGGTTCGGCCGGATTTCGTCTCGATGAACACGTAGCCGTTCTCGGTGGGGGGCAGCTGCTCGGCGTCGGAGGGTTTGCGGGGAGTGGTCGAGGTCGGAGGCTTGGTCGGGGCCGTGCTCGACGGTGGTGGTGGCGTGCTGGATCGGGGTGGCCGAAACGACGGCTCCGGCGGGCCGGCGCCCGGAACGGCGGTCGGGTGGCCGTCGACGGTGGAACTGCAGCCGGCCAGCAGCAGCGCCGCAGCCAGCGTCAGCTGCGCGCCGAGCCTCCTCGGTGTTATCTGATCCGACAACCGCACCTGATCCCCCGCCGATATTGATTGACGCCAAGGGTACGCACGTTGTGACGCGAGTGGCTGCGGTGACGCGCGGGTCGGCGTCGATGGGCAGGCGTCGGTCAGGAGACGGTCAGGAAAGGTCCCGGAACACCAAGGCGAAGCCCGCGCCGGCCGTGACGGCGGCAAGTCCGTAGCCGAGCGCCGACCACCATCCGGCGTGCAGGTAGGCGGTGATCGCCACTACCGCGATGGCGCAGAAGATCAACACCATTCCGTAGAGCGGCGGCTTGGCGGCGTATCTGTTGCGGGCCATGTCTTTTCGGCCTTCTACTCGTCGGGTTCCGCCTGTGCTGACACAGCGGTTGGCTGCTCGGGATCAGCCGGAATGGGCGGCGTGGCCGCGGCGGCGGCCCGCCCGCGTGCCAGGAACCAGCCGATGATCAGTGCCGGCGCGCCGATGAGCACCGCGGCCCGGATCCAGGTGCCGTACTCGGGGTCGAACAGCATCAGGACCACCACGGCGGCCAGGAACATCAAAGTGGCGTATCCGCTGTAGGGGGCCAGCGGCATCTGGAATCCGGGCCGCTGCAGTTGCCCGGTCTTGGTCAGGTGGAAGAACCGCAGTTGACAGGCCACGATCGTGGACCACGCGGCCACCACTCCCAGGGCGGCGATGTTGAGCACGATTTCGAAGGCGTGCTCCGGTATCACCGCATTGAGCGCGACCCCGAACAGGCCGATTCCTCCGGTCAGCAGAATCCCGCCGTAGGGCACACCGTTTCGCGACAGCGGTGCGGTGAATTTCGGCCCGCTGCCGTTGACCGCCATCGACCGCAGAATCCGGCCGGTGGAGTACAGCCCGGCGTTGAGGCTGGAGAACGCCGCGGTCAGCACCACCAGGTTCATCAGGCCGCCGGCCCCGGTGAAACCGATCTTGGAGAAGAACGTCACGAACGGGCTCTCGCCGTGCCGGTAGGCGGTGTAGGGCAGCAGCAGTGCCAGCAGTACCACCGACCCGATGTAGAAGACGGCGATGCGGGCCACCACGGAGTTGATCGCGCGCGGCATGATCTTCTCCGGCTCGGCGGTCTCACCCGCCGCGGTGCCGACCAGTTCGACTGCGGCGTAGGAGAACACCACGCCCGAGGTGACCAGCACCAGCGGCAGAATCCCGGTCGGCAGGAAACCGCCGTTCTCACCCCACAGGTGCAGGCCGGTGTCCTGCCCGTCGACCTGGAAGCGCCCACCCAGAAAGATCGTCCCGATGACCAGGAACGTCATCAGCGCAACCACTTTGATCAGTGCCGCCCAGAACTCCAACTCGCCGAAGAGCTTCACCGAGATCAGGTTCATCGCCACCACCGCGACCAGAGCGGTCAGCGCCAAGGTCCACTGCGGAAACATGCGGAACGCGCCCCAATAGTGGAAGTAGGTCGCGATCGCGGTGGTGTCCACGATGCCGGTCATCGACCAGTTGAGGAAGTACAGCCAGCCCGCGACGAAAGCTGTTTTCTCTCCGAAGAATTCCCGCGCGTACGACACGAACGACCCCGACGCCGGACGGTGCAGCACCAGTTCGCCCAGTGCCCGCAGGATGAAGAACACGAAGACGCCGCAGATCCCGTAGACCAGAAACAGGGCGGGTCCGGCCTCATGGAGTCGCCGTCCGGCTCCCAGGAACAGCCCCGTTCCGATCGCCCCGCCGATCGCGATCATCTGCACCTGTCGGGGGGACAAGCCCTTGTGGTAGCCCTCGTCTTCGCGGGCCAGTGCCGCTGAGGAGGTCAGGTGGCGGTCGGGGGCTTGGGACATCGGTGCAGGGTAACCCACCGAGAGACCGACGGCGGGTTTGAGCGGTATGGCTGCCGGGGCGGAAACGGCGGGCGGTTCAGGTGGTGCCCGGCCCGACTGCTTCCGCGCCGAGTTCGTCGGGCTGGATCCGGTGGCCCTCGGCGCAACGGATCTCTACCGCTGCGTCGGCGCCGCAGCCCAGGTGCGTCAGACGCAGTCGTCCGCGGTTGGGCAGGTGGCGCTGCCCCCACTGAAACATCGCCCACACCACCGGCATGAAATCGATACCGGCCTCGGTCAGGACGTATTCGTCGCGGCTGCGCTTGCCGGGCTCGCGGTAGGGCCGGCGGGCCAGTAGGCCCAGGTCGACGAGTTCGGCGAGCCGGGTTGCGGTCGCGGCCTTGGTGATACCCACCCGCTGGGCGAAATCGTCGAACCTGGTGGTGCCGTAGTAGGCCTCGCGCATGACGAGCATCGCCGATTTGGTGCCGACAACGGCCATGGTCTTTTCGACCGGGCACTCACCGACCGCCGACCAGGACTCGCGGTCGGCGAGTGGTCCTTGCAGAAACGTCATCCCGTTCCACCTCACCTCTGAGTTGACTCAACTATACCCAGAGTGTATAGCTGGATATAGAACACAATACCCAGCAAGAGAGTGAGGATGCGCGATGACCCGATACCAAGGTCGCGACGCCGTCATCGTCGGCGCCGTCCGCACCCCGATCGGCAAAGGCAAACCCGGCGGTGCGCTGCACGGCGTCCTGCCCGCCGACCTGCTCGCGCACAGCCTGCGCGAGTTGGTGCGACGAACCGGAATCGACCCGGCGCAGGTGGATGACGTCATCGCCGGCGCCGTCACGCAGGTGGGCGACCAGGCCCTCAACATCGGACGTAATGCCCTGCTGGGCGCGGGTTTCCCCGATTCGGTCCCCGGCACCACCATTGACCGGCAGTGCGGCAGCAGCCAGCAGGCCATCAGCTTCGCGGCCCAGGGTGTACTGGCCGGCGCCTACGACGTCGTCGTCGCCGCCGGGGTGGAGTCGATGAGCCGCGTCCCGATGGGCGCCTCGGTGCTACCCGGCAGCAAGCCCTTCGGCGACGACATGGCGCGCCGCTACCCCGACGGACTGGTGCCGCAGGGCATCAGTGCCGAGCTGATCACCGCCCGATGGGGCTTCTCCCGGGCTCAACTCGATGAATTCTCCGCCGCCAGCCACGAAAAGGCGGCAGTGGCCACCAAGGGCGGGCTGTTCGACGACGAACTCGCCCCGCTCGCCGGCCTGGACACCGACGAGATCATCCGACCCGGCACCAGCGTCGAGTCCTTGGCGGCATTGCGGCCTGCGTTCTACGACGAGGCGATGAACGCCCGCTTCCCGCAGATCACCTGGGCCATCACGGCCGGCAACTCGTCGCCACTGTCCGACGGAAGCGCGGCCCTGCTGATCACCAGCGGTGAGGCTGCCCGGCAGCTCGGCCTGCGGCCACTCGCCCGAATCCACACCGCCACCGTGGTGGGCTCGGATCCGCTCTACATGCTCACCGGGGTCGTCCCGGCGACCGAGAAGGTGTTACGCCGCGCCGGGCTGGCACTGGCCGATATCGACCTGTTCGAGGTCAACGAGGCGTTCGCCCCGGTGGTGTTGGCCTGGGCCGCAGAAACCGGCGCCGACCTGGCGAAGACGAACGTCAACGGCGGCGCCATCGCGATCGGGCACCCGTTGGGCGCCAGCGGGGCCCGCCTGATGACAACCCTGGTCAACGCGTTGCGGCACAACGGAAAACGATATGGCCTCCAGACCATGTGCGAAGGCGGCGGAATGGCCAACGCCACCATCATCGAGCGTCTCGACTAGAGAAGGAAGTCGACAATGAATGCAGTTCGAGCTGCCGCCGTGCAGATCAGCCCGGTGCTGTACAGCCGGGAAGGGACCGTCGCGCGGGTGATCGCCAAGATCGAGCAGCTCTCGCGCCAGGGCGTGCAGTTCGCGACGTTCCCGGAGACCGCGATCCCCTATTACCCCTACTTCGCGTTCGTGCAGCGTCCGTTCGAGATGCGGCCGCAACACCTCACACTGATGGAGCAGGCCGTCACGATCCCGTCGCCGGAGATCGATGCGATCGGTGCGGCGGCCCGGCAGGCCGAAATGGTGGTGTCCGTCGGCGTGACCGAGCGCGACGGTGGGTCGCTGTACAACACCCAGCTGCTCTTCGACGCCGACGGCAGCCTCCTGCAGCGCCGGCGCAAGATCATGCCGACCTATCACGAACGGATGGTGTGGGGGCAGGGCGACGGCACCGGACTGCGGGCCGTCGACAGCGCGGTCGGTCGGGTCGGGCAGCTGGCCTGCTGGGAGCACTACATCCCGTTGGGCCGCTACGCCTTGATCGCCGATGGTGAGCAGATCCACGCGGGCATGTGGCCCGGGTCGTTCGCCGGCGACCTGTTCGCGCAGCAGGCCGAGATCAGCGTGCGCAATCACGCCCTGGAGGCGGCCGCCTTCGTGGTGAATGCCACAGCCTGGTTGGACGCCGACCAGCAGGCGCAGATCATGGCCGACACCGGATGCCCGATCGGCCCCATCTCGGGCGGCTGCTTCACCGCGATCATCTCCCCGCACGGCGAACTGCTCGGCGACCCCGTGCGCTCCGGTGAGGGTGAGGTGATCGCCGATCTGGACTTCTCGGTGATCGATGCCCGCAAGTCGCAGATGGACGCGGCCGGCCACTACAGCCGCCCCGACCTGCTGAGCCTGCTGGTGGACCGCACCCCGCGGGCGCATGTCCGTGACCGCTTCGAAGGGCCGCCGGCCATCGATGTCGAGGAGCCGGACTATGTCGCAGTCTGAACCACTCGAGATCCGCTTCACCGGAGTCCGGGTGCGCTACGAGAGCGCGAAGAGTTACGACGAGCTGGTGGCCGCGCTGCTCGCCGACGTCGGCGATCAGCCGGTTCCGATCGATGATTACCCGAAGGATTTCGACAGTTGGGAATCCTATCGAACCAAAGTCGAATCCCACGTCGGTGCAAGTGGATTCATGCTCTTCACGACGTTCGACCATGGCGGCTGGATCACGAAGGCCGGCATCGATCGGCAGGTGTTGCGGGTCATCATCGGCAACCCGCTGATCGCGATCACGATGTTGCGTCACGACCTGACCGCGGGCCTGTTCGCGCCGGTGGAGTTGTTGCTGGTCGGTGAGCATCACGGCAGCAGCCTGACCTACGTGAAGCCGTCGTCGCTGATGGTCGTCGACGACAACCCCGCACTGTTGGCGGCCGCCGAAGAGCTCGATGCCAAGTTGGCCGCGCTGGCCGCGAAGGTCACGGCATGACAGGCGCCGCCCCGGCAACGCGGCGGCGCGTCTTCTTCGCAGGTGCGTCGGGCGTCATCGGTGCTCGCCTGGTGCCGATGCTCGTCGCCGCCGGCCACACCGTCGGCGCCATGACGCGATCGGCCGAGAAAGCCGACGGGCTGGCCTCGTTGGGGGCGCAACCGATCGTCTGCGACGTCTTCGACCGCCCGGCTCTGACCGGGGCGGTCCGTTCTTTCGCGCCCGACGTGCTGCTGCATCAGCTGACCGACCTGCCCGACGCCCTGGCCGACCTGCCCGAGGAGTCGCTGGTGAATGCTCGAATTCGGGCCGAGGGCACCCGCAATCTCATCGACGCACTGGACCCGTCGAACCCGGCCAAGATCGTTGCCCAAAGCGTCGCGTGGACCATGCGCCCGGGCCCGGAAGCCGACGCGGTCGACCTGCTGGAGGAGGCGGTGCTCGCTGCGAGCGGGGTGGTCCTGCGCTATGGGCTGTTCTACGGGCCCGGCACCTACTACCCGCAGGACCTTCCGGCGGCGCCACGCGTGCACATCGACACCGCCGCGGCGCGCACCGTGAAAGCCCTCGACGCGCGCCCGGGCATCGTGACGGTCATCGATCGCTGATCGGTCCGGGTGTCCCCGGCGGACTGGGCTTTCGAACATGACACGACAGCGGCAGAGCCGTTGGTCGGGCCGGTCCGCGATGACCCACGCGCTACGTTGCCGCTGCTAGGGAACCTGTTTGATTCTATCAATAATCATGTTAACTTTTAGAGATTCAGCTGTTTCTAAGTTCAATTAGGGAGAACCACATGGCCAACTCACACCGCACCAGCCACGCCGTCGGGGCACGCCGACGCAACCGGGCGACGGGCACCGGCGCCTCGCTGGCAGCCTTTCTGGCACTGGGCATGAGCCCGCTGGCCGGGGTGCCGACAGCACACGCGGACTTGGACGACCTGTTCGACATCGTCTCCACCGACCTGTTCGGCATGGGGGCCGACGACATCAGTCTTCTCAGCGGCGCGGACACGCTGGAGGTCTTCGGGAACCTGCACGCCGACCTGCAGGGCTGGCTTGGTGACGCCGGGAACTCCGACCTGATCAGCTCGATCAACGAGCCGTGGATCGCACTGTTCGGGCGTGGCCTGATCGGCAACGGCATCCAGATCGGTGACGACGGCTGGGACGGCAGCAACGACGCGATCTTCGGTGCGCTGGGACTCGGGGACCGCCACGACGGCGGCCTGCTCTTCGGTGACGGCGCCGCTGGACTGACCGGCGGGACCGTCATCGGCGGTGTCTCGATTGGCGACGGTGGCCTCGACGGTGGTGGTACCGGCCTGTTCGGGTTCGGTGGAGCAGGTGGTGACGGCGTCAACGGCGGTACCGGCGGTGACGGCGGCGACGGCGGCTGGCTCTACGGCAACGGCGGTGACGGTGGTGCCGGCGGGGCGGGCAGCGACACCGCAGGTCCCGGCACCGGCGGAAACGGCGGCGCCGGTGGGGGCTTCGGCGACGGCGGCAACGGCGGAGTGGGTGGCCTCGGGGCGTCCGGTGCCGATGGCGCAGTCGGGGGTCTGGGCAGCTTCGGCAATGACGGCACCGGCAGTGGCACCGGCGGTCACGGCGGCGATGGCAAGTCCGGCCTGACGGGCGGCACCGGCGGCAACGGCGGCGCCGGCGGGCGGTTCGGCGGTGACGGCGGCAACGGCGGTGCCGGTGGGACCGGCGGCACTGCCGGGGTTGGTGGTGCCGGCGGTGGTGGTGCCAGCGGCACGGCTGACCACAACGAGGGCGGCAACGGCGGCGACGGCGGTGCGGGCGGAGACGGTGGTGCCGGCGGCAACGGGGGCAAGGGCGGTGTAGCCACCGCCGGCACCGCCGGTGTCGAAGGTGCCATCGGCGATGCCGGCGCGGCCGGGCACGGCGGCACCGGGGGGACCGGTGGAATCTCGGACGGATTCTTCAAGCACGCCGGCACCGGCGGTGCCGGCGGAGCGGGCGGATCCAGCGGCGGCGGCGTCGGCGGCAACGGCGGGACCGGTGCGTTGGGTGGGTTCGGAGCCGGCGGCGGCGGTGGCGGTGGCGGCGGGGCCGGTAACGGAGCGGGCAGCGTGGGCGGCCACGGCGGCGACGGCGGCGCCGGCGGCGGCAGCCGCCAGATTCTCGGCAACGCCGGGCCGGCGAGCGGCGGGGCCGGTGGCACCGGAGGCGACGGCATCGCCGGCGGTACCGGCGGCAACGGTGGCAATGGCGGTAAGGGCGGCGGCAACTTCTCCGCCGGTGGTGACGGCGGCGACGGTGGTAACGGCACCGGCGTCAACGCAACTGGTGGCGCCGGAGGTGCCGGCGGTGCCGGCGGCGGCCAGAACTCCCACGGCGGCGACGGCGGTGACGGCGGTGATGGCACCGGCGCCGACAGCATCGGCGGTGCCGGCGGCAGCGGCGGAGCGGGCGCCGCTCAGAACTCGGGAGGTGGCGCCGGTGGCCACGGCGGCGACGCGACCGCCGGCCAGACCGGCACTGCCGGCGTGGACGGTGCAAACGGTTAGCGAAACCGGGTATGGCCGATGCCGTCGACACCGTCGGCGGCATCGGCCATGTCGTCAGTGTTTGCGCTGGATAAGTGGGTTGTAGGCCGTCATCCGCTGCTAGATTCGAACGCCAGACCAGTGATGAAAGGGCGCGCCATGTCCAGCTCCAGCGGCCTGTTGCTCAATCCGAACGCCTACAACCCAGAGCAGTTCGACCCTGAGACACGGCGGCAACTGCGGGCCCTGATCGGCTGGTTCGAAGGGCGCGGCAAGGCCAAGCTGCTCGCCGACGACCTGGAGGCCGTGTGGGTCTCGGACTTCCTGGATTTCATCAAGCGGGAGCGGATCTTCGCGACCTTCCTCACGCCGGCCGAATTCGGCGACGGTGACCCGAACAAGCGTTGGGACACCGCGCGCAATGCCGCGCTGAGCGAGATCCTCGGGTTCTACGGACTGGCCTATTGGTACACCGAGCAGGTCACGATTCTCGGCCTCGGACCGATCTGGCAGAGCGACAACGATCAGGCCAAGAAGCGCGCGGCCGGACAGCTCGAGGCCGGCGGCGTGATGGCATTCGCGCTCTCCGAACGCGAGCACGGGGCGGACATCTACAACACCGACATGATCCTGACGCCCGCGCAGACCGGGGCCGCCGACGGGATCGTGTTTCGGGCGTCAGGCCAGAAGTACTACATCGGCAACGGCAACGTGGCCGGCATGGTTTCGGTGTTCGCCAGGCGGGCCGACATCGACGGCGCCGACGGGTATGTGTGGTTTGTCGCCGACAGTGGCCATGAGAACTACGAGTTGATCGGCAACGTCGTACACGGCCAGATGTATGTCAGCAACTTTGTGCTCAACGACTATCCGATACGCGCCGAAGACATCCTGGCCACCGGTCCGGACGCGTTCTCGGCCGCACTGAACACCGTGAACGTCGGCAAGTTCAACCTGTGCACCGGGTCGATAGGGATGTGCGAGCACGCGTTCTACGAAGCGATCACGCACGCCAACAATCGCATCCTCTACGGCAACCCGGTCACCGACTTCCCGCACGTACGGGCGGGTTTCGTCGACGCGTACACAAGGTTGATCGCGATGAAGCTGTTCAGCGACCGCGCGATCGACTACTTCCGCAGCGCCAGCCGAGACGACCGCCGCTATCTGCTGTTCAATCCGGTCACCAAGTCCAAGGTCACCTCCGAGGGTGAGATCGTGGTCACCCTGCTGCAGGACGTCCTGGCTGCCAAGAGCTTTGAGAAGAACACCTACTTCGCCGAGGTCGCGCGGCTGATCGGTTGTCTGCCCCGGCTGGAGGGGACCGTGCACGTCAACGTCGCGCAGATCCTGAAATTCATGCCGAACTACCTGTTCAACCCCGCCGACTATCCCGAGGTCGGCACCCGCAACGACGCGGCGGACGACGTGTTCTTCTGGGCGCAGGGTCCGGCCCGCGGCGCAGCAAAGGTGCAGTTCGCCGATTGGACCTCGGTTTACGAGAAAGCCCTGGATATACCGAATGTCGCCCGCTTCTATGAGCAGGCCAAAGCCCTGAAGGAACTGCTGACCGCGGCCGCCCCGGACGCCGATCAGCAGCGTGATCTCGACTTCATTCTCGTTGTCGGCCACCTGTTCACGCTGGTGGTCTACGGCCAGCTGATCCTCGAGCAGGCCGACCTGCTCGACCTCGACCGTGCGCTGGTGGACCAGATCTTCGACTTCCAGATCCGCGACTTCTCCGCACATGCCATCGCTCTGCACGGAAAGCCCAGCTCATCTCCGGCACAACAGGAGTGGGCGCTGGCGGCGGTGCGCAAACCGGTACCTGATGCGCACCGCTTCGATCGGGTCTGGGAGCAGGTCAAAGCGTACGACGGCGCCTACGAGATGCGGCCGTAGAGGTCAGGGAACCGAGTGCGAGGGGCCATGGCCCGGGGCGCCCGTCGGGCCGCGGGAACAAACTCCGGACCCCGCTCGTTGACCCTATCGACAAGTTGAGTCACAAGCACTCAAGTCTGAGTTGACAGCAAGGGCGCCGCAGCGGCATCCTTGAGCGCAGTTCGCTCAGACTCCACAATCTCTAACCAGGGAGGAAACAACCATGGCTCGTGCGGTCGGAATCGACCTCGGGACTACCAACTCTTGCGTCTCGGTGCTGGAGGGCGGCGACCCCGTCGTCGTAGCCAACTCAGAGGGCTCGCGCACCACCCCGTCGGTCGTCGCATTCGCGCGCAACGGCGAGGTGCTGGTAGGCCAGCCCGCCAAGAACCAGGCGGTCACCAACGTCGACCGCACCATCCGCTCGGTCAAGCGCCACATGGGCAGCGACTGGAAGGTCGAGATCGACGGCAAGGACTACACCGCGCAGGAGATCAGCGCCCGGGTGCTGATGAAGCTCAAGCGCGATGCGGAGGCCTACCTCGGTGAGGACATCACCGACGCCGTCATCACCGTGCCCGCCTACTTCAACGACGCCCAGCGTCAGGCCACCAAGGAAGCCGGCCAGATCGCCGGTATGAACGTGCTGCGCATCGTCAACGAGCCGACCGCGGCCGCGCTGGCCTACGGCCTGGACAAGGGTCAGAAGGAACAGACCATCCTGGTGTTCGACCTCGGTGGCGGTACCTTCGACGTCTCGCTGCTGGAGATCGGTGAGGGTGTCGTCGAGGTGCGGGCCACCTCCGGTGACAACCACCTCGGTGGCGACGACTGGGACGACCGCGTCGTCGAGTGGCTGGTCGACAAGTTCAAGGGCACCTCGGGTATCGACCTGACCAAGGACAAGATGGCGATGCAGCGTCTGCGTGAGGCGGCCGAGAAGGCAAAGATCGAGCTGTCGAGCTCGCAGAGCACCTCGATCAACCTGCCCTACATCACCGTTGACGCCGACAAGAACCCGTTGTTCCTCGACGAGCAGTTGACCCGCTCGGAGTTCCAGAAGATCACCCAGGATCTGCTGGACCGCACCCGCAAGCCGTTCCAGTCGGTCATCAAGGACGCCGGCATCCCGGTCGGCGACATCGACCACGTGGTGCTGGTGGGTGGTTCCACCCGCATGCCCGCAGTGACCGAGCTGGTCAAGGAGCTGACCGGCGGCCAGGAGCCCAACAAGGGCGTCAACCCCGATGAGGTTGTCGCCGTGGGTGCCGCGCTGCAGGCCGGTGTCCTCAAGGGTGAGGTGAAAGACGTTCTGCTGCTTGACGTCACCCCGTTGTCGCTTGGTATCGAGACCAAGGGCGGCGTGATGACCAAGCTGATCGAGCGCAACACCACCATCCCGACCAAACGCAGCGAGACCTTCACCACCGCCGACGACAACCAGCCGTCGGTGCAGATCCAGGTCTTCCAGGGTGAGCGTGAAATCGCTTCGCACAACAAGCTGCTCGGCTCCTTCGAGCTGACCGGTATCCCGCCGGCCCCGCGCGGTGTCCCGCAGATCGAGGTCACCTTCGACATCGACGCCAACGGCATCGTGCATGTCACCGCCAAGGACAAGGGCACCGGCAAGGAGAACACGATCAAGATCCAGGAGGGCTCCGGCCTTTCCCAGGAAGAGATCGACCGGATGATCAAGGACGCCGAGGCGCACGCCGACGAGGACCGCAAGCGTCGCGAAGAGGCCGACGTTCGCAACCAGGCCGAGTCGCTGGTCTACCAGACCGAGAAGTTCGTGAAGGAGCAGCGCGAGGCCGAGGGCGGCTCGAAGGTTCCCGAGGACGTGCTGGGCAAGGTCGAAGCGTCCGTCGCGGATGCCAAGAAGGCCTTGGAGGGCACCGACATCGGCGCCATCAAGTCCGCGATGGAGAAGCTGGGCGAGGAGTCCCAAGCGCTCGGTCAGGCGATCTACGAGGCCACCCAGGCCGAGCAGGAAGCCGCGGCGGGTGCCTCGGCAGCGGGCGACGACGACGTCGTGGATGCCGAGGTGGTCGAAGACGGAGACGTCAAGTGAGTGAAGACGATTCAGGCGAGTCGACTCCAGAGACCATCACGGTAACCGACAAGCGGCGAATCGATCCCGAGACGGGTGAGGTGCGCGCGGCGTCCTCCGGCCCGGCCCCCAGTGGGCCGGCGCCGGAGGAGCCCGTCGCCGAGGTTGAGACCCCCGAGGTCGACCCGGTCGCCGAGCTGACCGCAGACCTGCAACGGGTACAGGCGGACTTCGCCAACTACCGCAAGCGGACACTGCGCGACGCGCAGCTGGCCACCGAGCGCGGCAAGGCCGCGGTGGTGACCGAGCTGCTGGGCATCCTGGATGACCTGGACCGCGCCCGGAGTCACGGTGACCTGGAGTCCGGTCCGCTGAAGGCTTTGGCGGACAAGCTGTCCGGGGTCCTGGGCGGGTTGGGTCTGGCGGCGTTCGGCTCCGAGGGCGACGAGTTCGACCCCTCGCTGCACGAGGCCGTGCAGCACGACGGTGATGGCAGCCACTCGATCATCGGAGCTGTCCTGCGGCAGGGTTACAAACTCGGCGAGCAGGTGTTGCGGCATGCGATGGTCGGGGTGGTCGACACCGTCCCGGAGGCCGGCGAGGTCAGCGATGAATCAGCAGACGCAGAAGCCGGCGAGCAGAACTGACAGGTGAGGAGGTGACGCGGCATGGCTCAGCGTGAATGGGTCGAAAAGGACTTCTACAAGGAGTTGGGCGTCTCCTCCGAGGCAACCGACAAAGAGATCAAGAGCGCCTACCGTAAGCTGGCGTCCGAACTGCACCCGGACAAGAACCCGAACAACCCTGCTGCCGCCGAACGTTTCAAGGCGGTGTCCGAGGCTCACAGCGTGCTGTCGGACTCTGCGAAACGCAAGGAGTACGACGAGACCCGTCGCCTGTTCGCCGGCGGCGGGTTCGGCCGGCGCTTCAACGGCAGCGGCAACTTCGATCGGTTCTCCACCGGCGGCGACGGCAACGAGTTCAACCTCAACGACCTGTTCGGGCAGGCCGGTCAAGCCGGTGGCGCCAACATCGGCGACCTGTTCGGCGGGCTGTTCGGACGCGGCGCGGGGCAACGGCCGAGCCGGCCGCGGCGCGGAAACGACCTGGAGACCGACTCCGAGCTGAGTTTCCTAGAGGCCACCAAGGGCGTCGAGATGCCGCTGCGGCTCACCAGCGCCGCGCCGTGCACCAATTGCCATGGCAGCGGCGCCCGTCCGGGAACCAGCCCGCGAGTGTGCGCTTCCTGCAACGGTTCCGGGGTGGTCAACAGCAATCAGGGCGCGTTCGGGTTCTCCGAGCCGTGCACCGACTGCCGCGGTACCGGGTCGATCATCGAGCAGCCGTGTACCGACTGCAAGGGCACCGGGCGAGCCGCCCGCACCCGCACCATCAACGTGCGGATCCCACCGGGAGTCGAAGACGGTCAACGGATTCGGCTGGCCGGCCAGGGCGAGGCCGGGCTGCGGGGCGCGCCGTCGGGTGACCTGTACGTGACGGTGCGGGTGCGCGCCGACAAGGTCTTCGGCCGCGACGGTGACGACCTGACCGTCACCATTCCGGTGAGCTTCTCCGAACTCGCTCTGGGAACCACGCTTTCGGTGCCGACGCTGGACGGAAAGGTCGGCGTGCGAGTGCCCAAGGGCACCGCCGACGGCCGGATTCTGCGGGTTCGCGGGCGCGGGGTACCCAAGCGTGGCGGCGGCAGCGGCGACCTGCTGGTCACCGTGAAAGTCGCTGTCCCACCGAATCTCGAAGGTCCCGCGCAGGAGGCGCTTGCGGCATACGCTGCGGCCGAACAGGCCAGCGGGTTCGACCCTAGAGCGGGATGGGCGGGTAACCGGTCATGAGTAAATCGGAGAACGCTCGCACATTCCTGATCTCGGTGGCCGCCGAGCTGGCCGGGATGCACGCGCAGACGCTGCGGACTTACGACCGGATCGGTCTGGTCAGCCCGCGCCGCAGCTCCGGCGGCGGTCGGCGCTATTCCGAGCATGACGTCGACCTGTTGCGCGAAGTGCAACGGCTCTCCCACGACGAGGGCGTCAACCTGGCGGGCATCAAGAGAATCATCGAGCTGACCAACCAGGTCGAGGCGCTGCAGGCGCGCGTGGCGGAGATGTCGTCCGAGCTGGAGATGTTGCGCACCAACCAGCGTCGTGAGATCGCGGTGGTGCCCAAGAGCACCGCCGTGGTGGTCTGGAAGCCCCGCCGCCCCTAGTCCCTGCTTCCCTTCTGGCGCGAGCGTGCGCGTCTGTCCGCGACACGCCGCGAAAGTCTGTACAAAGCTGCACCCTCGCGGGGGAGGGGGCCCGCATTAGGTGACCCGCATTGAGAACTGGGCCACCGCGGGCTCGCCCGGCCGCGCTACCGCGTAGCCGCCGCGGCGCAGGGCGTCGGTGGGTGCGGCCATCGGTTCGAAGCAGATCACGTCCTCGGAAGCCGGCGCGTAGATCTGCGCGGCCGGAAATCCCTGATCGAAGCGCACCTCGATGCGCCGCCCTCCGCCGGAGACCGCGAACACCGCCCCGGCCGCCACCTGGTCGAAGCCGTCGTCGAAGACGGTGTCGCCCAACAGTTCGGTGGCCGCCGGATGCGGCGTGAGCACGCCGGTGGGCAGGCCGCGCGCATCGACCAGCCGGGCCCGCATCGTCGGCGTCTCCACCACCCACTCGTCGCGGGGCACCCCGGGAAGCTGTAGGTAGGGATGGAATCCGAAGCACAGCGGCACCGGCGCAGCACTGGTGGCGGTCACCGTGGTGCGCACCGTCAGCGTGCGGTCGGCCAGCCGGATCGCCAACCCGAGCAGGTGCGGGAACGGAAAGCCGGCCAGCAGATCGGGCCGTGAGCCGAAGTCCAACTCGGCGACCAGCTCCGAGGCCGACTGTTCCACCACCCGCCAGCCTGGGTCTGCGGCCAGCGTGCCGTGGATCGGGGAGCCGTGCTCGTCGGTGTGTACCCCGCCTTCGCCGGGTACCAGGTCAACCTCGGTGTCGCCCACCCGATATCGGTTGCTGCTCAGCCGGTTCGCCCACGGATACAGCAGCGGGATGCCCATGGTCTTGTGGTCGGCCACGTACGCCTGCAGGCCCCTGCGCTGGCCCAGCAACTCGGCCCCGTCGTCGGTCAGGGAGGTGCCGATCATGCCCGCAGCCGGCACGAACGTCGCCGAGAGCCCCGACGAGGGATCACTCAGCGTGACGGCATCGAACCCGGCCATCTTCACTCCTCCAGCGGATCGTGTTGAATACGTTGCGGTGGAGCTCCTTTGGCGATCAGAGCGTCCTTGGTGGCGCGGGTCATCTCCGGTCCGCCGCAGATCAGGATCTGCCGGTCGCCCCAGCCGCCGTAGCGCGTGACCGCGTCGGCCAGGCGGCCCTGCTGGCGCAGGTGCAGGCCGCGTGGGGGTGTCACGTCCGGATAGTCGCCGGCCCAGTCCGGGTCACGGGCATACTCCGACACCGGGGTGACCGACAGCCACGGGTTGTGCGCGGCGATCTGCCACAGCGTGGGCAGGTCGTAGAGCTCGCACGGGTACCGGCCGCCGAAGAACAGGTGCACCCGCGGGTTCACGGCCCACTGCGTCAGGTCCATGATGATCGCCCGCAGCGGCGCCAGGCCGGTGCTGCCGGCGACCATCAACACGTCACCGGCGTCCCGGTCCACCTGCAGGCCGCCGTGCGGGCTGGACAGCCGCCAGCGGTCGCCGGGCCGGGCCTCGTTGACCACAGCGGTGCTGACCAGCCCGCCGGAGACCGCCCGCACGTGGAACTCGATCGCGCCGGTCTCGTCGGAGGGCATCGACGGCGACAGGTAGCGCCAGGACCGCGGGCACTGCGGCACTTCGACCTTGACGTACTGGCCCGGGTAGTAGGGCAGTGGCCGGTCCAACTGCATCCGGACCACCGCCAGGTCGCGCGAGACCCGCAGGTGCTCGACGAGGGTGCCGTCCCACCAGGCCGGGCCGTCCTCGGCGTCGGCGGCGCCGGCCATCACCCCGACGACAAGGTTGATCGACTCCCGCGCGGCATCGGCGACGGCGGGGGTCCAGGACTCGGACAACTCGTCCTGCAGGGCGGCATAGAGCACCTGCCCGATGGTCTGGTAATGCTGGTGCGTCACACCATGTTTGCGGTGATCGCGGCCGAGTTGCGCCAGGAACGAGACGGGCTCTTGGGCGCGCTGGGCGACCAGTTCTCCGTAGAGCCAGCTCATGGCCTGGGTGAACGCGGCCCGGGTGTCCGCCAGGTCCGCGGGGAACAGGTCGCGGGTTGCCGGGCTGGCACCGAACCACCGGGTGAACAACCGGCCGACGAAGTCGTCGGCGTTGCCGGGAGCGGTGAACGCGTCGCGCAGCACCTGAAGCGCGTCACGGTCGTCAAGGCCCACGGGCGTGATCCTATGCTCGGGGGTGCCGACAGCGGCTACAGCGCGTGAATGCCGTTGTAGGCCACCATCGCACCGATGAGGATCAGCACCCCGGCGACCAAGGCGCCATGCTGCTGTTCCATCCAGTCCTCCACCCGGTTCAGCGTAGGTGTGAGCCGCCGGCTGGCGGCCAGGTAGCCGAGGATCGGGACCAGCACGGTGGATGCGGCCACGGCGACGAAGAACCCCGCCGCCGTCGCACTGTCGGCTGGCCCGAGGCCGGCGCTTCCGATGGCCAGGCCGGCCGCCGCGCACATGAACAACACCTCCAGCCGCACAACACCCATCGCAGCGCCGGCCAGGCCGGCGCGCAGCGGGGTGAAACCGGTGAAAGCTCGCATCCAGCTCGGCATCTCGGTGTGCCTGTGCCGGGTTGACCAGCGATAGCAGCCGAACGCGATCAGGACCGCGCCGACGGCGATCCGCAGCCACGACGCCCAGGTCGGCGGCGTCTTCCGCAGTCCGCCCAGCAGGCCCGAGGCCGCAACGAACGCTGCGGTCAACCCCGCCAGGATCGTCAGCCAGCCGATGAGAAACGCCAGGCCGGTACTGCGCGGGCTCGCCGTTCGCAGCACCAGCACTGCCGGAATCACGGTGAGCGGGGAGAGCGCCACCACCAGCGCAAGCGGTATCAAGTCGGTCCACACCGAAGCCAGGCCGGGCGTCATGGCAGAACCGTATCCGATGGACCGCGTGTGAAGGTCCACAATTTGCTTGGTACCCATACGGGGTATAGGTTCTCGGGGTGGGGCGAAAGGCGGATGTGTCGGGTCGTCGGCTCGGCGTAGCGGGGGTGATCGCCGCGGTGGTCTGCACCCTGGGCTGTTGCCTGCCGGCGATCCTGGTGGCATTCGGCGCCGGAGCGTCGGCCGTGGCCGGCGTGGGGCATGCCGCACACGGCGGCCACGAAGCGCAGGGCAGGTTCGCCAAGGTGCTTGGCGCGGTGCATCAGATCAGCCCCGTACTGCTGATCGCATCGATCGTGCTGGTTGCGGCCGCGTTCGCCGTGCGGCGCCGTGCGGCAGTGCTGCCGGCGCTGTTGGCCGGCGTCGTGCTCTACCTCAGCGTGCACGGCCAGGCCGATCCGGTCGTCATGTATGCGGGGATGGCGTTGGGCTACGCCGTCTGGATCGCGCTCTACCTATGGACGCGTCCCCACCCAGTCCGGCGAGCACCAGGCCGGTGGCGAACCTCACCAGCTCGACGCGACTGACGTCCAGCCGGCCGTCGGCCCAGTCGAGAACCAGTGCGGTGAGTGCGCCCGAGAGCGCGCTGGCGTGCATGGCGCGCACGGTGGAGGAGATGTGCGGATCGGTGACACCGGCTGAGCCGGCCAACTCGGTCAGTAGTTCGGGCAGCACGTCGGCGCGGCGGCCGGCGAGCAGGTCGCTGGACTGCGGCTCGCGCAGCAGGATTCGCAGCCGGCGCGGGTCCGCCTCGAAATAGCCGGCGGCGGCATCGATCGCCGCGGCAACGGGGGACGTCGTGTCTGCGGCATCGGCGATGGCGGACACCAGTTCAGCGTTGCATCGGTCGTAGACCTCGAGGGTCAATTCGTCTGTGTGGCTGAAGCTCTCGTAGAAATAGCGGGGGCTCAGCCCGGCGAGGCGGCACACCGCGCGCATGGTGACGCCAGGTACGCCCTCGGTGCCCAGCAGTTCGAACCCGGCCTGCAACAGCTGGGTGCGGCGGACCTGGCTCCGGCCGTCATGGGTCTGGCCGCGCCACACCCGCGGCGCCGTTGCGTCCATCGGCCACCTCGCCAGTCATAGGAATCGCTTGATTCTACTTCCAGTGCCTGCTTTTATGAAAGGAATCAGTTGATTCCATTTGGGCTGGAAGGTGGGCGGCATGTTCGATGAAGCGCTGTTCCGGGAGGCCATCGCCAAACCGCGGCTGCGCCAGCCGGTTCCCGACTATCTCTCCGGCAACCGGGCGGGTGGGCGAGTCAAAGTACTCACCGAGCCCGAACTCAATGCCATGACGCAGCAGTGGTTCGTCGATCTGGACCGCAAGATCGCCCATTACGCCGAGCATGGGATCGACGTGGCGTTCGCGGCCGAGTGGGCCAAGAAGTACTGGTGGAGCTGGCTGATGCGGGACATGTCGCTCAACGATGAGCTCTACACGCCGGATCTGCGCTACAAGGACCCCACTACCTTCGGCCGGATCATCGTGGGCCTTGAGGAGTTCGAGCGCTACAACTTCGCCTTCCTCGACGCCATCCCCGACTGGCGCTACGACCCGCTGCCCGGGCAGGTCTACCTCGACGTCACTCCCGAGGGCGAGACCCGGGTCATCGTTCGCTACCTCGGCAGCGGCCACTTCAGCGGCACCCTGCGCTTCTACCCGTACGACGAGTCGGCCCCGGCCATCCACGGTGTCGGCACCTTCGTGCAGTGCACCGCGGTGGACCGGTACCACTTCAACGCCGACGGGCTGATGTATGAGGGGGAGACGCTGTTCGACCTGCTCGATGCCACCCAGTCGGCCGGTGTGCTGCCGTCTGACGACAGCTGGCTCTTCCGGGCATTGATGGGCGCCTCGCGGCTGCCCCGGGTCCTCCAGGATGCGCGTCACGCGCTGCGCCTGGGTTGAGGAAGAAAGTTCGTCGAACTTGAGTGGAACAGACTCAACCTTGACGGCGTTGTAGAACACGACAAGCATTTTTGGCGGGCCGTCTGAGGCCCCCTGACCCCGATATGGAGGTGTCGTGGACTCGTTCAATCCGACCACCAAGACGCAGGCGGCCCTGACCGCGGCTTTGCAGACGGCCACCGCCGCCGGCAATCCCGAAATCCGGCCGGCTCACCTGTTGCAGGCCCTGCTGACCCAGAACGACGGGATCGCCGCGCCGCTGTTGGAGGCGGTCGGGGTGAACCCGGCGACGATCCGCACCGAGGCGCAGCACCTCATCGACGTGGCGCCGCAGGTCACCAGCTCCAACGCGCAGCCGCAGCTGTCCCGCGAGTCCCTGGCCGCGATCACCGTCGCCCAGCAACTGGCCACCGAACTCGACGACGAATACGTCTCGACCGAACACCTGATGGTCGGCCTGGCCAGCGGGGACTCCGACGTCGCCAAGCTGCTCAGCGGCCACGGCGCCTCCCCGCAGGCGCTGCGGGAGGCGTTCGTGAAGGTGCGCGGCAGCGCCCGGGTCACCAGCCCCGACCCCGAGGCCAGCTACCAGGCGCTGGAGAAGTACTCCACCGACCTGACCGCCCGCGCCCGCGAGGGCAAGCTGGACCCGGTGATCGGTCGCGACACCGAAATCCGCCGCGTCGTACAGGTTTTGAGCCGACGCACCAAGAACAACCCGGTGCTCATCGGTGAGCCCGGCGTCGGCAAGACCGCGATCGTCGAAGGCCTGGCGCAGCGCATCATCGCCGGCGACGTACCCGACAGCCTGCGCGACAAGACCGTCGTCAGCCTCGACCTGGGCTCGATGGTGGCCGGTGCCAAGTACCGCGGTGAATTCGAGGAACGCCTCAAGGCGGTCCTGGACGAGATCAAGGACTCCGCCGGGCAGATCATCACGTTCATCGACGAGCTGCACACCATCGTCGGTGCCGGTGCCACCGGCGAGGGCGCGATGGACGCCGGCAACATGATCAAGCCGATGCTGGCCCGCGGTGAGTTGCGACTGGTCGGCGCCACCACGCTCGAGGAGTACCGCAAGTACATCGAGAAGGACGCCGCCCTGGAGCGCCGCTTCCAGCAGGTTTACGTGGGGGAGCCGTCGGTGGAGGACACCATCGGCATCCTGCGTGGCCTCAAGGACCGCTACGAGGTGCACCACGGGGTGCGGATCACCGACTCGGCGCTGGTCGCCGCGGCCACCCTCAGCGATCGCTACATCACCGCTCGGTTCCTGCCGGACAAGGCGATCGACCTGGTCGACGAGTCCGCGTCGAGGCTGCGGATGGAGATCGACTCCCGGCCCGTGGAGATCGACGAGGTCGAACGGCTGGTGCGCCGGCTGGAGATCGAGGAGATGGCGCTGGCCAAGGAGGAGGACGACGCCTCTAAGGACCGGCTGGTCAAACTGCGCAGCGAGCTGGCCGATCACAAAGAGAAATTGGCGGAGCTGACGACACGTTGGCACAACGAGAAGAACGCCATCGACGTCGTCCGTGAACTCAAGGAGCAACTGGAGACGTTGCGCGGCGAGTCCGACCGGGCTGAGCGCGACGGCGATCTGGCCAAGGCCGCCGAGCTGCGCTACGGGCGCATCCCGGAGATCGAGAAGAAGCTCGAGGCCGCTATTCCGGCCGCTCGGGCGCAAGAAGACCTCATGCTCAAAGAGGAGGTCGGACCCGACGACATCGCCGACGTGGTCAGTGCCTGGACCGGTATTCCGGCCGGCCGGATGATGGAGGGCGAGACCGCCAAGCTGCTGCGGATGGAAGACGAACTCGGCAAACGGGTTGTCGGACAACGCAATGCGGTCGCGGCTGTCTCCGATGCGGTAAGGCGTGCGCGGGCTGGGGTCGCCGACCCCAACCGGCCCACCGGCTCGTTCCTGTTCCTCGGCCCCACCGGGGTCGGCAAGACCGAGCTGGCCAAGGCGCTGGCCGACTTCCTGTTCGACGACGAGCGGGCCATGGTCCGTATCGACATGAGCGAATACGGCGAGAAGCACTCGGTGGCCCGCCTGGTCGGTGCGCCTCCCGGCTACGTCGGCTACGACCAGGGCGGTCAGCTCACCGAGGCGGTGCGTCGCCGGCCCTACACGGTGGTGCTCTTCGACGAGGTGGAGAAGGCCCACCCGGATGTGTTCGACGTGCTGCTGCAGGTCCTCGACGAGGGCCGGCTCACCGACGGCCAAGGCCGCACGGTCGACTTCCGCAACACCATCTTGATCCTGACCTCCAACCTGGGTCATGGTGGCAGCGAGGAGCAGGTGATGGCGGCGGTGCGCGCGGTGTTCAAGCCGGAGTTCATCAACCGGCTCGACGACGTGCTGATCTTCTCCGGTCTGGAGGCCGACGAGCTGGTGCACATCGTCGACATTCAGCTGGCTCAGCTGGACAAGCGGCTGGCGCAGCGTCGGCTGACACTGGAGGTCTCGCTGAATGCCAAGAAGTGGTTGGCCGACCGCGGCTTCGACCCCGTGTACGGAGCGCGGCCGCTGCGCCGGCTGATCCAGCAGGCCATCGGCGACCAGCTGGCCAAGTTGTTGCTGGCCGGTGAGGTGCACGACGGTGACGTGGTGCCGGTCAACGTCAGCGCGGACGGTGAGTCGCTGGTACTGGGCTGACGGCAGTGGCATGAGTGAGGGTCCCCCGAAGATTCGGGGGACCCTTGCTTGTTGCTGAGTTGTCGCTCAGGGTGCGATTTGGAACCTGATCCGATAGCCTACGACTTACTGAGAAAGTTCGATGTTGGAAAATGTCGGCGTTAACTTGGAGGGCTCGGTATGTCTCGGCGGAACAATCGTCTGGTCGGTGGACTCGGCGCGGTAAGCGCGTTCCTGATGATCGGGGCGGCCCCGCTGGCAACCGCACCCGCCGCGAACGCTGACTGGGACGACCTGTTCCAGCCTCTCATCGACGTGTTCAGCTTCGCCGACCCCGGTATCGCGGCCGACACCGACCCGGGTTCGTCCCTGGCGTCCTTGGACACCCTGATCGACGGTTGGTACCAGGACCTCATCTACACGCCGATCCACGACGTCGCGCCCTGGCTTTTCGGTGACTCGCTGCCCGGCAGTGCCGCCGCCTACACCGCGGACAGCAACAACATCCCCGACAGCTTCGCCGTCCCGATGGTGGTCAACGCCATGACCCAACCGGTGGTCAGCGTCTCTGTGGGTGGCGGTGCGGCGGCAAACGTCCTGGTCGACACCGGCGCGGCCGGCCTCGTCATGCCGATCTGGAACATCAACCCGTTCGGCATCACCGGCCTGCCCACCGGCTTCAACATCGGTCAGTTCGGCGGCAACCTGGACTACTTCTACATGGAGTTGCCCACCACGGTGACCTTCACCGGTGCTGACGGCGACACCGTTACCGCTGACACCACCGTCGACGCGGTGCTGTTCGCGTTCCCGGCGAACTTCAGCCTCTTCGGCCCGTGGTCCATCGAGAGCTATCTCGGCCCGACCAACGCCGTCGGCGTTCTCGGGATCGGCCCCAACGCGCTCGGACCCACTCCCGACCAGATCCCCACCCGCGATCTGCCGGGCGATCTCGGCAACGGCGTGCTGATCGACCAGGCCAACAAGCAGCTGGTGTTCGGGGACAACCCGTTGCAGGGCGGGACCGTGATACCCGGGGCGCCCTGGGCCGACCTGCAGGTCAGCATCAACGGCCAGGCCCCGACCGCGGTACGTGGGGTGATTGACTCCGGCGGGGTGTACGGCACCATGCCGTCATCGGTGCTGGGCGACGTCACGCCGACCGCCAACGGAACCCTGCCTGACGGGACGACCATCACCGTCTACGCCAAGGACGGTGTGACGGAGCTCTACTCCTACACCGTGGGCTCCGACTCCGGCGAGGTGCGCAGCCCGAGCGTGACCAGCGGCACCAGCATGAACACCGGCAACTGGCTGTTCAGCCAGGAACCGGTCTACATCAACTACGGTGTATCCGGTGGGGAGACCATCATCGGTGGCACCCCCATCCAGGCCGGCTCGTAGCGGCTAACGGATTGTTGGCAGTTTCTTGGGTGAATCCCCTGGTGTTCTGCGCCCCTGTTTGTGTTAGCTGACCCCCGGTTGGTCGCGGCTGAACGGTGTCCGTGACCTCAGTTCCGGGGAGGTTTCGGGGATGGCAGTACGTCGGCGCAGGGTGATCGGTGCGGTGGTGACGGCCGGAGCGGCTGTCGCGGTCGGGTCCGCACCAGCAGCGAACGCGGACTTCGACGATCTGCTGCAGCCCATCATCGACGCCCTGAGCATGGTCGACCCCGGGATTGCGGCCGACACCGACCCCGGCTCGGCCCTGGCCTCGCTGGACACCCTTTTCGATGGTTGGTACCAGAACCTGGTCCTCACACCGATCAACGATCTTGACCGGTGGCTGTTCGGCGGAACCTTCGACGCGAGCACGATCGGCAACGCTGCCGCGAGCGGCGCTGACACCAGCGACCCGAGCACCTTCACCGTTCCGCTGACCGTCAACAGCGGCACCGAGCCGGTGGTGGACGTCTCGGTGGGTGGCGGTTCGTCAGTTCCGGTCCTGGTCGACACCGGGTCGGCGGGTCTGATCGTGCCGATCTGGGACATCAACTGGTCCGGCATCGACTGGTCTGATCTCTCTGGGCTCCCCAGCATCAACATCGGCCAGTTCGGCAGTTCGGTGGACTACGTCTACGCGGAGCTGCCCACCACGGTCACCTTCACCGACGCCGCGGGCAACACCGTCACCACCGGCACGACCGACGTCGACGCCGTCCTGTTCTCTTTCCCGGTCAGCATGTCCTCTCTGTTCACCGGGTGGGACATCAGCTCCTATCTCGGCGGCAACGCCGATGGCGTGCTGGGAATCGGGGCGAATGCCCTCGGGCCGTCACCTGACAGCATCCCGACCACCGCGTTGCCGGGTGCCCTCGGCGACGGTGTGCTGATCGACCAGAAGGCCGGCACCCTGACCTTCGGTGCCGACCCGCTGACCGGCGGAACCACCGTCGACGGCTCGCCGAACGCGCCGCTGTACGTGTCGTTCGACGGCGGCAAGACGGCCACCGAGGTGAGCGCAATCATGGACTCCGGCGGGGTGAACGGGACGATCCCGGTCAGCCTGACCAACGGCAGCGCGGGGGACGTTCTGGCCTCCGGCCAGCAGGTCAGCGTCTATTCCGGCGACCCGACCAACGGCGGCACGCTGCTGTACGACTACACGGTGAACTCGGCCTCGTCCAACAGCCCGGTCATCGTCTCCGACACCTCGATGAACACCGGCAACTGGCTGTTCCAGCAGAACCAGGTGTACGTCTCGACGTCCGGGGACGGGTCCATGCATATCGTTCCGAACAACACGGTGACGCCGTAGCGCAGCCCTGATGCGGGGTTGTGACCTGAGGACATTCGTCTATCACGCCCTAAAACAGATACGCTAGGCCGGATGGTCCCGCTCTGGTTCACTCTCTCCGCGCTGTGCTTTGTCGGCGCGGGTGTGTTGCTGTACGTCGACATCGACCAGCGACGCGGCCGCAGCCGTCGTCGTAAGTCCTGGGCGCGTTCGCACGGCTTCGACTTCGAGACCGAATCCACCGACATCCTGCAGCGCTGGAAGCGCGGCGTGATGTCCACCGTGGGTGGTGATGCTCCGGTCCGCAACGTGGTGCTGGGCCAGATCCGCGGCGAAGCGGTCTACATCTTCGACCTGGACGAAGTGGCGACGGTGATCGCCCTGCACCGCAAGGTCCCCACCAACGTCGTCGTCGACGTGCGGCTCAAGGGACTCAAGGAGCCGCGGGAGAACGACATCTGGCTGCTCGGGGCGATCGGCCCACGGATGGTCTACTCCACCAACCTCGACGCGGCGCGGCGGGCCTGCGACCGGCGGATGGTCACCTTCGCCCACACCGCCCCGGACTGCGCCGAGATCATGTGGAACGAGGCGAACTGGACCCTGGTGAGCATGCCGGTCACCAGTACCCGCGCCCAGTGGGACGAGGGCCTGCGCAGCGTACGCCAGTTCAACGACCTGCTGCGGGTGCTGCCGCCGGTCCCGAAGCGCCAGCCCGCCGAAGCCGCGGCCGCCGGTGCCCGGCGCAACGGGCAGCCCAGCCGTCCGCTGGGCTCGTCATCGGCGGGGGACTCACCCGAGGACGAGCCGGGTATGTCGCACTCGTCGGCCGGCCGCAACGGCCAGCAGACCGCGCACTACCAGCGCTGACACCTTCGCTAGGCCTGATGGCGGTGACCCGCAGCGCCCGACTTCGTCGCGCTCGCGATCACCGCTAGTCTCTCCTTCATGTCTTCCCGACCCGTCGCTGTGGTCACCGGACCCACCTCCGGGCTGGGCGCCGGCTACGCGCGCCGCTACGCCGCCGACGGCTATGACCTGGTCCTGGTGGCCCGAGACGCCCAGCGCCTCGAAGACTTGGCAGCTGAGCTGCGCGGCAGCCACGGCTGCGACGTGGAGGTGCTACCGGCCGACCTGGCCGACGCCGACGGCCGGGCGCGCGTCGCGCAGCGGCTGGGCGCCGGGGTGCGGGTGCTGGTCAACAACGCCGGCTTCGGCACGTCCGGTGAGTTCTGGACGGCCGATCCCGCCCTGCTGCAGTCCCAGCTGGATGTCAACGTCACCGCGGTGATGCAGCTGACCCGGGCCGCGCTGCCCGCCATGGTCGACGCCGGCGCGGGCACCGTGATCAACGTGGCCAGCGTCGCCGGCCTGCTTTCCGGGCGCGGCTCGACGTATTCGGCGTCCAAGGCCTGGGTGGTGTCGTTCACCGAAGGGCTGGCCGGTGGGCTGGCCGGCACCGGCGTCGGCATCCACGTGGTCTGCCCGGGATACGTGCACACCGAGTTCCACGAGCGGGCCGGCATCGACATGGCCACCCTGCCGTCGTTCATGTGGATGGAGGTCGACGACGTGGTCGCGGCCAGCCTGGCCGACATCGCCCGCGGCGACGTGGTCAGCATCCCGGGGCTGCAGTACAAGGTGCTGGCAAGCGCCAGCCGGCTGATTCCGCGCGGGCTGTCCCGCACACTGACCAACACCTTTGGGAGGGGCCGTGGGCGCACTTGACGCCGCCGAGCGCGACGAGTTGGCCGCGCTGGTGCGTGAGCTGTCGGTGGTGCACGGCCGGGTGACGCTGTCCTCGGGCGCCGAAGCCGACTACTACGTCGACCTGCGCCGCTCCACCCTGCATCACCGGGCCGGCGCCCTGATCGGCCGGCTGGTGCGTCAGCTCACCGACGACTGGGACTACGTCGCCGTGGGCGGCCTGACGCTGGGCGCGGACCCGGTGGCCACCGCCGTCATGCACGCCCCCGGCCGGCCCATCGACGCCTTCGTGGTGCGCAAATCGATCAAAGCCCATGGCATGCAACGGCTTATCGAAGGCGCCGACGTGACCGGACACCCGGTCCTGGTGGTCGAGGACACCAGCACCACCGGCGGGTCCGCACTGACCGCGGTCCGCGCCGTCCGCGATGCCGGCGGTCAGGTGGTCGGGGTGGTCACCGTGGTGGACCGGGCCACCGGTGCCGCCGAAGCCATCGAAGCCGAAGGTGTCCCGTACCGCAGCGTGCTGGGTCTGGCCGAGCTGGGCCTGGGCTGATCGGTTGTGCGCACGCTGATCGCAGTTCTGGCCGCGCTGGTGCTGGCGGCCTGCTCGGGCCCGCCCGCCCCCGGGCCCTACGGGGCTGCGAGCACCCCGATGGGCCAGGCGCAGACCCTGCTGGGCTGGGACATGACGCTGAAGAACCTGCGCTGGGAGGTCGATCACGTCCTGATCGACGTCACCGCCAAGCTCACCAACGCGGACTCACCGCACGCCGCGCCCGGGGATCTTCGGTTCGGCATCTACGGCACGCCGGCCCACCCCGTGGAGGCCACCGGCCTGGGCAGCTGCGACGCACTGGGGGAGCTGACCCCGACGCCACTGGCGGGTGCCGAACCCGAGCAACTCAACGGAACCGTGTGCCTGGGCCCGCTCAAGGAACGCAGTGCGGTCCGCGGGATCTACGCGTACTCACCGGCCGACCGGATCAAGGACACCACGGTGGCCTACGGTGCGGCGTTCCCGATCGGGCTGGCGCCGATCAATCCCTACGACACCGGCCTGATGCTCACCGCCCAGGGCGTGGCGGCATTCCGGGCCGACGGCATCCCGCTGGCTCCGAGCGCACTCGGCGACGCGAAAGCGTTCTCCGGCAACGGATATATGGTGCTGAGCCTGTCCGCCGACGCGGTCGCCGGGCAGTACCGCGACGACGCGGTGGCGCGTGGCGGGCCGCTGATGCTGGTCGCCGGACCGGCTGCGCCGATGCGCGGGCTGGGGCCGGACTGCCTGGCCGCCGGGTCCTCGGTGCTGATCCTGCCGGAGGCCTCGCTGAACTCGGTGCACGTGCCGACGTCGCTGTGCACCCACGGCGAGATCAACGCCGCGCTGCTCTACGCCTCGGTGTCGGTGGTGGGCACCCACGCCGCGGTGTGGACCGTTTCGTGAACGATGCGGTCGGCCCCACCGAGTGGCTGGCCCCGGCCAACGGAGTCGGGCCGTGGCCCGGGGAGCCGCCGAGCGACCCGCGGTACGATCCGGCGCTGCTGCGCGACGGCGATGCCCGCAATGTCGTTGACGCATACCGGTATTGGACCCGTGAAGCGATCATCGCCGACATCGATGCGCGCCGGCACCCGCTGCACGTGGCGATCGAGAACTTCGGGCACGACGCCAATATCGGTTCGGTGGTGCGCACCGCCAACGCATTCGCCGTCGACACCGTGCACATCGTCGGGCGGCGACGCTGGAACCGGCGCGGGGCCATGGTCACCGACCGTTATCAGCGGCTGATGCACCACGACGATGCGGCCGGCCTGCTGGATTTCGCTGCGCGACAGGGCCTGACGGTCGTCGCCGCCGACAACGTGGCCGGGGCGGTGCGCCTGGAGCAGACCGCGTTGCCGGCCGATGCCCTGCTGGTGTTCGGTGCGGAGGGGCCCGGTATCAGCGAACAGATGCGCGCCGGGGCCGACCTGGTGGTGTCCATCGCCGCGTTTGGCTCGACGCGCAGCATCAACGTCGGGGTGGCCGCCGGGATCGTGATGCACGCCTGGATCACCCAGCATGCGGACGTCAGCCGTTCCTGGTAGGAGTTAGGGTGTCCTTACCTAGAAAGGCGGGACGTGGCCCACGACGACAACCTGACCACCCGGCGCATGCGGTTCCGCTTCGAGGAACCGCCCAGCGGCCACTACTTCGCCGACGACAACATGGTGCTCAGCCACTTCGTCGCCGAACTGTCGGCCAGCTTCCCCGCCGGCGAGGAATCGTTCATCCGCTCCGTGCGCCGGGTGACCGACCAGATCGCCGACCCGACCCTGTCCCGACGGGCGGCGGGGTTCATCGGGCAGGAGTCCACCCACGGCCAGGAGCATCGCCGGCTCAACGCCCAACTCATGGACCGCGGCTACCGGATCGGCTGGCGTGACTCGAAATCGGTGCGGGACAAGCTCATTGCGCGTGAGAGCAGGATGTCACCCCGGTTTCATCTGGCCATGACCGCCGGGGCGGAGCACTACACCGCGGTGCTCGCCGAACGCATCCTGTCCAGCGCGGAGCTGCAGGCCATTCCGGGCACCCCGGAGGTGTGGCACCTGCTGAACTGGCACGCGCTCGAAGAACTGGAACACAAATCCGTGGCGTTCGACGTCTACCGCTATGTCGGCGGCACCGAACCCACCCGGATCGCGGTGATGGCGTTCCTGATCGCCACCACCGTGCCGGCCACCCTGCTCGCGCTGACCATCTCGCTGGCCCGCGACCCGGTGGCCCGCCGCCATCCGGTGCGGTTGCTGCGTGAGACGCGCGGGCTGCTGCGCGGCCCGTTCTTCAAAGGCCTGCTGCGTGATCTGCTGCGCTACCTGCGGCCCGGCTTTCATCCCGACGATGTCGACACCGGCGAACTGCTGCGGGAGTGGCAGCACAAGCTGTTCGGCGACGGCGGCACATTGGTCGACCATCTGCGCTGAGATAGCCGATACGGCAGGATTAAGCGCTATGGACCAGCTGTGGGCCAACCGTGCCGAAAGTGCTGAAGCCGCCGTCACCGAGCGACACCTCAAGTCGCTGTGGCACATTCCGGGGACGCAACTGGGCGTGGTGGCCTGGCCGCCGATCCGGCGCGCCCCGCACTGGCACTACTGGTGGCAGGCGCATCTGCTGGACTGCCTGGTGGATGCCCAGCTGCGCGACCCGCAACCCGAACGGGTGATCCGCATCAAGCGACAGATCCGCACCCACCGGCTGCGCAATGTGTTCCGCTGGACCAACGCCTACTACGACGACATGGCCTGGCTGGCGCTGGCGATCCAACGGGCCTGTCTGGTCACCGGCATCGACCGGCATCGCGCGCTGGGCACCTTGACCCGTCAGCTGACCGACTCCTGGATGCCCGAAGCCGGCGGCGGCATCCCTTGGAGGAAGGACGAGCAGTTCACCGAGCCCTTTTTCAATGCGCCCGCCAACGGGCCGGCCGGGATCTTCCTGGCGCGTGAGCCGGCCTGGCTGGAACGTGCCCAGCAGATGGGCGACTGGATCGAGGCCACCCTGATCGACCCGGACACTCATCTGGTGTTCGACGGCATCCGGTCCGGCTCCCTGGTGCGCGCGGAGTACACCTACTGCCAGGGCGTCGTGCTGGGCCTGGAGACCGAGCTGGCGGCGCGCACCGGCGATCCCCGGCACGCACCGCGGGTGCACCGGCTGGTGGCCGCGGTGAACAAGCAGATGGCGCCCGGCGGGGTGCTCAAGGGCGCCGGCGGCGGCGACGGCGGGCTGTTCGCCGGGATCACCGCCCGCTACCTGGCGCTGGTTGCCACCGACCTGCCGGGGGACTCCGCCGCCGACGTCGCGGCCCGCGACACCGCCGCCGAGCTGGTATTGACGTCGGCGAAGTCGGCGTGGGACTACCGGCAGTCGGTCAACGGGCTGCCGCTGTTCGGGGCGTTCTGGGACCAGACCGCCGAGGTGCCCCGGGCCGACGGGGCGGTGGCCACCTCCATCGCCGGTGCGGTGCGCGAATCCGAGGTGCCCGAGCGTGACCTGTCGGTGCAGCTGGGCGGCTGGATGCTGATGGAGGCCGCGGCCACCCTCGGGTGATCCTGGCGTGACCCGCGCTACACTGGATACGTGTTACACGGGTGGCCCCCATGGCGAATCTGACGCTCAGCATCGACGACGAGTTGCTGCGGCGGGCCCGGATGCGTGCCCTGGAACTACGGACCACCGTCAACGCCCTGGTGCGTGAATACTTGGAGAGTTTCACCGGCGAGAGCCCGGCACGGGTGGCGATAGCTGACTTCCTCGATATCGCCGCAGGCGTCCACGCCTCCAGCGGTCCCGACGGCCGCAGCTGGACGCGTGAGGATCTCTATGCCCGGTAGGGCATTCATCGACACCAACGTCCTGGTTTACGCCGTCGACGAGGCGGATCCCGCCAAAAAGCGGCTCGCTCGCACGCTGCTGGCGGACACACCGGAGTTGGTGTTGTCCGCGCAAGTGCTGGGGGAGTTCTACGTCACGGTGACCCGCAAACTCGCCGTTGCCGTGACCCCGGACACGGCTTCCGAGCTGGTGAAAAGGCTGGCGCGGCTACCGTGTATCGCCATAGATCAAGAACTGGTGCAGCGTGCCACCGTGGCTTCGCAGCGTTGGCAGTTGTCCTATTGGGATGCACTGGTGCTTGAGGCCGCGCGTCAGGCCGGATGCGAACGGATTCTGACCGAAGACCTCACCGACGGAGCGGTTTATGACGGCGTACGGATCGAGAACCCGTTTGTCGTCGGTTGATTCTGCGCTCAGGGCGGGGGTTACTCGACTTTTTGCGCCATGAGCGCAGAGTCAGTGTCGGATGTGGCGGGGGTGCGGCGGCTGCGGTAGGCCTTCCAGGCGGCGATGAACGCCGGGATCATCGAGACGAACAGGATCGCCAGGATGATCTTCTCCAGGTTCTCGTGCACGAACGGGATGTTGCCCAGGAAGTAGCCCAGCGTCGTCACGCCGCCGCCCCACAGGATGCCGCCGACGATGTCGAACGCCAGGTACACCGGGTAGCGCATGTACGACACGCCCGCGACCACCGGCACGAACGTCCGCACGAACGGCGCGAACCGGGCCAGGATGATCGCCCACGGCCCGTACTTCTCGAAGAAGGCGTGCGACTCGGTCACGTAGTGCTTCTTGAAGAACCGGGAGTCCTCCTTCTTGAACAACGCCGGCCCGAGCCGTCGGCCGATGAAGTAGCCGCACTGATCGCCCAGCACCGCAACGACCGCCACCGCCGGCGCCAATATCCAGATGTCCGGCGCCAGTCCCTTGGCGGCCAGCAGACCCCCGGTGAACAGCAGTGATTCGCCGGGCAGCAGCGGGAACAGCAGGCCGGTCTCGATGAAGACCACCACCAGGATGGCCGGCAGCACCGCGCCGTGGAAGATGCCGCCGGCGCCCAGCCAATACATCGGGTCCAGGAAGCCGGGCATCGCGACCGCGGTGGTGTTCATGACGCACCAACATACCGGGGCGTCCGGCCGAAACCGGTCCTGCGATACTCGATGCCAGTTCGGTCAGCCCAGAGGAGACAGTTCCATGCCCATCGCCACGCCTGAGGTCTACGCCGAGATGCTGCGGCGCGCCAAGGAGAACTCGTATGCGTTCCCGGCGATCAACTGCACGTCGTCGGAGACCATCAATGCGGCGATCAAGGGTTTCGCCGACGCCGGCAGCGACGGCATCATCCAGTTCTCGACCGGTGGTGCCGAGTTCGGCTCCGGCCTGGGCGTCAAGGACATGGTGACCGGCGCGGTGGCGCTGGCCGAGTTCACCCACGTGATCGCCGACAAGTACCCGATCAACGTGGCCCTGCACACCGACCACTGCCCCAAGGACAAGCTGGACGGCTTCGTGCGTCCGCTGCTGGCGATCTCGGCTGAGCGCGTCAAGGCCGGCCGCAACCCGCTGTTCCAGTCGCACATGTGGGACGGCTCGGCCGTGCCGATCAAGGAGAACCTGACCATCGCGCAGGAACTGCTGGCCCAGGCCGTGGCCGCCAAGATCATCCTCGAGGTCGAGATCGGCGTCGTGGGCGGTGAAGAGGACGGCGTCGAGGCCGAGATCAACGAGAAGCTCTACACCACTCCCGAGGACTTCGAGAAGACCGTCGCCGCCCTGGGCGCCGGCGACAAGGGCCAATACCTGCTGGCCGCCACCTTCGGCAACGTCCACGGCGTCTACAAGCCCGGCAACGTCAAGCTGCGCCCGGACATCCTGGCCGAGGGCCAGAAGGTGGCCTCGGCCAAGCTGGGTCTGGCCGAGGGCTCCAAGCCCTTCGACTTCGTCTTCCACGGCGGTTCGGGCTCGCTGAAGTCCGAGATCGAGGAGGCGCTGCGCTACGGGGTGGTGAAGATGAACGTCGACACCGACACCCAGTACGCGTTCACCCGCCCGCTGGCCGCGCACATGTTCACCAACTACGACGGCGTGCTCAAGGTCGACGGCGAGGTGGGCAACAAGAAGGTCTACGACCCGCGCAGCTACCTCAAGAAGGCCGAGGCCGCCATGACCGAGCGTGTCATCGAGGCCTGCAACGACCTGCACAGCGCCGGCAAAGCCCTGAGCTGAGGCGCTACCCGCCGTGCCTGATGCGGCGGGCCAGCTTCGGCTCTCCTTCGTCGAGCCTCGCTACCCGCCGTGCGACTGGCAGATCTTCCACTGGTCGTCGCGGAACTGCAGGTCGAAGCTGCGGGTTGAGCGCACCCGCGGCTCGTAGGCCATGAACGCGGTGACGTTGGCCTCGGCGTGGCCGTCGTTGACCACCACCTCGTCGATGCTGGCCACCACCGGATACTGTTTGGCCGCCGCGATCCGCTGGTAGGTGTCGTCCCACGCCTTCTGGTCATAGTTGACGTAGCGGTCGCGGATGTCCCCGCAGGTCAGGCTGCGCAGCGAGGCCAGGTCGCCGTTCTGCATGGCCAGGTCGAAGTTCTGGATGGTCCCGCGGACCTTCTCCTCCTGCGAGGCGGCCTCGCGGGAGTCGCGGGTCAGGAAAAGCGTGGCCATCACGGCGATCACCGCCAGCGCCAGGATGATCAGGAGCAGCGCGATCACCCAGCCCCAGCTGCGGGAGACGGTGGTGGGCAGCCGGCCGCTGAAACGGCCCGGAATCTGTTGCGGTATCGCCTTTCCCGGATCGACCCCCCGGTGAGCGATCAATTCGGTCTCCGCGTCACCCACCGACGGGATGACCTCGGTCTGCCCGGCGTCGAACCCGGGCGCGGTGAACCGGCGCTCCGGAGTGCCGTCGGCGGCGGGCTCCTTGGGCTCGGTGGCGATCACCTCGGTGACGGCCTCGTCCGCCGGGGCCTGCGCGGCTGCCTCGGGGAGGACGGCCGTGGCGGCCTCGTCACCGTCGGGCTGCTCGGCGGGAGCCGCGGCTGCGGTGTCCTCGGTCGGCTCGGTGTTGTCCGGTTCCGGTGGGTTCGGCATGAGTGGCTGATCCTCCAATGTCCGCCGGCTGATTCGGATCGGCTGGCGCTAGCTTACTGAGCGAGGTGCCGGCTTGCGGGAGTGGCTGGCCATGCACGGCACGGCACAATGGATGATGTGCCTGTCACTGGTGATCTCCTGCGCCCCGATCCGATCTTGCTGCCCGGCGACCCCGCCGCCGAGGCCGGCCTGCGGGCCAACCAGGATCCCACGGCTGTCGCGGCGGCGCATCCGGCTGCCTCGGTGGCGTGGGCGGCGCTGGCCGAAGCGGCATTGGCCGAGGACAAAGCCGTCACCGCCTACGCCTACGCGCGCACCGGTTACCACCGGGGCCTGGACCAGCTGCGCTGCAACGGGTGGAAGGGCTACGGTCCGGTGCCGTACGCGCATGAGCCCAACCGTGGCTTCTTGCGATGTGTGGCCGCGCTGGCGCGAGCCGCCGAGACCATCGGGGAGGCCGACGAGCGGGTGCGCTGCCTGGCTCTGCTCGACGACTGCGATCCCGGCGCCCGCTCTGCGCTGGGGCTGAGCTGACCCACGGCGCACCTAGGCATCAGCAGCCGATGGGGCAGTCGCCGCCGTGCCCGTCCGGTTCCACCTGCACGGTGGCGTGGGTCAGCCCGCGTGAGGCCAGCACGGCGCGCGCCTGATCGAGCACCCGGCCGGCGTCGGCGGCGGTGCGCAGGTGCGCGGTGGCCATGTCCTGGCCGGGAACCAGGGTCCAGACGTGCAGGTCGTGGACGTCGGTGACGCCGTCGACGGCGACCAGGGCCGCCCGCAGTTCGTCGACGTCGATGTGGCTGGGGGAGGCCTCCGACAGGATCCGCAGCGCCGCCCCGGCCAGCGCGAACGCCCGCGGCAGCACCCACACCGCGACGAACACCGCGACGACGACGTCGGCGTAGGGCCAGTCGGTGGTGACCGTGACGATGCCGGCGATCAGCACGCCGACGTTGCCGACGGTGTCGGCCACCACCTCCAGGTAGGCGCCCTTGACCGCCAGGCTGTTCGCCGAGTGCGACCGCAGCAGCAGCATGACCACGACGTTGATCACCATGCCGGCGATCGCGACGACGATCATCGGCACACCGGGCACGTCCGGCGCGGTGCCGATCCGGCGGATCGCCTCGGTGAGGATGAAGGTCGCCACCCCGATCAACAGCACCGCGTTGGCCACGGCGGTGAACACCTCGGCGCGATGCCAGCCGTAGGTGCGCGACGGCGACGTGCTGCCGCGCCGGGCCAGCATCACCGCCACCACCCCCATGAACAGCGCGGCCAGGTCGGTGAGCAGATGCCCGGCATCGGCCAGCAGCGCGATCGAGTTGATCGTGATAGCGGTGGCCAGCTCGATGGCGAAGAACGCGGTCAGGATCACCGCGGCGACGACCATCCGGGACAGCCGCGAGTCGCGGTGGATGTGGTCGTGGCCAGCGCTCATGGCTAGCAAATATATGCGGTGCGGCGGTCGCTCACGGTTCGTACTCTTCGAGGTCGGACAGCGGGTCCCTGCCGAGAACCGGCAAGTCGTCCGGCCGTCGCAGCTGTTCTACAGCTATTACAAGACCGGTGACATCCCGGACGGTTATGTGTTGCGTCCGGAGCAGGGCTTCAACCGCGACGACACCAGCATCGACCTACGCGAACTCACGTAGCCGGCTCGGAACTCAGAGCCAGGCGCTCCAGAACTGCGTCAGCGACATCCCCCACGACACCAGCAGCCGCGGCACGCCGAACAGGTCGAAGAACCACAGCACCAGTCCGAAGAACTTCTGGTTCAGCACCGGCGATAAGACCAGCAGCATCAGCAACACCAACATGCCCCACTGCTGGAACGGCGCCACCGCGCGCCGGGTCGCCGGGCTCAGGTGCGGCTCCAGTGCGCCGTAGCCGTCCAGCCCGGGCACCGGCAGCAGGTTCAGCAACAGCGCGGTGACCTGGAGGAAACCCAGAAAAGCCACGCCCGAGAAGAACACCGGGTGCACCGGGTCGTAGAAAAGCCGGGCGGCGCCCAGCAGTCCCAGGGCCAGCACCAGGTTGGCGGCCGGGCCGGCCAGGCTGACCAGCGTGCGTTGCCGCGGCGACATGAAAGCCGTCTGCACGTACACCGCCCCGCCCGGAAGCCCGATGCCGCCCAACGCGATGAACAGCAGCGGCAACACCAGCGACAGTCCCGGATGGGTGTAGCGCAGCGGGTTGAGGGTCAGATAACCGCGCATCGCCGCGCCGTGGTCGCCGAACCGAAAGGCCGTGTAGGCGTGGCCGAACTCGTGCAGGCACAGCGACACCAGCCAGCCGGCGATCACGAACACGAACACCCCGGCATAGGCGATCGGGCTGATGTCCTCGGCCGCCCGCCAGGCCAGCACTCCGCCCAGGCCCGCGAGCGCCACCAGGGCCACAAAGATCGGGCTGGGCCGTACGGCCTGGCCGCGCAGTGGATGCACGTTCACGCCCGTGAACCTATCGGACCAGCAGCCAGTCCTCGATATGCCGATAGAACGTCGAGCGTTTCACCGTGCGGGTGCTGTAGATCCCGTCGCGCACCACCAGGGCGCCGGTGGTGCCCAACTGCGCCGCCCGGCCCGTCGCCCAGCGGCGCACCCGGCCGCGCCGGGCGGGTACCCCGGCCCGCAGCCCCGGGGGAGCTGAGATCGGTTCGATCCGGACTCCAGCGACCTCGCCGTCGAACAGCACGGTGTCATCGACGATGCCCTCCCCGCGCAGCAACTCGGTGCCGTCCACCGGCAGCCAGCGGCCGGCGCCCACCAGGGCGGTGCCGGCGTCGTCGCGGATCAGCGGCACCTGCCCGGCCACCCCCTGTCGGGCCCGCCGTGCCGCCCGCCAGCCGGCCGGCAGCCGATAGACCCTGGTAGCCGGCGTGCGGCGCTGCGCCACGTAGCCCACTTCGATGTCGAGCCGGTCGGCGCGCAGCAGCCGGGTCAGCACCCGGGCCAGGTCGGTGTCGGCGCCCACGACCACCAGGCGGCGGTACCGGCCGATCGCCGCATCGAGGGTCTCGGTGAAGGTCTCGTCGTCCACCGACACCGTCGTCAACCCCCGCAGCGGACGCGGCACGGGCCGCCCGGCAAACACCAGTACGGCGGCTTCGGGGGCGTTCGCGGCGTTCAACACGCTCCTTGTGAATCACTTGGGATAGGCTCAGTCACCGGCTGGACCACAGTAAGCCAAGACAGTTAGCGAGAATTCCATGCCGGCAATCGTCGTCATCGGCGCCCAGTGGGGCGACGAGGGCAAAGGAAAAGCCACCGACCTACTCGGCGAACGAGTTCAGTGGGTGGTGCGCTATCAGGGCGGCAACAACGCCGGCCACACCGTCGTACTGCCCACCGGGGAGAACTTCGCGCTGCACCTCATCCCGTCCGGGGTGCTGTCGCCGCATGTCACCAACATCATCGGCAACGGTGTGGTGGTGGACCCCGGCGTGCTCCTCGACGAGCTGGCAGGCTTGGAGAACCGCGGCGTGGACACCTCGAGGCTGCTGATCTCCGCCGATGCCCACCTGCTGATGCCCTATCACGTGGCCATCGACAAGGTGACCGAGCGCTACATGGGCAGCAAGAAGATCGGCACCACCGGCCGTGGCATCGGGCCCTGCTACCAGGACAAGATCGCCCGGATCGGGATCCGGGTGGCCGACGTGCTCGATCAAGAGTCACTGGCGCAGAAGATCGAGGCCGCGTGCGAGTTCAAGAATCAGGTGCTGGTCAAGATCTACAACCGCAAGGCGCTGGATCCCGCACAGATCGTCGAGGATCTGCTGGCGCAGGCCGAGGGCTTCAAGCACCGCATCGCCGACACCGCGCTGGTGTTGGGCGCCGCTCTGGACCGCGGCGAGAACGTGCTGCTGGAAGGCTCGCAGGGCACTCTGCTCGATGTCGACCACGGCACCTACCCCTATGTCACCTCGAGCAACCCGACCGCGGGCGGTGCCGCCGTGGGCTCCGGGGTCGGACCCACTCGCATCACCACGGTGCTGGGCATCCTGAAGGCCTACACCACCCGGGTGGGCTCGGGGCCGTTCCCTACCGAGCTGTTCGACGCCTCCGGCGAGTACCTGTCCAAGACCGGCGGCGAGGTGGGCGTGACCACCGGGCGTCAGCGGCGCTGCGGATGGTTCGACGCGGTGATCGCCCGCTACGCCACCCGGGTCAACGGCATCACCGACTACTTCCTGACCAAGCTGGATGTGTTGTCCTCTCTGGAGACCGTGCCGGTCTGCGTCGGCTACACCATCGACGGCAAGCGCACCGACGAGCTGCCGATGACCCAGGAAGAATTCGCCCGCGCCGAACCGGTCTACGAAGAGCTGCCCGGCTGGTGGGAGGACATCTCTAACGCGCGCACCTTCGAAGATCTGCCGGCCAACGCGCGCGACTACGTGTCACGGGTGGAAGAAATTGCCGGAGCGCAGGTTTCGTGCATCGGGGTAGGCCCCGGCCGGGAGCAGACCATCGTGCGCCGTGATGTCGTTCGAGACCGCGCGTGAGCGAGAGCGCCGAATCCGATCAGGATTACGCCAGCCAGGGTGGGTTCCCGGATTTCGCCGTCGTCGACCCGAGTGCGGGCTTCGGACGGTTCGTCGCCACCATGCGCCGCCTGCAGGATCTGGCGGTGTCCACCGCACCTGACGACGCCGTCTGGGACGACGCCGCTGACCGTGCCGAGGCGCTGGTGACGCTGCTGGAGAAGTATCCGGCGTCCCAGGCCGTCGCCCCGGCCGGGAGGGCGCCGTCACTGCCGGGCATGGGCAGCCTGCTGCTGCCGCCGTGGAAGATCACCCGCTTCGAGGCCGACGGGGTCTCGATGACGGGGCATTTCAGCCGGTTCCATGTGGGCGGCAACAACGCGGTACACGGTGGGGTGCTGCCGCTGTTGTTCGACTGGATGTTCGGGATGGTGGTGCACGCCGCGAACCGGCCGATCAGCCGGACGGCGTTTCTGCATGTCGACTACCGCAAGGTCACGCCGATCGACACCCCGCTGCTGGTGCACGGCCGGGTGGATCGTGCCGAGGGCCGCAAGGCGTTCATCGGCGCCCAGCTCACCGACACCGACGGCACAGTGCTGGCCGAGGCGCAGGGGCTGATGGTGAAGCTGCTGCCGGGGCAGCCGTAGCCGCGTCGCTTCGGCCTGCCCGACGACGTCGACCTCGGTACCCTTTTTGACATGGCCGACGAGCGAGGTGCCTTCGCCGACGCCGCGCGGGCACGCGAACAGCAGTTGGCGGCGCGGCTGGCGTCCTCGATCAAGCTGGATCAGTCCTTCGAAGAGCTCGTGCGCGGCGCCCACCAGCACAACCTGGCGGCCAGGAACCGTCTGGACGTCATCGAGGCCGAGATCCGCCAGCGTGCCGCCACCTGGCCGGGCCTGGACACCCCCAGCGGTGCCCGCCAGTTCCAGACCTATCTGGTCGGCAAGACCCGCGAGATCCACCAGGTGGTCTCCGATGCCGCCGCCGACAGCAGGCAACGCACGGCGAAGGTGAACGCACTGACCTCGCGCTACTCGATCGGTGGCGAGGTGCCGCAGGCACCGTTGAACATCGACGGCGACAAGCCCGATCCGCAGATCGACGACGCCGCCGGCAAAGTCGACGGCACCCCCGAACAGAAGCACGACGACCTCGGCGCCACCATCCCGGGCACCGGAATCCGGCTCGGCGGTGACGGTGACAACAGAGACGGCCACACCGGGTACCCGCAGATACACATTCCCGGTGTGTACGACGGCGACAATCCACTACCGGTTCGTCGTGACGCCAACGGGGCGCCCCTGGAGCGGCCGCTGCCGACCGGTACCGCGCTGGGGCCCAACGGCGAGCACTACGGGCTGTATGCCATGGTTCCCTACGACTCCAAGGGCTTCACCGCGCCGGACACCGTCATCGTGGATCTGGCGAATCCGAGCAAGGTCGTGGGAACGCTCAGCGGTGTCTCGCAGGCCAGCGGTGCGTTTGACAAGGCGACCGGACAGATGGTCGTCATCGGGAATACGCCCACCGGCCAGCGGGCGATGTGGACGTCGGAACCCGTTGCGCAGAACCCGAATTGGATAGCCAGTGCGAACGCCGCTCAGCCCAGGGTGTTCACCGGGGCCATGGACGGAAACCGCGAGAGCCAGATCGTTGCGATGCCGCAGGGCGGCATGATGGTGGTCGGCGCCACCGGTGGCGGGCCGGTGCAGGCCGTCGTCGCCGCCACGCCGGACGGCCTGTTGGGCGCCCAGCCTCATGTCGTGTCCGGTCTGATCCCCGACGAGATCGGTCCGGGCTGGACCTACGGGCCCACCGTCACCGACTTCAACTACAACCCGGACACCGGACGATGGGATGCGCACCTGCGGGTGAGCACCTGGACCGGTGGCCTGGAGAACTACAACCCCAAAACCTATGGCGTGACGGTCGGCGGCACCAATTGACTCAGGAGGTTTCGATGGGAATTCGTTCGGTAGCAAGAGTTTTCGCCGTACCTGTGGCAGCGGCGGCGCTGATGGCCGGTGGTCTGCCGGCGAATGCCGGTGCGCAACCGGGGTTTCCCGACCTGAGCGGGTTCAGTGCGGTTCCGGTCGACGACTACTTCGTGAGCCTTCGGCCGGGCACCGCCCGGATGGTCAACTTCTCCACCCCCTACAACACCGTGTGCAACTTCTACGGCGGTGAATCGGCGCCGGCCGGACCCACCCAGGGCCTGCACTGCCAGGGGGAAATGCCTGGCATGCAAGAGGTTCCGTTCCTGGGCTCGGAGCGGCCCGCAGCGGGTGACTGCGTCGTCGGCGCCGTCAACGCGGCGGATTCCGGCTACCAGCTGACCCGGATGTTCTACGGGGGGTGCGACGGCAACCCGCCCGCCCCGCCGTTCGGCGGCAAGCTGCTGGGGGTGGGTCAGAAGCTGACGTATCTGAACGTGACGTGCGCGGTCGGCGCGAACCAACTGGTCGCCTGTTCGGACACCACCAGCGGCGACCACGGATTCGTGCTGCAGCCGTCCGGCAGCACGGCGTTCTGAGCCGACCGGGGTCAGTCGGCTGCAGGCGGCCCGGCGAGCGTCATCGCCGCGAACAAGGTCAGGAAGAAGGCTGCCGGCGCGGAGTTGGCGATGCTGTCGCGGACCCGGATGTGCGAGCCCACCGCGAGCGCGAAGTACAGGGTCAACGCCGCGGTGGTGACCCGGGCCAGCAACGGGAACCGGCTCGCCGACAGCAGGCCGATCGCCGAGGCGGCCTTGACGAACGGCAAGACCTTGCGGACCTGTGCCGGACACTCCACCTGGTCAAGGGCTTTGGCGATGAACGGCGCCGGGATTGCGCAGGCCACCGCGTCAGCGGCCTGGAAGGCGGCCAGCCCGGCATAGGTTTTCGGCGATGTCAGCACAGTCATATCCCCGACTGTAGGCGCCTGAGGCTAGTCCAGGTTGAGCGTCGCCTCTTCCAGGTCCAACCGGTGCAGCACGGCCCGCAGCACAGAATCATCGATCTGTCCGCGGTCGCGTTCGGCGATCAGCGCCACCCGTTCGGCGGTCAGCATCTCCAGCCGGAGCCGGCGAAACGCCGCGTCGGCGGTCTCGTCGCTGTCATCTTGATCGGGACTCAGACGCCGCAGTCGCTCGCGGGCGGCATTGCGCCGCCGTGCGTTCAGGGCGCGCAACGCGTCGGCGGCCCGCTCACTGGCCGGCGACGGCTCGGTCGTGGCCAGCACCTCGTCGAGCCGGTCGGCGGCGGCCTTGGCCGCCTTGTCCTGGGCGCCGGTCGCGGCGATCGTGTCCGCGCGGTCCTGATCGGTGCTCACCCCCAACCGCCGGATCAGCCACGGCAGCGTCAGCCCGTGCAGCAGCAGGGTACCGATCACCACCACGAACGTCAGGAACACCAGCTGCGGACGGCCCGGGAACCGCTCGCCCGCCAGGGTCGTCAACGGCACACCGAACGCGGCGGCCAGCGACACCACACCGCGCATCCCGGCCCAGGCGAGCACGAGAACCTGTCCGGGCGTCGGGGGTTTCTCGCGCTGACGGATCTTCGGAGACAACACCCGGGGAAGGTAGGCGAAGAAGATCACTCCCACCGCCCGCACCGCCAGCACGGTCGCGAACACCGCCATCGACGCCACGATCAGGCTGGCGAATCGCACCCCGTGCATGTTCTGCACCACCGTCGGCAGTTGCAGCCCGATCAGCAGGAACGCGAACGACTCCAGCATCAGCTGCACCGCCCGCCAGACCGCCTGGTCCTGCAATCGGGTGGCGTAGTGGGCGCGGGTGAATCGCTGGCCGAGGATCAACGCGGCGACCACCACCGCGAGCACGCCGGAGCCGTGGATCTCCTCGGCCACCAGATAGATGACGAAGGGGGCCAGCAGCCCGACAGCGCTCTCCACCACCGGATCGGTCAGCCGGGCGCGGATGACGACGATGATCGACCCGAACACCACCCCCACCACGGTGCCGCCGGCGGCCGCCAGCGCGAACGTCAGCAGGCCCGTGCCCCAGCCCGTCGCCGCACCGATCGCGGCGGCCAGCGCCACTTTGTAGACGGTCAGCGCGGTCGCGTCGTTGAGCAGACTCTCGCCGCCGAGCAGCGTCATGATCCGGCGCGGCAACCCGAGCCGTCGGCCGATCGCGGTGGCCGACACCGCATCCGGCGGCGCCACGATCGCACCCAGGGTGAGCGCAGCGGCCAGGCTCAGATCCGCAACGGTGTAGTAGGCGACCACTCCGACGGCGATAGCGGTAGCCAGCGGCAGCACGACCGCCAGCAGCACGATCGGGCGCTTGTTGTTGCGCATGCTGATGAAGGAGCTCTCCAGGCCGGCCGACCACAGCAGCGGCGGCAGGATCACGAACAGCACCAGATCGGGGGGCAGGGTGATCTCGGGCATCGCCGGTATCAGCCCCACCGCCAGGCCGGTGATCACCAGCACCAGCGGCGCGGACAGCCTGCGGTCGCGTGCGATGGCGGCGATCAGCACTGCGGCCACCAAGGCGCCCAGCAGGGTGACGTTGACCATCGCCGAGCCTCCATCCGTTTTCCCACCTATTGTTGAGCAGCATGCAGCATTGCCTTGGCACGGGAGGGTCCGGCGATGACGGGTGAGGGCGATAACTCGGCGACCGAGCGGCTCGCTGTCGACGGTCCCAGCCGGACCCGGGTGGCGCTGCTGGGCTCCGGGGACATCAGCCGCGAACTGGTGATCGCGCTGCAGCGCCTGGGTGCTGAGGTGGTCGCCGTCGACCGCTACTCCGACGCCCCGCTGCACGCGATCGCCGACCGCGCGCTGGTGGTCGATCTGAGCGACAACGACGAGCTTGCCGCGGCCATCCGGTGGCTGCAGCCGAAGTTCGTGGTGGTCGCCTCCGACATGGTGGCCACCGACGCTCTGAGCGCCGTGGTCGACACCGGGTTCACCGAATTGGTGCCCGCGCTACGGGGCGCTCAACTGGCGGCCGACTACCAGGGCATGCGGCGATTGGCCGCCGACGAGCTCGGGTTGCCCACCGCGCCGTTCTGGTTCGCCGAATCGGTGGAGGAGCTGCGGTCGGTGGCCCAGCACGGCGGATTCCCGATGGCGGTCCGGCCGGCGGTGGGCTCGCTCGGCGGGGGCCATTCGGTGATGGTGCGCGACAGCGACATCGAGCCGGCCTGGCAGCGCGCGGTGGCGGCGGCCGGTCGTGGGGCGCCGGCGCGGGTGCTGGCCGAGACGGTGGTGGAGTTCGACAGCGAGGTCACGCTGCTGGCGGTGCACCGCGACGGGGCAGGAGGTCCGTCGCTGGACTTCTGCGCCCCGATCGGACACCGCAGTGTCGAGGAGCCCAATGGTCAACTGACGGTGGAGTATTGGCAGCCGCACCCGATGAGCCCGGTGGCCTTGGACGCCGCCACGTCGATTGCCGCCCGGGTGGCGCGGGCGCTTGGCGGGCGCGGGCTGTTCGGTGTCGACCTGCTGGTACACGGCGACGAGGTGTACTTCGCCGGGGTCAATGTGCGCCCCTACGATGCCGCGCTGTTGACGTTGCGCACCCAACGATTGTCCGGGTTTGAACTTCAGGCCCGCGCGATTCTGGGGCTGCGGACCGACGCGATCCTGGTCTCGCCCGGCGCCGCCCGGCTGATCTACTCGCGCCGGCCGGACGGTGCCGAGGCGGGCGAGTCCACACCGGTTGAGCGGTCGGCGCTGGCCGACGCGCTCAACGTGACCGAAAGTGACGTGATGGTGTTCGGACATCACGAGGGCCACCCCCGCAGGCGGCTGGGGTTGGCGCTGGCCACCGGGCCCGACGTGACCGTCGCACGAGAGCGGGCCGGGCAGGCCGCGGTGGCGCTGGGCAGGCTGTGGCCGTGACACCCGGCCTGGCGGCGGGCCGCTGCGGATGCAAGACTTCCGCAGGTGAGCTATGCCGGAGATATCACACCTGAGCAGGCCTGGGCGATTCTGCGCGACGACCCGAACGCGACGCTGATCGACGTGCGCACCGACGCCGAATGGCGGTTCGTCGGCCTGCCCGACCTGACCGAGTTGGCCCGCGAGGTGATCTGCATCGAGTGGGTGCACTCCGACGGCAGTCCCAACCTGAACTTCGCGCGCGAGCTGACCTCCCGGGTGTCGGCCGGGCCGGCGGTGTTCCTGTGCCGTTCCGGGAACCGCTCCATCCCCGCAGCCGCAACCGGAACCGCGGCGGGCCTGAACCCGTCCTACAACGTGCTGGACGGCTTCGAGGGCAACCTGGACGAGCACGGCCACCGCGGCGGCACCGGCTGGAAGGCCGTCGGCCTGCCCTGGACGCAGTCGTGAGCGATCCCGAGTCGTCGAGCCTCGCTGAACCGTCGGTCCGCATCCCCAAATCACTGCCCGCCGGCGTCGACCAGGCCACCATCGGGGTACGCGGCGGCCTGCTGCGCTCGCAGTTCGACGAGACCGCCGAGGCGCTGTTCCTCAACTCCGGGTACGTCTATTCGTCTGCGGCGGCCGCCGAGCAGGCGTTCACCGGTGAGATCGACCGGTACGTCTATTCGCGTTACGGCAACCCGACGGTGTCGATGTTCGAGGAGCGCCTGCGGCTGATCGAAGGTGCCCCGGCGTGTTTCGCGACCGCCAGCGGTATGGCGGCGGTGTTCGTCGCGCTCGGTGCACTGCTGGGGGCCGGTGACCGGTTGGTGGCCGCGCGCAGCCTGTTCGGGTCGTGTTTCGTGGTCTGCAACGAGATCCTGCCCCGCTGGGGAGTGGAGACCGTCTTCGTCGACGGCGAAGACCTGGCGCAGTGGGAGCAGGCGCTGTCGGTCCCCACCCAAGCGGTGTTCTTCGAGACCCCGTCCAACCCGATGCAGTCCCTGGTGGACATTGCCGCGGTCACCGAGCTGGCGCACGCCGCCGGCGCAAAGGTGGTGCTGGACAACGTGTTCGCCACCCCTTTGCTGCAGCAGGGCTTTCCGCTCGGGGTGGACGTGGTGGTGTACTCGGGCACCAAACACCTCGACGGGCAGGGCCGGGTGCTGGGCGGAGCGATCCTGGGCGATCAGGACTTCATCGACGGCCCGGTGCAGACCCTGATGCGCCACACCGGCCCGGCGCTCAGTGCGTTCAACGCCTGGCTGTTGCTCAAAGGTCTTGAGACCCTGTCTGTTCGGGTTGACTACGCCAACCGTTCTGCGGCGCGGATCGCGGAGTTCCTCGAGCAGCATCCCGCGGTGCGCTGGGTGCGCTATCCGTTCCTGACCTCGCATCCGCAGTACGACCTGGCGCGCCGGCAGATGTCCGGCGGCGGCACCGTGATCACGTTCGAGCTCAACACCGTCGACAGTGCAGCCAAGCAGCGGGCGTTCGAGGTGCTGGACAGCCTGAAGCTGATCGACATCTCCAACAACCTGGGCGATACGAAATCTCTGATCACCCACCCGGCGACCACCACCCACCGGGCGATGGGGCCCGACGGGCGTGCGGCGATCGGCCTCGGCGACGCGGTGGTGCGGATCTCGGTCGGTCTGGAAGGCACCGAGGACCTGATCGCCGACCTGGATCAGGCTCTGAGTTAGGGCTGCGCCGGTGGTGACTGGTCTGGCGGCGGCTGGCCCGGTTGCGGCGGTGCGTCGGGTGGCGGCGGCGCGTCGGTCGGAATGGCCCCCGCACAGCCGCCCGGTGGCGGTGGTGCGGGCATGATGTTATTGCCGCTGTCGCCGACACAGTCGTAGTTCCATGTCGGCCCGACCCAGCGGTTGCCGCCCATCCACTGATGCCAGTAGGACCCGTCGGGATATTTCTCGCCGTCGCAGACGCGCAGGCGCCCGAATCCCCATTGCCCACCGGGACACCAGTTCTGGGTCAAGTCTGGATCATGCGGGTCGGATCGGCCGGCATGGGCCACGGGTGCGAATGACACGATTGCGGCGATGCAACCTGCTGCAGCGGCCGCTCGGGCGAATCTCACCTTCAATTCGGTGCCACCCCTTCGCCATCCGATTATCTCGTGAGGCGATATTAACGAGCGGTGCTGCGGGCGCTCTGGGAGTCCTCTGTGAGCGAACTGGTGTTTTCAGTCGTTCTCGATGATCCCGGTGGCGTGCTGCGCGCGGTCCTCGTATGCCTGCCGGGCCGTGGTGTCGAAGGTGAGGAAGACGGTGTCGTTGCCGGCTTTCTTGTTGAGCCAGCGGCGAGCCCGGTCCGGCAGCAGTGTCGCCAGGATGGCGGTGCGACGCCCGAAGCCGGGTACCGACACCAGAGTCTTCGGCTTGTCGAGGACCTTGACCACCGCGGCCGCGATGTCCTGCGGTTCCACCGGTTTCTGCGCCGCCGACGGCGTTGTGCCTGAGATCAATTCGGTGTTGGTGAAGGTCGGCAGCACACCGCTGATCGTGACGCCCTGCGGGGCGAACTCGTCGGCCAGGGCGGTGGTCAAGCCCACCACCGCGAACTTGGTCCCGGCGTAGAGCGCTTGGCCCGGCACCGCCACGATCCCTGCCATCGAGGCGATGTTGATGATGTGGCCGCTGCGGCGCTTGACCATCTCGGGCAGCACCAGCTGGCAGCCGTTGAGCACACCGTAGAAGTTGACCTCGGTCGCCGAGTGGATGGTCTCCGGCGTCTGGTCCAGGAACGGGCCGACCGGCATGACGCCGGCGTTGTTGATCAGGACGTCGAGGTGGCCGCCGCCGTCGGCACGAGCCTTGTCCAGGAACACCGAGAATGACTCGCGGTCGGTGACGTCGAGCGGATGACCGCTGACCGCAGCGCCCGGGCCCAGGTCTGCCACCGCCTTGTCCAGCACCTTGGTATCGCGGTCGCCGATGACGACGCGGGCGCCACGTTTCAGCAGCGCGGCGGCGGTGGCCAGTCCGATCCCACGGGCGGCACCGGTGATGGCAACGGTCTTACCTCGAATGCGGTCCACACCGCCGAACTTTACAGGTGTCAACTTCGGTTTGGAACCCGATCCCCGGGACCGTCGGCTGACAGCGCCGGATGAACCCGTCGCACGATCGCCGACAGCGTCTCGGTCAGCAGGCGGTGCGCCTCGGGCCGGGTCAGGGTGCCCTTGAGCAGCCATTCCCGGCCCGCGGCGCGCGCGAGTTGCCCGTAGGGGCGGATCAGGGCCCGCAGTTTCTCCGGGTCGGAGTCGCCCTTGAGCCCGACGGCCTCGATGACGCGGTCCACGGAGGTGTCCTCGGCCGCCGACAGGATCCGCTCCAGTTCCGGGTCGCGGCTCAAGTTGTGGGACCCGCTCAGCGTGAGCCAACTGCCGCCGGCGTCGCTCAGTGAGGTGAGAAACCAGTCGACCGCGGACTCGATCCGGGTATCCAGGTCGCCGGCGGGCAGGGCGGCCACCGCGGTCGGCGGCACCGTGGCGGCACCGTCCACGACCTCCAGGTACAGCGCCCGTTTGGTGCCGAAGTAGTGATTGACCAGGCCTCGCGCCACGCCGGCTTCACCGGCGATAGCAGCGGTGGACACCTGCGTGTACGGCAGCGACGAGAACAGCCGGGTGGCGGCGGCGAGGATGGATTCCCGCCGCAGGGCGGGCTCCAATCGCTGGAACCGTGGCGACTCGGCCATCGGCCCGGCCTCCTTCCGGAAGGCGACAAGGTCTTGTTGACGATACGCCAACAAAGGGTCATTATTGGCGCCATGCCAACAACGACCGATCCCGACTCGGAACTGGCTGCCGTGGCCGACCTGGCCCGCAGCTACTTCACCAGCGACGTCCTGCCGAACGAGGCCCAGCACGCGCAGCAGGGGCACCCCGATCCGGCGCTGTACCGCCGGGCCGGCGAACTCGGACTGTCCGGGATGTCGATCCCGGAGGAGTTCGGCGGCGGCGGCGACTTCGGCCACCTGGCCGTGATGGTGCACGAACAGGTCAGTTCCGGGGTGTCCAGCATGGGCTTCGCGATCAGCGAAGGGATCGTCGCGCACTATCTGCTGGCCTATGCCAGCGATGAGCAGAAGCGCCGCTGGCTGCCCAAGCTGTGCAGCGGCGAGTGGGTGGGTTCGATCGCGATGACCGAGCCGGGAACCGGCTCGGACCTACAGGCGATCGCCACCCGTGCGGTCCGGGACGGTGATGAGTACGTGGTGTCGGGCGCCAAGACGTTCATCACCAACGGCTGGCTGTGCAAACTGCTGATCATCGCCGCCCGCACCGGCGAGGGCGAAGGCGCCCAAGGCATCTCGCTGCTGGTCGCCGAGGTCGACGACGACACCCCGGGTTTCCGGCGCGGCCGGATCCTGCACAAGGTCGGCCAGAAGGGCCAGGACACCGCCGAGCTGTTCTTCGACCAGCTGCGGATCCCGGCCGAGAATATCCTCGGCGGGACGCCGGGGCAGGGCTTCTACCAGCTGATGGCCCAACTGCCGCAGGAGCGGCTGATCACCGCGATCATCGCCCAGGCGATGAGCGAGACCGCGCTGGTCGCGACCCTGGACTACACCAAGACCCGCACCGCGTTCGGCAAGCCGCTGTTCGCCATGCAGAACACCCGCTTCGAACTCGCCGAATGCGCCACCATCGTGAGGGTCAACCGGTGCTTTTTGGATCAGTGCATCGCCGAGCACCGCGGCGGGGGCCTGGACGCGGCCATCGCGTCGATGGCCAAATACTGGATCACCGACCGCACCTCGGAGGTGGTCGACCGCTGCCAGCAACTGTTCGGCGGCTACGGCTACTGCGCCGAATACCCGATCGCCAACCTCTACGCCGACAACCGGGTGCTTCGGGTACTGGCCGGCGCCAACGAGGTGATGAAAGAACTCATCGCCAGATCCCTGTAAGTCCCGCCAGCGAAAGACGACCGCCATGCACCTGACCCAGGGCCTGCACCGCGCACTGCAGGCCAAGCCGAACCAGATCGCCACCATCTACCACGACCGGCAGCGGACATTCGCCGAGCACGGCCAGCGGGTCGCCCGACTGGCCGCCGGACTGCGGAGTCTCGGTATCGACACCGGTGACCGGGTCGCGATCCTGTCGCTCAACAGTGACCGCTATGCCGAGTACCTGTTGGCCGTGCCGTGGGCGGGTGCGGTGCTCAACCCGCTCAACATCCGCTGGAGCCCGGTCGAGATCGCCTATGCACTCAACGATTCCGCGACGTGCTGCCTGTTGGTCGACGACACCTTCAGCAAAGTCGGGCAGGCGCTGCAGGGCAACTGCGCCGACCTGCGCCTGCTGATCTACTGCGGCGAGGGCGCCACCCCCGACGGCATGATCGGCTACGAGGACCTGATCGCCGGCAACGACCCGATACCCGATGCCCGGCGCGGGGGCGACGACCTGGCCGGGGTGTTCTACACCGGCGGCACAACGGGATTCCCCAAGGGCGTGATGCTCTCGCACCGCAACATGTGCACCTCCGCGCTGGGCACGGTGGCCACCGGCCAGCTGCTCGGTGAAGGGTCGGTGTTCCTGCACGCCGCGCCGATGTTCCACCTCGCCGACCTGGCGGCCTGGGTCGGGCAGGTGCTGCTCGGCGGCACCCACGTCATGGTGCCGGCATTCACTCCCGACGCGGTGCTCGGTGCGGTTCAGGCTCACGGCGTCACGGATATCTTATTGGTGCCGACCATGATTCAGATGCTCGTCGATCACCCGTCATTCGGCGATTACGACCTGAGTTCGGCACGGCGGATCCTCTACGGTGGTTCGCCGATCTCGCGCGGGCTGCTCGACCGGGTGATGCGGTTGCTGCCGGATATCGCGCTGACCCAGGCCTACGGGATGACCGAGGCGTCGCCGGTGCTGACGCTGTTGTGGCCCAAGGACCACCGCGGGGAGCATCTGGGTTCGGCAGGTCTGGCGGCGCCGCACACCGAGGTACAGATCATCGATGCCTCCGGAAACGTGTTGCCCGCCGGGCAGACCGGGGAGATCTGCGGCCGCGGCGACAACATCATGCTCGGGTACTGGAACAAGCCCGACGAGAGTTCGGCGGTGCTCGTCGACGGGTGGTACCGCACCGGGGATGCCGGCTACCTCGACGACGACGGTTTCCTGTTCGTCGTCGACCGCATCAAGGACATGATCGTCACCGGCGGCGAGAACGTGTACTCCGCCGAGGTGGAGAACGCGCTGAGCACCCACGCAGCGGTCGCGGCCTGCGCGGTCGTCGGGCTGCCGGATGAGCGGTGGGGAGAGACCGTGCACGCCGTCGTCGTCACCGCGCCCGGAGCAACGGTGGGCGCCGGTGAGTTGACCGACCATGTCCGGGCCCGGCTGGCCAATTACAAGGTGCCGCGCAGCGTCGAGTTCGTCGACCAGCTGCCGTTGTCGGGCGCCGGCAAGGTGCTCAAGCGGGAGCTGCGCGAGCAGAGCCAGGAGCGGCGCGGCTAGCTCGCCGTCAGCGACCCGTCGAGGACCAGCACCGTCCCCACCGATCCGTCCACCCGTACGCGGGTGCCGGTGGGCAGCAGTCCGCGGGCGCCGTCGACGCTTGTCACCGTCGGAATTCCGTACTCGCGGGCCAGCAGGGTCCCGGGCGTCAGCGCGCGTCCGTTCCGAGCAGGGCCGGCGCCCTGGACCGCAGGACCTGCTCGGCCGCCCCGCAGATCCGTTCCAGGACTTCGGCTGCCGGCCGGACGGCGTCGATCGAGCCGGCGCCCTGCCCGTAGGCTATCGGCTCGGTCTCGGGGTTGGGATCCTCGACCAGGAACGGGTTTTGGCCGGCGAATTCCTCCCGGCGCTCGGTCAGTTCGGCCTCGCGTTCGTCCCATTCGGCAGTGAATCGGTTGCGGCGCACGCGCTCTCCGATCGACTCGGGCCACGGTAGGCCGCTGACGATGTCGAACGCCCGGGTGCGGACGGTATCGCCGCCGTCGGAGGCGACGATCAGGTCTTTGTGGACGTCGCGCACCTGGACAGCCTCCGGGGTCGCCAGGAATGCGGTCCCGAGCACCGCCCCGTCGGCGCCCGCGGTCAAGGCCGCGGCGAGTGCCGGCCCCGCGGTGATCCCGCCCGCGGCCAGCACCGGGATGTCGGGATGGCGCGCGACGACCGCGGACAGCAACGGCAGCAGGCTCATCGACCCGGTGTGCCCGCCCGCCTCGGTGCCCTGCGCAACCAGGACGTCGGCGCCGGCCTCGGCGGCCAAATCCGCGTCGGCGAGGGTCTGCACCTGGCAGATGGTGCGCGCACCGGCCTGCGCCGCCCGCTCGATCCAGGGTCGCGGGTCGCTGAAGGAGAACATCACCACAGGAACGGCGGTGTCCAACGTCGCCTCGAACAATGGTGCGCCGAACTGTAGGAACGGGGTGATGAAGCCGACGGCGAACGGGCGGTCGGTGGCCGCCCGCACGGCGGTGACCTCGCCCCGGATCCACTCCGGCCCACTCGGGTTCATCCCGCCGAACGAACCGAGCGCGCCGGCTGACGAGACGGCCGCGGCGATCGACGCTCCGCTGTGCATCGCCATCGGCGCCGACATGATCGGATACCGGAGTCCGAAAATTTCGGTGAATCGGGTGTGCAACATCGCCCTAGCTTAACGTGTTTTACATGCCTTCAGGGCGCTTCGGTCAGGTATTTATTCTATTAATTCATTCGCCGATGCATTAGGTTATCCATTATGGCGATAATAACCGAACGTGATATCGAGACGAACGGAATTCGACTGCATACCTGGGAGGCCGGGGACCGCGGGGCGCCGGTGGTGGTGCTGGCACACGGCTTTCCCGAGATCGGGTATTCGTGGCGGCATCAGCTGCCGGCGCTGGCGGCGGCCGGCTACCACGTGCTCGCCCCGGACCAGCGCGGCTGCGGGCGCTCCAGTGCCCCGGAGGGCACCGGCGACAACTACACCATGCCGACCCTGGCCGCCGATCTGATCGGGCTGCTCGATGACGTCGGTGCGCAGCGCGGCGTGTTCGTGGGGCATGGCTTCGGCGCGGCGCCGGTGTGGCTGTCGGGTCAGCTGCATCCCGACCGGTTGCACGGCATTGTCGGGATGAGCGTGCCGCCGGAGCCACGCGGGCCGCGGCCGCCGACCGAGATGTTTCGAAAGACATTCGGCGACAACTTCTTCTACATGCTCTACTTTCAGCAGCCCGGTCCGGCCGATGCCGACCTGGGTGCCGACGCGGCCACCACCATGCGGCGGATGTTCGCGCTGCAACCGCCGAGTGAACAAGCGGCGATACTGCGGATGGTCAGCCCCGGGCCGGCGGGCTTCGTCGAACGACTGCCCGAACCGGGCGGGCTGCCGGATTGGATCAGTGCTGCGGAGTTCGAGCACTACGTCACCGAGTTCACCCGATCCGGATTCACCGGCGCGTTGAACTGGTACCGCGGACTCGACCGCACCTGGGAGGTCACCGCAGACGTGCCGCAGACCATCGGGGTGCCCGCCCGCTTCGTCGCCGGCAGTGCCGACCCGGTACTCGGTTATCTGCCGCACGAGGATTTGCAGAAGATGTTCACCGGTGATTTTCGTGAAGTGACGATCGACGGCGCCGGGCATTGGCTGCAGCAGGAACGCCCGCAGGAGATCAATAAATTGCTTTTGGACTTTCTGGCATCGGTGTCGCCGGCCGGATGAATTTCCCGCGTCCGGGGGTGAATTGTGAAATTCAGCCGGACACGTTGCTCGAAGGCTCCGGCCAGCCGATGTTCGGATTGATCACCCGTGAGGTCTGCAGCCACCAGGCCCAGTCCGGCGGCAGTAACGCGAACTCGTCGGCCTGCTCGTCCGAACCGAGTTCGCGGGCGGCCCACACCGGCCAGTGCGGATTGGCCAGCGCCGGGCGGCCCAGCAGCACCAGATCGATCTGGTCGTCGCGGATCACCTGATCGGCCAGTCCGGGCACCCCCAGATTCCAGCTCACCGCGACCGGGATCCCGATCTCGCGGCGCACCTGCGCGCCCCGCTCCACCCAGGCCGCCGGCCGCAGGAAGAACGGATCGCGGACGTCGTCGGTGTTGCCGCCCATCGACAGGTCCGCCAGATCCAGGCCGTGCTCCTTGAGCCAGCCGAGCACCTGAAGGGACTCCTCGAACCGGATGCCGTCGGGGTTGAAGTCGTCACAGCCCAACCGCGCGGTCAGCGGCAGCTCGTCGGGCCAGACCGCGCGCACCGCATCGAGGGCCTCCAGTAAGAACCGCGCCCGGTTGGCCAAGCTGCCGCCGTAGGCGTCGGTGCGGTGGTTGGCCAGCGGCGAGTAGAACTGCGACGCGAGGTAGCCGTGCGCGAAATGCAGTTCCAGCCACTGGTATCCGGCTTCATGCGCCCGCCGTGCGGCATCGGCGTACTGGCGGTGGACCTGGCCGATCTCCTCGACGCTGAGCGCGTGCACCGGGTGAGTGCGTTTCCCGAACCCGTAGGGCACCTCCGACGGGCCGACCACCTGCCAGCCCTCGGGATGATCGGATGCCAATTGCCGGCCCAGCCCGCCCTCGCCGATCCACGGTTTGACTTCGCTGCCGCAGCGTCCGGTGTGCCCGAGCTGGATCGCCGGCACCGCGCCCATGTCCCGGATCATCGCGGTCACCCGGGCGTGGCCGGGGATCTGGTCGTCGTCGTAGAGGCCGGCGCAGTGCACGCTGGTGCGACCCTCCGGCGCGATCGCGATCTGCTCGGCGAACACCAGCCCGAATCCGCCGGCGGCCCGCGCACCCAGGTACATCACGTGAAAATCGGTCATCTGGCCATCGGTCGACCGGTACATGGTCATCGGTGACATGCCGATCCGGTTGCGTAGCGTCACGCCCTTGAGCGTCAGCGGGCTGAACAGGCCGGGCATGGGTCAGCCCAGCCCGGTGCTGACCAGCGCGGCCAGGTCCTGCGGACCCGCCAGATAGCCGCTGCCGGCCTGCACCTGCTGCGACCAGCCCCCCACCCGGCTCAGGACTTCGCCCAGGTCGTCACCGAGCGCGGCGACGATCGGCGCACAGCCCTCGTCGGTGGTCACCTCGATCGCCTCGCGTGCCGCCCGCCCGGCATCGGTGAAGGCCCCGTCGCGCAGCAGGCCCCGCCCGGTCAGCCGCGCTTCGGCGGCGTCCAAGTCGTCGTCGTTCCAGGCCCGGGTGCGCACGTAACTGCGCAGCGGTATCCCCCAGTACAGCTCGGTGATCAGGCCGATCTCGGCGGCGTCGAAACCGGCGCTGGTCCAGGCGTTGACGTGTACGTCGCCGCGGTATTCGCGCAGCTGGTCGGCCAGCCGCCAGGCATCGGCCAGCGGGTCGCCGGGAAGGCCTTGGGCGAGAAGCCCGGCGAACAGCGGCTTGCCGGCCACCGACAGGCCGTCGGTGGCCCGCCGCAGCAGCTCCACGATGCGGTCGATTCCGTCCGGGGCGGGGCCCAGGATGCGCCGCAACTGCGCCACCGCGCCGTGGGTGCGGGCCGCGCAGATGGTGGCCGCATCGGTCAGGGTCCAGCCGTAGGTGACCGCGGGTACCACGGCGGCCGGATTGAACACCCCGAACGCCGATGCGATCACCTCGCCGGGCACCTGGCCCATGACCGAGCCGCGGGAGCAGAAATACGCCGGCCCGTCGGGCATCTGCACCTCGCCGGCCTTGCCCGGGCTGGGGCCGAAACCCAGTGCCGCATAGCCGCGGTGGCATTCCGGCGAGAAATACACCTGCCCGGCGAATGGTTCGATGGCCAGTGCGAGTGCGCGGGGCGCGGGCATGCTGGCGTGGGGCATGGGTGATCTCCTAACGGGTGACGGCGGGCCCGCCGGTCACCGGCTGAACTACAACTGGCGCAACACGATCGGCATCCCGTCCATCGGGATCGGCATGCCGCCGTAGTCCCAATGCGCCCGGTAGCCGGGGTGGGCCAATTCCATGCGGTAGCGGCGAAGCAGCCGGTGCAGCACGGTCTTGACCTCCAATCGTGCGTAGGTCATACCGATGCACTTGTGCGCGCCGCCGCCGAACGGAGCCCACGCGTAGCGGTGCTTTTTGTGTTCGGCGCGCGGCTCGGTGAAGCGATCCGGGTCGAAGCGTTCCGGGTCGGTGTAGAGCTCGGGCAGCCGATGGTTCATGCTCGGCCAGGTCGCCACCATGGTGTCGGCCGGGATGTAGTGCCCCAGCAGGTCGGTGTCGCGCACGGTCTTGCGAACGTTCATGTGCAGCGGGGTGACCAGCCGCAGCGACTCGTTCATCACCAGGTCGAGTGTCGTCAGGCCCTCCAGCGCCTCGATGTCCAGCGGCCCGTCGCCCAGGCGCGCCGACTCCGCGCGGGCGCGCTCCTGCCACTGCGGGTTGGCGGCCAGGTGATAGGTCATGGTGCTCAGTGTCGAGGTGGTCGTGTCGTGGGCGGCCATCATCAAGAAGATCATGTGGTTGACGATGTCGGTGTCGGTGAAGGTGTTGCCGTCGTCGTCGGAGGTGTGGCACAGCACGGTGAGCATGTCGGTGCCTTGCGCCCCACGGCATTCGGCCACCCTTGTGTAGAAGTAATCCTCGAGCACCTTGCGGCCCTGCAGGCCCCGCCACCACTTGAAGGGGGGTACCGCTGCCCGGATGGTCGCCGTGCCGGCCCGGATGGCCCGCTCGAAGGCATGGTTCACCTTCGCGACCGTCTTGTGGTCGTCGCGCAGGTCCTGGCCCATGAACACCACCGACGCCACGTCCAGGGTGAGCTCTTTGACGGCCGGATAGAACAGGAACCGGCCGTCGTCGGTCGGCCAGTCGGCGACGATCGAGCTGGCCACCCGGTCCATGTCCTTGACGTATTCGGCGATCCGCGGACGGGTGAACGCGCCCTGCATGATGCGCTTGTGCGCCAGGTGCTCGTCGAAGTCCAGCAGCAGCAGCCCCCGTGGGAAGAACGGCCCGATGGCCTCGATCCAGCCCGACGTCGAATAATCCTTGTCCTTGTTGGCGAAGATCGTCTGGGTGGCATCCGGTCCCAGGGCGACCACCGACGGCATGATCGGTGAGTCCGCGAAGAACACCGGGCCGTGGGTGCGGTAGAGGTGCAGCGGATAGTCGGGTCCGGCGCGGAACATCTCGATCATGTGGCCGATGATCGGCAGACCGGCATCCCCGAGCACCGGCTTGAGTCCGCTGCCCGGCGGCGGCTCGGCCAGCATCGTCTGCTTCCAATTCACCCCCATCAGTCGGCGCTCGATCACCCCCATGCCGGGGATGTTGTTCAGCGTCGGCGTCAATCGGCGCTTGGTCTGATCAAGCAGGTAATGCGGGGTGCTGATGGTGGCCATCGGGCTCCTTCACACGCGCCGAGACGGTCGTGACGATCATCACAACCATCTTCAATCTGAAATTGACACCTGTCAAGGAACACGCACTACACGTGCCCGAAAACGCTGTCGTTCGAGGAGCGCTTGCATCAACCGCCGGCGAATATCACGGCAGTCAACTCGGCGCAGTAGTCGGCCAGTTCCGCTTTTCCTAGGGTGAGGGTCCCGGATTGCCAGTCCAGGAACAGTGCCACCAGCGCCCCGGACAGTGCGCTGATCCGCGCGGTTCGCATGGCCGGGGCCGGTCCGTCGGGCGCCGCACCGGTGAGGCTTGCCGCGACCAGCGACACGAATCCGGGTACTGTGGCGGCGCCGTGATCCCGCAGTACATCGCTGGCCAGGGTTTCGCGGAACAAGATGCGGCCGCGGCGCGGGTCGGCTTCGATGAAGTCCATCGCGGCCGCGAACGCCGACCGGACCCGGGTCTGCGGGTCCGGTGCTGCGATTGCCCGCAGCACCACGGCGGTCAGTTCGTCGGCGACCCGGTCGTATGCGGCGATCAGTAGCGGGTCCAGGCCGGGAAAGCTCTCGTAGAAGTACCGCAGGCTCACCCCCGCGCCACGGCAGACGCCGCGCACCGTCGTGGCCGCGCAGCCGACCGTGCCCAGCGATTCCAGGGCCGCAGCCAGCAGTCGTTCCCGCCGATCGGCCGCCCGATCGGCCGCGGACCGGCCGCGCCACAGGTCGGCGGTCGATGAGCTCACGGGTTCCATCGTCTCAGCAGTTGCGGGGGCGGCGGTTGACTTCTGGCGCAAGTATAGGAAACATTTGTTTCCTGTCGTTTACGGCTTCTTCAGATCGAGGTGATTCGTGTCCGTCATCAACCGCCGGCCCCGCCTGGACGTCGCCGGCCGGGTCGTCCTGATCACCGGGGCCGCACAGGGCATCGGGCTGGCCGTAGCCCATCGGCTGCACGATGAGCGGGCGTCGGTGGTGTTGGTCGACGTCGACGGTGCCGCCGTGGACCGGGCCGCCGCCCAACTGGGCGATCGTGCGCTCGGAATCGCCGCCGATGTGCGGGACCGCGCCGCGATGGCCGCCGCCGTGGCCGCCGCGGTCGATCGGTTCGGCCGGCTCGACATCGTGGTGGCCAACGCAGGGGTGACCCCGACACCGGCGACGCTGCGGATGCGCCCCGATGACGACTTCGATCGGGTGCTCGGGATCAACCTCGTCGGCGTCTACAACACCGTCACCCCCGCGATCGAGCAGGTCATCGAGCACCGGGGCCACGTGGTGGTGGTCTCGTCCGCGGCGGCGTTCACCCCGTCGCCGGGCGGCTCGCCGTACATGATCAGCAAGGCCGGCGTCGAGCAGCTCGGGCGCAGTCTGCGTCTGGAACTGGCCGGACACGGTGCCAGCGTGCAGATCGCCTACTTCGGGATCGTCGATACCGCGATGACGCACGCGGTGCTTGACGACGACGATCTCGGGCGTGAGCTGGGCGGTATGTTGCCCTGGCCGCTGAGTCGGCGGATCTCGGCGCAAGGGGCCGCGGAGTCGATCATCGCCGGGATTCGCCGGCGGGCCGCGAGCACCGTGGCCCCACTGGGTTGGCGGCAGTACAGCTGGCTGCGCGGGGTGGCCAACCCGATCCTGGACGGCCTGCTGGTGAAGAATCCGACGGTTCGGGGGATCGTCAGCCGGCTCGAAGAAACCGCCGGTCTCCGCTGATCCTCACTCGCCGGCGGTGGCGATCGGCACCAGATGTACCCGGGCGAATGCCAGCAAACCGGCGTAGTTGTCGAGCGCAACGATCGCATGAGGGGTGAGCAGCACGGAATGGGTGATCCGCACCATCAGTTCGGCGCGCGCAAGCTGAAAGGCGGACGGGGCGGCGTCACCGAGCTCCGGCCAGAGAATCTGCACCGCCGCCGCGACCGCGGCAACCAGCACCGACTGCCCTTCGAGCGTCATCTGCTGCAACGCCGAATCGGTTTCCAGGGTCAGCAGGCGCTGCCAGAGGGCATTGTCACGAAAGGCGGTCACCGTGGTGGCGAAGCTGACCGCGATTCGTTCGGTCGGGCCGTCGGCGGCCTCCACGGCGGCCATCACCCCGGTGAGCAGCCGCTGCATTTCCCGGACCAGCACGGCGTTCACCAGGTCCTGTTTGCCGCCGATCTTGCGGTAGATCGTGACGCGACCGATCCCGGCCTGTCTGGCGATGTCGTCGACGGTGGCGCGACGCAGGCCGAGCGAACCGAAGACCGCGAGTGCTGCGTCGAGGACCGCGTCGACGTCGACCGATCCGTCGGTCGACGAGGCGGAGCCATTGGCAACGGTGAATGCCGGCATGCACCTGATGATACAACGAGCCATTGATACATTCTTCATCTCTTTGTATCATCGAGCTATCCGGCTCCGCCGTGAAGACAGGGGACATCCGATGAACGCGCCACGCGCCACCGAGTTGCACGAGTACGACGAGGAGTCCTTGGCGATCAACGCCCGCCATGTGCAGTTCGAATGGGACACCGACCCGCTCGACTACATCCCGGGCGACATCTATGCCACCCAGTTCTGGAACGTCATGCACCTGGTGCTGCCCGAAGGTGAGCGGGCGATGGCCGACGTGTTCGCCCAGGCGCTGCCGCTGATCGACGACGAACGTCTGCACGAGGAGGTCGTGGGCTTCGTCGGGCAGGAGGCCACCCATGCCGCCACCCACGAGGGCTTCCGGCGCTACCTGGACGCCAACGGCATCGACATCTCCGCGCAGGTGCGCCGCATCGAGTACATCGTGCACAAGGTCTTCGGCGACCACGGACTTGCCGGCCGTGCCGGCGAGCGGTGGCTGGCCGAGCGGCTCGGAATCTACGCCGCCGCCGAGCACTACACCGCGGTGGTGGGGGAGTGGCTGCTCGACAACCGCGAATTCGAGCGCCGCGCAACCGATCCCACCATGCTCGACCTGCTTCGCTGGCACGGCAGCGAAGAGTTGGAGCATCGCAATGTCGCGTTCGACGCGTTCAACCACGTCGACGGAAACTACTGGCGCCGGGCCCGCACCGCGCTGATCGCCTCGCTGGGCCTGGCCGTGCTGTGGTTCGCCACATCGGCCGAGATGTACCGCAAAGCCCGGCGGGGAAGGCGCTTTCAGCTGTGGTGGCCGCTGGCCTACTTCCGGGCCGCGCACCGCGGTCTGGTGCCCAATCTGTGGTTCCTGGTGTCTCAGACCTGGCTGTACCTGCAGCCGGGCTTCCATCCCTCCCAGATGGGCGACATCGACAAGGCAATCCGCTACCTGGCGCAGTCGCCGGCCGTGCAGGCGACCCGACCGGGCGGTGCGTCATGAGCTACCTGGGCGCTCCGACCAACGACATCGACCGGGCCGGCACCGCGGTGCGGGCCATGGGCGCGCTGGCCAAGCGATACAGCCAGATCGTGACCAGCCCCCGCGCCGCCATGCGATTCACCGCCCCGGATCCGGTGCGTCACACCGGCTTCAGCGCCGAGCTCGAGATCGCCCGGGTACAGACGGCCGCGACGGATGTCGCGATGCTGACCCTGGTCCGCCCCGACGGCGCCGCGCTGCCCGCATGGACACCGGGTGCGCACATCGACGTGTTCACCCCCGCCGGCCGGCAGCGGCACTACTCGCTCACCGGAGACCCCGCCGACCGCGGCTCCTACCGGATCGCGGTGCGCAAGATCCCCGATGGTGCCGGCTCCGTCGAGATGCACGCACTCGCAGAAGGCGACACGTTACGAATCCGCGGTCCACGCAACGCATTCCGCCTCACCGATGAGCCGGTATACCACTTCATCGCCGGCGGTATCGGTATCACTCCCATCCTGCCGATGGTCCGGGCGGCGGCCACCGGCGGCGCCCGCTGGACGCTGGACTACCTGGGCCGCAGCCGCGACAGCATGCCGTTCCTGGATGAGCTGGAATCGCTCGCGCACACCGGGACGTTGCGGGTGCGCTGCGATGACGAGCACGGGGTGACCGAGGTCGCCGACCTGTTCGCCGACGACTTCCGCGCAACGGTTTACCTGTGCGGCCCCACGCCCCTGATGGACGCCATCAGCGACCACCTGGCCGGGCTGCCGGACCGGCCGCCGCTGCACAGCGAACGGTTCAGCGCGCCCACCGTCCGCGGCGAGAAGCCGTTCACCGCGGTGCTGGCCCGCTCCGGGGTCAGTGTCGAGGTCGGCCCCGACGAGTCCGCGCTCACCGCGATCCGGCGTGCGCTGCCGATGGTGAACTACTCCTGCCAGCAAGGGTTTTGTGGCGCATGCAAGACCATCGTGCTCGACGGTGAGGTCGAGCACCGCGACCGCGTCCTGGTGGGCGAGGAGCTGGACACCTCGATGATGATCTGTGTCTCCCGCTGCGCCGGCGGCGGCGAGCTGGTCCTGGATCTGTAGTCGAAAACCTCTGACAGCGAAGGCAACTCATGACCAACCAGCATCACCGGGTAGCCATCATCGGCGCCGGATTCGGTGGCCTGGCCACCGCGATCCGACTCAAGCAAAGCGGCAGCGATGATTTCGTGATCCTCGAGCGCGAATCCGGAATCGGCGGCACCTGGCACGCCAACACCTATCCCGGCGCCCAGTGCGACATCCCGTCGGCGCTGTACTCGTTCTCGTTCGCGCCCAACCCGCAGTGGAGCCGGCTGTACCCGCTGCAGGTCGAGATCAAGGATTACCTGCAGGACTGCGCGCGCCGGTTCGGGATCCTCGACCGCATTCGGTTCAACGAAGACGTCGTCGACGCGCAGTGGGACGACGAGGCGCAACTGTGGCGGATCACCACCGCATCGGGCTACGAGTGCACCGCCGCGACACTGGTGGCGGCCACCGGACCGTTCAGCCAGCCGTCGGTTCCCGACATCGACGGGATGGCCGATTTCGGTGGGACCGTGCTGCATTCGGCGAGGTGGGATCACTCGGTCGACCTGGCCGGCAAGCGGGTCGCGGTGATCGGAACCGGTGCCTCGGCGGTGCAGCTCATCCCGCAGATCCAGCCCGTCGTCGATGAGCTGGTGGTGTTCCAGCGCACCGCGACGTGGATCATGCCCCACCCGGACCGGCCGGTCGGCGCCCGGATGCAGCGGGCGTTCGAGCGCTGGCCGGTTTTGCTGCGTGCATTGCGGGCATCGGTGAACGCGGTTCAGGAGATGATGGTGCCGGGCCTGATCTACCGTCCGGCGCTGCTCAAGGGTGCCGAAGCCGTCGGCCGCTGGCATCTGCGCCGACAGGTGGCCGATCCGGTGCTGCGGGACAAACTGACGCCGCACTACACCTTCGGGTGCAAGCGGCCGACCTTCTCCAACACCTACTTCCCGGCGCTGGCCGCCCCCAACTCGACCGTCGAAACCGAGCCCATCGAGCGGATCACCGCGTCGGGGATCCAGACCCGCGACGGCCGGCAGCACGAAGTCGACGTCATCATCCTGGCGACCGGATTCAACATCACCGGCAATGACGGCTTCAAGCGCATTCGCGGGCGGCACGGTCTGACCCTGACCCAGACCTGGGAGAACAACGGGATGTCGGCCCATCTGGGTACGACCGTCGCCGGCTTCCCGAACTTCTACGTGATCTTGGGCCCGAACTCGGCGATCTACACCTCCCAGGTGGTCACCATCGAGGCGCAGGTGGACTACATCATGGCAGCGCTGGAGCTGATGGACCGGCGCAATCTGGCCAGCCTGGAAGTGCGGGCCGACGTGCAGCAGGGATTCATCGACAAGACCGATCGCATCCTGGCCGGATCGACGTGGAACAGCGGCGGGTGCGCCAGCTACTACCTCGGTCCGGACGGACGCAACATCACGTTCTGGCCGGGGTTCGCCCGCAGCTTCCAGACCCGCATGCGGCACCTGCGGGAGGGCGACTTCGTCGGCCAGGAGGCCGATAGCCCCGCGGATGTCGCCGTCACCGGGTAGCCCGCACTACTTCCAGCGGCCCAGGACCTCACCGGCGTGCTTGCTCAGGGCGGCCTGGAACAGCGGCCCGAAGCTGACCCGGCCCACGCCGGCCTGGCCGAAGATGGCCGGGTCGTCGGAGTCCGGTGCGGCCAGGGCGTTGACGGGTTTGGGCAGTCCGGCGGTCAACCGGCGCAGTGTCTCCGCGTCGTGCCGGCCGACCGGGTAGAGCACGTCCGCCCCGGCCTGCGCGCACTCGGTCAGCCGGGCGATGGCCCGCTCGACGCGGTCGGCGTCGTCGCCGTCCTTGCGGACGAACAGGTCGGTGCGAGCGTTGATCACCAGGTGGGTTCCGGCGGCGTCCGCGGCCTCGCGCAGCGCGGCGACGTACTCGGCGTGCTCGGCGGACGACCGCAGGCGCTTGTCCTGGCTGTGCACCGAGTCCTCGATGTTGCAGCCCACCGCGCCGGCCTCCAGCAGGCCCTCGATCAGCCGGGTGGCCGACTCGCCGTAGCCGGATTCGATGTCGACCGACACCGGGACGTCGACGGCGTCGGTGATCTGACGCACCCGGCCCAGCACCTCGGCGAACGTCATTCCCTCACCGTCGGTGCTGCCGATCGACTGGGCGACCGGATTGCTTCCCACGGTCAGCGCGCTGAATCCGGCGCCGACGGCCAGCTTCGCCGACCACGCGTCCCACACCGTGGGCAGGATGACCGGCGTGCCCGGTTGATGCATTGCCAGGAACGCCGTTGCCCGCTGCCCGAGTGCCTCATGAGTCGTCATTTATCCAACTCTTCCATGTGGTAAATATCCGCGCAATCATCGGGGCGGGTTGACGGGCGATCTTCGACAGAAACGTGCCAATGGTGCGGTGTTACCGCGCTGTGAGCCACCAAAAATCCTGCATCGGCGCAGGTCGCCTCCGCACGTTCGGCAATTTCTCGATCAGAGGAAGTGGCGAAAATGACCAGTCAACGCATCGTCGGTGCCGGAGCCGCCGCGGCGGCGTTCTTGGCCATCACTGTCATCCCGCTCAGCTCGGCGCCGCGGGCCCACGCCGATGAGCTGGATTGGATCCTCGACCTGTTCAGCCCCGCGGACTGGGCGGCGCCGGCCAGCGACACCGGGGTGGCCACCTTCGACTGGGATGCCCTGTTCTCGGCCGGGCCGGCCGATGCCTCCGGCCTGGACGGCTCGCTGCAGTCCACCGCTGAAAGCCTGTTCGGCTTCCCGATCGACGGGAACACCTACGACATGATCCACAGCTTCGAGCAGAGCTGGATCACCAGCGACTTCGGCCAGTTCGTCGACAACTCGATCAACCTGCTCTCCGGTCAGTTCCTGATCGGCAACGGAACCGACGGCGCCGACGGCGGCACCCTGGCTGCGGCCGCGGGCGGCAATGGAGGTCTGTGGTTCGGCGACGGCGGTGCCGGCGGCACCGATGCCAGCGGTGTGGGCGGCGTCGGCGGGGACGGTGGTGCCGGCGGGACGCTGATGGGCATCGGCGGCGCCGGTGGCACCGGGGGTAACGGGGTGCAGGGCGTAGACGGCGGCGTCGGTGGCCTCGGCGGCAACGGTGGTGCCGGCCTGGGCACCATGTTCGGAGAGGGCGGCGTTGGTGGGACCGGTGGCGTGCCCGGCCAGCCGGGCCCGACCAGCGCGAACGGCGGCAGCACGGGCACGCCCGGTCAGCCCGGTCAGCACGGCGCGGACGGGCCGCCGGTCAGCAGCAGCTGATGCATCTCGGGAGTGCCCTCATAGGTCAGCACCGACTCCAGGTTGAACCATTCGCCGATGTGCGGCATGACATGTTCGGCGCAGAACTTCGCGACGGTGTCACGTAGTGCGATCTCGTCGTCGGAGAGCAGGCTGTCCAGCCTCAGCGGCTTCTGCGTTGCCCGTCCGATCCGAAATCTCCTCGCGTAAGTGATATTTCACCACCTTGCCGGACTGGGTGCGCGGCAGCGCGTCGACGACCTCCAGCCGGATCGGCAGCTTGAACGCGGCCAGCTTGTCGCGGGCGAAATCCCGCAGCTCCTCCAATGTCAGCGCCGCACCCGGGCGCAGTGCCACCACCGCGGTCACCGCCTCGCCCCACTTCTCATGCGGAGTACCCAGCACGGCCACCTCGGCGACGGCAGGATGCCCGTACAGCACGTCTTCGACCTCGGCCGGGTAGACGTTCTCGCCGCCGGAGATCACCATGTCCTTGACCCGGTCGATGACCCAGACGTAGCCCTCGTCATCGGCTTGGCCGATATCGCCGGTGTGAAACCAGCCCTCGTCGTCGATCACCGCCGCGGTGGCTTCGGGATTGCGCCAATAGCCCGCCATCACCTGCGGGCCGCGTACGCAGATCTCCCCGCGCGTGCCGGCGGGCACCGGGACGTTGTTGGCGTCGACCAGGCGCACGTCCGACAGCGGCAGCACCTGGTTGCCGGCGGCCCCGATCTTCACGCCCACCTCGTCGGGGCGCAGCACCAGCGCCAGCGGCGCCGTCTCGGTCAGCCCGTACCCCTGAGCGAACGGGATTCCGCGTGCGCCGTAGCACTGGATCAGGGGCTCGGGCACCGGAGCGCCGCCGCAGACGAAGTTGCGGACACTGGACAGGTCGGCGTCGGCGAACTGCGGCAGCTGGCTCATGAACAGAAACATCGCCGGCACCCCGAACATGGTGGTGATTCGATGTTCGGCGAGCAGGCGCAGGGCCTCGCCCGGATCGAACGTGGGCATCAGCACCACGTGCCCGCCCTTCTGCAGTGTCACCAGTGTGGTGACGTTGAGACCGCCGATATGAAACAGCGGGGCGCACACCAGCGACACGTCGTTCTGGCTGGTGTCGAACGTCAGCAGGGCATTGATGTTGTTCCAGAACAGGTTTGAGTGGGTGAGCATCGCACCCTTGGGCCGCCCGGTGGTGCCGGAGGTGTACATCAGAATCGCGACGTCATCCGGTTCGGCGAACACCGGATCGGCCAGCGGGGCACGTCGGGCGATCAAGTCGTCGGCCACTTCCCAGCCCGGCACCGGCGTCAGCGCGATGGTGCGTTGCAGTCCCGCCTCGGTGCGCACCGGATCGATCACCGCGGCGCGCTCGGCGTCGGCCACCAGGGTGTGTACGCCCGCGTTGTCGAGGATGTAGCAGAGCTCGTCGGCGGTGAGCCGCCAGTTCAGCGGCACGAAGGTCGCGCCGATGCGGGCGGCGGCGAACAGCGTGACCAGAAAGTCCGGGTGGTTGAGCCCGGCGTAGCCGACTCGATCCCCACGCCGCATCCCGCCGGCGGCCAGCTCGGCGGCCAGCCGGTCGATGCGGTCGGCGAAGTCCCGGTAGCTCCAGGTGTCCTCGCCGAAGGTGATGGCCGGCAGGCTCGGCGTGGCCGCGGCCCGGCGGGCGATCCAGGAGCCGAGATCGATCGGGGGTGTGCTCACCCACTGAACGCTAAACCCGCGGGGTGTATCCCGGGCCGATTCGTGATCGGCCGCTGCGCCCGGCGGGCGGCACTTATCGCTCGGCGTGATTTTTTGACGCCGGAAGTTCACAAACAGATATGAGCAGCGTGGTTTTTATGTGGATAGCCGAATATCCGACCCTTGTTTTCGCTGTAAACCATTGTGACCGACGTCTCAATTATGAGCGTGACCTGCGGATACAGCGCACCGGTGAGCGAGGGATGACAGGGGGTGAACAGCCTCTGAATTCTTCCAATATGACGAAGATCCAGGTCGCCTTTCTTCGCGCGGGGCGGCTATTTTCGTTTCTGCCGGGCATCACCCGGTGTGGACAGTGGTGAAGGGTTTCGCGGATGAGCGTTGGTTCTGGTCGAGTGGTGGTTGCGGCGTTGGCGACGCTGGGCTGCTGCCTGCTGACCGCGCCGGCCGCGAGCGCCGACTTCGAGGATCTGTTCGACCCGTTCTTCGGCGTGGCGAGCGCCGGTCCGGATCTGGGGGACGCCGGTGCCGTCGACGTCCCCGAGGTGGCTGACGTCAACTCGGTACTCAACGACCCACTGGCCCAGCTCGACCAGTTGTTCCACAGCTCGCCCGCACCGTCCGGTGCCGATGAGCAGGCCTCGGCTCGCGCCGACAGCCACGACGACACGACCGGTTCCGGGCACAGCAACTCGGACGACTCCAACAACTCCTCGTCCAACAACTCGTCCAGCCTGCCCAAATTCAGCATGCCCAGCGGTGGCAACGGGGGTGGCGGCAGTGGTGGCGGTGGCAACGGCGGCGGTGGCAACGGCGGCGGTGGCAACCCGGGCAACGGTGGGGCGAAGACGAAATCCAACACCAGCCGACACGGGCCCGCGCCCGAAGGCGCCGCCCCCGGCGAGGCTCCGGCGTTGCCGTAGCTGCGGAGGTGGCAGGCTGAGCGGGTGCCCGGTTCGATCTGCGACATCCTGCCGTCGGCCGCCGCGGTGCTCGGCGTCCCCGAGGCGCACGACGTACTCGGCTTGACCGATCGCATCGGCGATGTACGGCGGGTGGCGGTGGTGCTCGTCGACGGTCTGGGCTACCACCTGCTGCCGCAGCTCGCGGCCCACCAAGAGCACCCAGCCCCGCTGCTGGCGTCGGTGCTGGCCGGCGACACCGGACATCTCACCGAGCTGACCTGCACCTTCCCGTCAACCACCCCGACCAGCCTGGTCTCGCTGGGAACCGGCGTGGAGCCCGGGGAACACGGCGTACTGGGGTTCACCGTCAACGTTCCCGGAACAGACCGGGTGCTCACCCACATCCTCTGGCGTGACGACCCGCCGCCGGCAACCTGGCAGCCCGTGCCGACTTGGTTCGAACGACTCGGCGCCGCGGGCGTCGGCGCCCGGGCGGTACTGCCGGAGATGTTCGTCGGCAGCGGGCTGACCGAGTCCGCCTACCGGGGAGCGGAATTCCACCCCACCGCCAAGGGCACGCACTACGCCGCACACCTGGCCGAAGAGATCGCGGCGGCGCCCGGGCTGATCTACGGCTACACCGCAGCGCTGGATCACGCCGCACACCTCTCGGGCATCGGCTCACCGCACTGGCACGCCGCGGCCGCGAAAGTCGATGCGCTGCTGCGTCATCTGATCGAGGAACTCCCCGGCGACGCGGCGCTGGTCGTCACCGCCGACCACGGCGGCCTCAACGTGCCCGACGACGCCCGCATCGACTGCGATGCGGAACCAATGCTGCGCAACGGAATCCGGGTGATCGCCGGTGAGCCGCGGGTGCGCTACCTGCACACCGAACCCGGCGCCGCCGCAGATGTGCTGGCCGCCTGGAGTGAACTGCTGGCCGGCCGGGCGATGGTGCACAGCCGCGAGGACGCTGTGGCCGCCGGCCTGTTCGGGCCGGTGCGCGAGGAGCACCTGGCGCGCATCGGCGACGTCGTCGTCACCTGTACCGGTGACACCGCGATCCTGGCGACCGACCATGAACCGCCGCAGGCCTCGGCGTTGGTGGGCTTCCACGGCGGGCTCACCCCGGCCGAGACCGCGATCCCGCTGCTCACCTTCACCCGATGAAACGGCGGGGAGTTACTCCGAGTCGCCGTATTCGTCGAACCAGTGGGCCAGTTTGCCGCGTCTGCTGACTGCCCGCAGCCGCCGTTCGGCCGCTTGGCGGGTTTTGCTGGTGGTGACGATCAGCAGCTCGTCGCCGGCGGTGATCCGGGTGTCGGGCTGCGGGACGAAAGTGTCGCCGTTGCGGATGATCAGCGTGATGACGCTCGGGTCGGGCAGTCGCAACTCCAGCACGGAGACATTGTGCAGCTTGGATTCCGGCTGCACCGTCATCGTCAGCAGCTCAGCCTCCAGGACGTCCAGCGGGGCCGCCTCCACCTGAATCTCGCGGGTGGTGTCGCGCGGGATCAGACCCAGCCAGTGCGCGAACAGCCCGAGGGTGGGTCCCTGGACCACGGTGTAGACCACCACCAGGATGAACACGATGTTGAGCAGTCGATAGCTGTCCGGCACGCCCTCGACGATCGGGAACGTCGCCAGCACGATCGGGACCGCGCCGCGCAGGCCGGCCCAGGACAGGAAGAGCTGTTCGCGCCACGGCACCTTGAACCAGATCAGTGAGGCGATCACCGACAGCGGCCGGCTCAGCAGCAGCAGCACCGCGCCGATCACCAGCGCGGGGATCAGCTCGCCGGAGAGCTGACTCGGGCTCACCAGCAGGCCCAGCAACACGAACAGGCCGATCTGCGCCAGCCAGCCCAGCCCCTCGGCGAACGACCGGATGGCCGCGCGGTGCGGCAGGCCGGAGTTGGCCAGCACCACGCCGGACAGATACGCCGCGATGAATCCGCTGGCGTGCAACGACGCCGACGCGGCAAACGCCACCATCGCCAGCCCGAACGTCGCCAGCGGGTACAGCCCGGAGGCCGGAAGCGCGGTGCGGCGCAGCATCATCGCCCCGAGCGCTCCGGCGATCAGACCGATCGCCGACCCGCCGACCAGTTCGTAGATGACATCGCCCACGGCGTGCACCGGGTTGATCGTCAGCGGCACCGTGCTCAGCATCAACACGACGATGGCCGCGGGGGCGTCGTTGAATCCGGACTCGGCCTCCAGCAGACCGGCCACCCGCCGTGGCAGCGGCAACACCCGCAGAATGGAGAAGACCGCCGCCGCATCGGTGGGCGACACGATCGCACCGAGCAGGAACGCCAGCTGCCAGCTAATACCCAGCAGCAGGTGCGCGGCCACCGCGATCACCGCCATGCTGACCACCACGCCGACGGTGGCCAGCACGGTTGCCGGTGCCAGCAGCTTGCGGATGTTGGCGAACTTGGTGGTCAGACCACCTTCGACCAGGATCACCGCCAGCGCGGTGGTGCCCAGATCACTGGCCAACTGCACGTCGGAGAACTCCAGGCCCAGCCCGTCGTTGCCGATCACCACCCCGACCAGCAGGAACAGCAGCAGGCTGGGCAGCCCGACCCGATCGGCCGCTCGAGTGGCGATGATGCTGGCCAACAGCACCAGGCCCCCGATGAGCAGGGCCAGGTAGAGCTGTTCCAGGCTCATCTGATCCCCATTCGGGCTGTTGGTGGCGGTCGGACCCGCCCATGTGATTCGCTCAAGGTCAGCGGGTTCGTGTTAGGTGTCAGTAAATCAGTAGCGCTGTCACGACCGTGTTACGCCCGAAGCGGCCGGGGGCAACCCGGGGATGAGGGGAGCAAGCATGCGCATCGGGATCGCCGGTGCCGGCGCTGTCGGTCGCTCCGTCGCGCGCGAGCTGATCGGCGATGGCCACCGGGTGCTGCTGATCGAGCGGAATCCCGCGCACTACGAGCCGCACGCCGTCCCGGAGGCGGAGTGGTTGTTGGCCGATGCCTGTGAGCTGTCCGCGCTGCAGGAATGCGGAATCGAGATCTGTGACGTGGTGATCGCCGCGACCGGTGACGACAAGGCCAACCTGGCGACCGCGCTGCTGGCCAAGGCGGAGTTCGGGGTGGACCGGGTGGTGGCCCGGGTCAACAACGCCCGCAACGAGCGGCTGTTCACCGATCAATGGGGTATCGATGTCGCGGTTTCCACGCCGCGGGCCATGGTCGCCGCGATCGAGGGCGCCATCGACGTCGGGCATCTGGTGCAGCTGATGGGACTGCGGCGCGGCCAGGTCAATCTGACGAAAATGACGCTGCCCGAAGATAATCCACTGATCGGTCAACTCGTCTGCGACGTCGTGCTGCCCGAGGGCGCAGCCCTGGTGGCGGTGCAGCGCGGCGACGCGGTGATCCTGCCGCGGTCATCGGAGGTGCTGCAGGCCGGCGACGAGATGCTGTTCGCCGCAGCCAGCGGCATGGACGGGCAGATCCGGAAGGTCCTCCACGGCGCGCCGGCCGGCAGAAGGCCGTATTGAGTACCGCACGCGCCGACCGGCACCTGCCCGGAAGCCTGGCCGCCGGTGCCGGCGTCATCGCCACGGTGCTGGCCTCGGCGCGCGCCGCGGCGACGACACGCGGGCTGATCAACGACCCCTTCGCTGCGTCACTGGTGCACAAGGTGGGCCTGGAGGCGTGCATCCGGGTCGCCGACGGCGAACTGGACATCAGCCGGCTCGGTAAGGACGGCGGGTTTCCCCGGCTGGCGGAGTTCTCCGCGGCGCGCACCACGTTCTTCGACGCCTTCTTCACCGACGCGGCGCGCGGTGGGATCCGCCAGGCGGTGATTCTGGGCTCAGGCCTGGACACCCGCGCCTACCGGCTCTGGTGGCCGGCCGAGACCGTCGTCTACGAGGTGGACCACCCGCCGGTAGTCGATTTCAAGACCTCCACCATGAGGGCCTGGGGTGCGACGCCCAGTGCCAACCGGCGAGCGGTCGGCATCGACCTGCGCGACGACTGGCCGTCAGCGCTGCGGCGGGTGGGATTCGACGCGGCCGCCCCCACCGCGTGGGTGATCGAGGGCCTGCTGGTCTGGTACGTGCCGTCGGATGCGCAGAACCGGCTGCTGGACGGGGTGACCGAACTCAGTGCCCCGGGCAGCCGGCTGGCCGCCGATCACGCGGTGCCGCCGAGCCGGCCGCAGGCGGTGCACCACGACTCGCTGGTCGAGCGCTGGCGCCGCCGCGGGCTGAGCCTGACCGGGCCGGGGCCGTTCTATTCCGGCGAACACACCGACGTGGTGCGTCACCTGGCCGACAGCGGCTGGGTGACGGTCGACTCCGGTATCGGCGAACTGTTCACCGCGGCAAGGCTGTCCAAGTTGACCCCCAGCGAACTCGACGGTGCGCCCGCCGCCATCCGCTACGTCGCTGCGACGCGGAGCTAACCGAGGCGCGCCTTGGCGATCGCGGCCTCGGCGGCCTGCCGGATCGGACCGCGCCACACGTCGCCGTGCCCCGGCGCGAGCACCTCGGTCTCCAGCAGCGCCAGCGCCGACAGACTGCGGATGGCGTCGTCCTGGCTGTGGGTGAACAGCGCCGGGAGCAGCTGCGGGCCGTCGCTGCCCAGCACCGCGTGACCGGTCACCAGGGCGTCGCCGCTGGCCAGCGCACCGTCGACCAGATACGAGCAGTGCCCTCGGGTGTGGCCGGGGGTGGGGATGGCGATCGGATGGCCGGGTAGCCCGGCGGCGATGTCGGCGGTGAGCGGCTGCGCGGTCGGGATGCCCTCGCGGCTCAGGCCGCCGCTGCGCACCACGTGCATGCTCCACAACGCCCAACTCGGCCGCCACAACTGCGGAGCCAACGCCAGCGGCGACACCTGCTCGAGGTACTCGCGCTTGGCGTGGCCGACTTCGTCGGCGTGGCAATACACCGGTGTGCCATAGGTTTTGGCGAGCCAGATCGCCGAGCCGAAATGGTCGATGTGGGCGTGGGTGAGCAGCACGGCCCGCACATCGGCGGCCTGGTGGCCCAGGGCGCCCAGCGACGCCAGCACGTCGGCGCGATCACCGGGATAACCGGCGTCGATCAGCAGCACCCCGGTGTCATCGGTCACCAGCACCCAGTTGACCGCCTCACCGCGGGCCAGATGCACCCGCTCGGTGACCGGAACGAGCTCGACCAGCCTGTCACTCATGCTCGTGAGTCTAGGAGTGAGAGCCCGGTCGAGACCGTGTAGAAATGGTGGAATGGCGGAATTGAAACTCGGATACAAGGCGTCGGCGGAGCAGTTCGCACCACGGGAACTGGTCGAACTCGGTGTCGCCGCCGAGGCGCACGGCATGGACAGTGCCACCGTCAGTGACCACTTCCAGCCCTGGCGGCATGAGGGCGGGCACGCCCCGTTCTCGCTGGCCTGGATGACCGCGGTCGGGGAGCGCACCAAGAAGCTCCAGCTGGGCACCTCAGTGCTGACCCCGACGTTCCGGTACAACCCGGCCGTCGTCGCGCAGGCCTTCGCCACCATGAGCTGCCTGTACCCGAATCGCATCTTCCTGGGCGTGGGCTCCGGAGAGGCATTGAACGAGATCGCCACCGGGTTCACCGGCGAGTGGCCGGAGTTCAAGGAGCGCTTCGCCCGGCTGCGCGAGTCGGTGCGACTGATGCGGGCTTTGTGGGGCGGTGACCGCGTCGACTTCGACGGCGACTACTACACCCTCAAGGGCGCCTCGATCTACGACGTGCCCGAAGACGGCGTGCCCGTCTACATCGCGGCCGGTGGTCCGGCGGTGGCCAAGTACGCCGGGCGCGTCGGTGACGGCTTCATCTGCACCTCCGGCAAGGGCGAGGAGCTCTACACCGAGAAGCTGATGCCGGCCGTGCGTGAGGGTGCGGCGCTGGCCGAGCGCAACGTCGACTCGATAGACAAGATGATCGAGATCAAGATCTCCTACGACCCGGATCCGGACCTGGCGCTTAACAACACCCGGTTCTGGGCACCGCTGTCACTGAGCGCTGAGCAGAAGCACTCGATCGACGACCCGATCGAGATGGAGAAGGCCGCTGACGCATTGCCGATCGAGCAGATCGCCAAGCGCTGGATCGTCGCCTCCGACCCGGACGAGGCCGTGGAGAAGGTCGGCCAGTACGTGGGGTGGGGCCTGAACCACCTGGTGTTCCACGCACCCGGCCACGACCAGCGGCGTTTCCTGGAGCTGTTCAAGACCGATCTGGAGCCGAGGCTGCGCAAGCTGGGCTGAGGGCTCCGCTCAGAACGTGCTCATCGGCCGCACCGCGTTGGCCATGTCGACCAGCGCGTAGCGGTGCGCCTGGGTGGGTGCGAGCCGGGCCAGGCTGCGCAGCGCCATCTCCACCCCGAGACGCAGGCCGTGGTCGGTGAACGGGAACCCGAGAATGTGGTTCGTACTCGCCTCATGTTCGGCCAGCCAGTCCATCGCCGCACCCAGCACCAGCGCCCGGATCTGCAACACCCGCGGCTCGGTGTCGGGCAGGGTCTCCACCCGGCGTGCGGCATCGCGGATCTGGGCCTCGGTGATCTCGTTGGACGACCGCCCGGACAGCAGGGTCACCGCGCTGGTCAATCGCGCGGTGGTGAAATGCCTTGAGGTTGCGGGTACTTCGTCGAGTGTGCGAACCGCCGCAGCACGGTCGCCTTCCGCCGAGGAGGCGCGGGCCAGGCCGAAGGCCGCCGAGATCACGCTGTCGTCGGTGTGCCACACCGACTCGTAGAAGCCGCGTTCGTCGTCGGTGCCGGCCAGCTCGGCGGTGGCCGCCAGTGCCATCTTGGGGGCCAGCTCTCCGGGGAACATGTCGAGCACCTCGGTGAAATCCTTACGGGCCGCATCGAAGTCGCCGGTGAGCAATTCGGCCACACCCCGGAACCACACCAGTCGCCACGGCCAGCCGACCTGCTCGGCGAGCTCGTCGAGCTTGGCGGTGGCCTTGGTGACATTGCCCAGGTCCAGTAGCGCACGCACCTCCATCAACGGCAGCGAGACAGACTCGGACAGGTCGATGCCCTCGGATTCCAGCGCGCTGTTGCGCACGGCGCGAAGCGAATCCAGCGTCTGCACCGGCTCGCTGAACTCGATCGACGTCAGCAGCGGGGCGGCCACATCGGCCTGATCCACCAGCGGCACCTGCAGCGCGGTGATGATCTCGCGGGCGGTCAGCTTCTCGGCGTGCACGTGACCGTCCAGGTAGACGTCGGTGTGCGCCACCAGCAGGTGCTCACCGAACGTGGACCGCGAGCGGGTGAACACCGTCGACAACCCGGGCCGGGGTGTTCCGGTGTCGCGGGCCACCACCTCGCGCAGCACGCCCATCAGCTGAGCCGACATCTCTTCGGCGGTGCTGAACCGGCGCCGCGGGTCGGGATCTATTGCGCGCTGCAACAATCGGCGGTACGAGTCGTACTTCTTCAGGACCGGGTCATCGTCGGGCAACCCGTCGACGTAGCGGCCGTCGCGGGTGCGCAGTTTCAAGGTCAGCGCGGCCAGGGTGCGGCCGACGGTGTAGATGTCGGTGGCCACCGTGGGTCCGGTGCGGACGATGTCGGGAGCCTGAAATCCGGGGGTGCCGTAGAGGTACCCGAACGAACCGATGCGTGCCACCGCACCGAGGTCGATCAGCTTGAGCTGCTCGGCGGTCAGCACGATGTTCTCCGGCTTGAGGTCGTTGTAGACCAAGCCCAGGGAGTGTAGGTAGCTCAGCGCCGGCAGGATCTCGAGCATGTAGGCGATGGCCTGGGCCACCGGCAGGCGGCTGTCGCGGCGTTGCTTGAGTGACTGTCCGCCGACGTACTCCATCACGATGTAGCCGACCGGGTCGCCGTGCGAGTCCGGGTGCTGAACGAAGTTGAAGATCTTCACGATCGACGGGTGGGTGACCTCGGCGAGGAACTGCCGCTCGGCCATCGCGATGGCCTGGGCCTCGGCGTCGCCGGAATGCACCAGGCCCTTGAGAACCACCGGGCGCTCATTGACGTTGTGGTCCACCGCCAGATACACCCAGCCCAGGCCGCCGTGGGCCACGCAACCCTTGATCTCGTACTGTCCGGCCACCAAATTGCCGGGTTTCAGTTGTGGCAGAAAGGAATACGGACTTCCGCAGTGCGGACACGAGCCTTCGGAGTCGCCCTTCGCCTCGCCGGCGGACCGCCCGACGGGCCGTCCGCAGTTCCAGCAGAACCGCTTGGACTCCGCGACCACCGGGTCGGCCATCAGCGCGGCCAGCGGGTCGATCTCGGGTACCCGGGGGATCTCCACCAGACCGCCGCCCAGGCGTCGCCGCGGCGCGACCGGGCGCACCTGCGCCGGCCCGGGGCCCCCGCCGTCCGGGTCCTCGTCGTCGGAAGCCTCGCGGGGGCGGAAGATCGCCTGGGTCGACATCGGCCGGCGAACCGAGGACGATTCGGCCAGCACGTCGGCGCGCTGGGTGGCCGGGCCGTCGTCGAACTCGTCGTCGGTCATGATTCCGCATACCTCGGCGTGGGTGGTACCGGCGCGGGGCCCAGCACCGTCAGCCACTTGCGGTACAACGTGTTCCACGTTCCGTCGCGCCGGATGCGTTCCAGGGTGCCGTTTACGAAGCGGACCAGGCCGGTGTTCTCCAGGTTGATCCCGATGCCGTAGGGCTCCTCGTCCATCGACGGCCCGACGATGTGCAGATACGGGTCTTGGGCCATCAGTCCCGCCAGGATCGAGTCGTCGGTGCTGACGGCGTCGACCTGGCGTTGCTGCAGGGCCACCAGACAGTCGGCCCAGTTCACCACCGACAGGATGATCGGCGCCGGATCGATCTGGCGGATCCGCCGCAACGAGGTGGTGCCCTGCGCGACGCAGACCCGCTTTCCGGACAGATCCTTGGCCTGGCGGATCGAGGAGTCGCGTGGCACCAGCAGGCGCTGGTTGGCCACCAGATAGACCGTCGAGAAGTTCACGTCTTTGCGGCGACCGCACGTGATGCTCATGGTCTTGACCACGATGTCGACTTCTGATTTCTGCAGCGCCGCAATGCGTTCGGCCGACGACAGAATTCGGTACTCGACCTGCGTGGGGGTGCCGAAGATGTCGCGGGCCACCTCGCCGGCGATGTCGACGTCGAAGCCGGTGATCTCACCGGTGATCGGATCACGGAAGCTGAACAGGTTGCTGCCGATGTCCAGTCCGACGATGAGCCGGCCGCGCTGGCGGATCTTGGCCACCGCCGCGTCGGCCTCGACTCTGCTGCGGAACGGGCGCAGGCTGGCGGTGGCGTCGCAGTTGTCGGCCGGTTCGGGCTCGTGCGGTGCGTCCGGGGTCAGCTCCTGCATGCCCGCCGGTGTCGGCGCCGGCAGCGTCGGCACCGCAGCCGGCAGCACGAGTTCTGAATGGCCGCAACCGGACAGCAGCAGTAGTGCGCTCATGGCGCTCAGCAGCAGGCGTGTTGGTGTGCGCATCATCACCTGTACTCGTTCAGTCGAGGCCACAGCCCGAGTGCGACGGCGATCGCGGCCCCCAGGCTGAGCACCGCGCCGCCGACCGGGGCCACTGACAGTACCCGCCGGGCGTTGAACACGTCACTGCGAAGCCGGTTGCGGCTGTGCTGCGTGGCTTTGTCCAACGCGGCGTCGAGCTGGTCGAATGCGGGTGTGGAGTCGTCCCCGCTGCCGCCCAGCGCTACTTGGGTGGCAGCCCGGTAGTTGCCGACGTCGATGTAGGCGTTCATCCTGTCGTTGGCCTGGCGCCAATGCGCCAGCAATTCCCCGGCACCTGACAGGTCGGCCAAGGCGGCGGCGTCGCCGCGCTGCAGGTAGCTGTCCAACTGCTGCTGCATGGCGTCGATGCGCTGGTAGAAGGTCTCCTTGCGGGTCTCCTCGTCGCCGCGGCGGATCAGCGACAGGGTCTCGTCGGCACGGGCCTGCTGAGCGGTGATCGCCAGATTGGTGATCGCCTTGAGGGATTCGGCACCGGTGTTCTTCGCGTTGCGGCTGCCGCTGGTGGAGATCACCAGCACAGTGCCCATCCAGATCACCAACAGCGCGATGGCCAGCCCGCCGGCCACCAGGCCGGGGTTGATCCGGCGCCTGGTGTGCCGGGCCAGCCAGCGGTGCGCGAACGCGCCGAAGAGCACGGTGGCCCCCACCACGAGGATCACCGGCGCCGGCACGCGGGTCGACGCCGTGGTCTGGGTGTCCACCGCCGCCGAGGTGGCCTGATAGAGCCGCTGGGCGTCCGGCAGGATCGTGTGCTGCATCAGTTCGGAGGCTTCCGACAGGTACGACGACCCGACCGGGTCGCCGGATCGGTTGTTGGTTCGGGCGGTCTCGATCAGGCCGGAGTAGACGGCCAGCCCGGTGTTGATCCTCCCCAACAACTGCAGCAGCGGCTCGTCGTTCAGGCCGCTGGAGGCCCGGGTCACCGCCACCGCGGCGTCGGTGATGGCCTTCTCGTAGCGTTCCCGCACCGCTCGCGGTTCACCCTGGGCGATGAACGCGGTGGCCGCCGCGGCGTCGGCGACCGACAGTGTGGTGTAGAGCCGACCGGCGGCATAGGCCAGCGGTTCGGTGTGGTCGAGCACCGTGGTCAGGGTGTTCTGCCGGTTGTTGATCGTGGTGGCCGTGGCGAACGCGCTGATGCCGCCCAGGGCGGCCAGGATCAGGCCGATGGCCAGGATGCGGCCGGGGGTGGTGGTGAAGAACCACCATCGGGGTCGGGCCGCTTCGGCCGGCGACCGTACCCCCGCCGGCTCGGTTGACGGATGCGCCAACTCAACGGTCACGTCTGTCCAGACTCCATCCCTACGGGTGTTCGAGACACATAGTAAAGGAATTCTAAGAGCGCCGACGGCATCCGCGCTCTGCGCCGCGACGGTTGTTTCCGATTTGGTGGTGCGATCTCGCCTCAACCGAGACATTGCGGTCCCGATACGCTGCCAAGCGTGCGTGGAGACGGCGACGGGTGGGCGATCTCCGACACCGGTGCGCGGTTCTGGGGCCGGCACGGTGCGGCAGGTCTGCTGCTGCGGGCCCCCCGGCCCGACGGCTCCCGCACCGTATTGCTGCAGCACCGCGCGTGGTGGAGCCACCAGGGCGGTACCTGGGCGCTGCCCGGCGGTGCCCGCGACAGTCACGAGACGCCCGAGCAGGCGGCCATCCGCGAGGCCCAGGAGGAGGCCGGCCTGCCCGCCGACCGGATCGTGGTCCGCGCTGCCGTCGTCACCGCCACCGCCAGCGGTACCAGCTGGACCTACACCACCGTGGTCGCCGATGCCGACGAGCTGCTGCCGGTGGTACCCAACGGGGAGAGCACCGAGCTGCGCTGGGTGGACGAACACCAGGTTGCCGAGCTGCCGCTGCATCCCGGCTTCGCCGCGAGCTGGGAGTCGCTGCGCGGGTTCACTCAGCCCGGCTGAGGTGCGCCCAATCCCGAACGCAGCGCCGCCGCGGCCGCTCGCGGATCCTCGGCCGCGGTGATCGCCCGCACCACCACCACCCGGCGGGCCCCGGCGGCCAGCACGTCCGGCAGCCGCGGCCCGTCGATCCCGCCGATGGCGAACCACGGCTTGGCCGCATCCGCTTGGGCGGTGAAGCGCACCAGGTCCAGACCCGGCGCCGGCCGGCCCGGCTTGGTGGGGGTGGGCCAGCACGGTCCGGTACAGAAGTAGTCGACCGGCTCGGCCAGGGCCGCGCTGACCTGCCCGCGGTCGTGGGTGGACCGGCCGATCAGCATGTCGGGTCCGATGACCTCCCGCGCGATCGCCAGCGGCAGGTCGTCCTGGCCCAGATGTAACAGGTCGGCACCGGCGGCGCGGGCGATGTCGGCGCGGTCATTGACGGCCAGCAGCGCCCCGTGCCGGCGGGCGGCCTCGGCGAGAACCTCCAGCGCCGCAAGCTCGCCGCGGGCCTCCAGCGGGCCGAAGCGCTGCTCACCGGGTGAGCCCTTGTCGCGCAGCTGGATGATGTCCACGCCGCCGGCCAGGGCGGCGTCGGCGAACTCGGCCAGGTCGCCGCGTTCCCGGCGGGCATCGGTGCACAGATACAGCCGGGATTCGGCGAGCCGGGTGAGACGGTCGGAGCGTTTGTGCACACCGCGACGCTAGCGGCTAGCTTGGTGAGTTGACAGGCGAGCAGGTGGAAGGGAGCCGCAGATGCCCGGACCCTCGCTTGGTTCGCTGGCGGTGATCGGCGGCGGTGTCATCGGGCTGGCGGTGGCGCGGAGGGCCGCTGCGGCGGGGTGGACGGTGCGGGTGCACCGCACCACCGAATACGGCGCCTCCTGGGTGGCCGGCGGCATGCTCGCCCCGCACAGTGAGGCCTGGCCCGGCGAGGACCGGCAGTTGCGGCTGGGGCTGCGCTCGCTGGAACTGTGGCACGACTTCCTCGACCGGCTGCCGGCCCGGGTCGTCACTGCGCGTGAATCGCTGGTGGTGGCCGCCGATCGGGCTGACGTGGCAGAGCTGCGCACCGTGGCCGACTGGCTGTCCGGGCAGGGCCACCCGGTGATCTGGGAGTCGGCCGCCCGCGACGTCGAACCCCTGCTGGCCGCCGGAATCCGGCACGGATTCCGGGCCCCCACCGAACTGGCCGTCGACAACCGCGCCGTGGTCACCGCGCTGGCCGACGCCTGCGAGGAACTCGGCGTGTCCTGGGCCCGACCGGTGGGGGAGCTGGCCGAGGTGCGCGATTACGACGCGGTGGTGATCGCCAACGGCATCGATGCTCCGGCGTTGTGGCCCGGTCTGCCGATCCGCCCGGTCAAGGGCGAGGTGCTGCGGCTGCGGTGGCGCAAGGGCTGTCTGCCTGCGCCGCAACGGGTCATCCGGGCCCGGGTGCACGGTCGTCAGGTCTACCTGGTGCCGCGCCCCGACGGCGTGGTGGTGGGAGCCACCCAGTACGAGCACGGTCGTGACACCGCTCCGGCGGTCTCGGGGGTGCGTGACCTGCTTGACGACGCCTGCACCCTGGTGCCGGCACTGGGTGAGTACGAGCTGGCCGAATGCGCGGCAGGCCTGCGTCCGATGACACCGGATAACCTTCCGCTGGTGCACCGGCTCGATGAGCGGACGGTGGTGGCCGCCGGGCACGGGCGCAACGGCTTCCTGCTGGCACCGTGGACCGCTGAATATGTTGTGTCCGAACTACTTCCGGTTGGAGTGCAGCAATGATCATCAATGTCAACGAGAAACAGGTCGAGGTCGCCGAGGCGACGACCGTCGCGGCACTGCTGGCTTCGATGGGTTATCCCGACCGCGGTATCGCCGTGGCGGTGGACCAGTCGGTGCTGCCCAGGTCGCGGTGGGCCACCGCGCTGTCCGACGGTGCCCAGCTCGACGTGGTTACGGCGGTGCAGGGTGGTTGACGACGCGAAGCTCACTATCGCCGGACGGGAGTTCACCTCACGTCTGATCATGGGAACCGGTGGGGCGCAAAGTCTGTCGTCTCTGGAAGCCGCGCTTCTGGCGTCCGGAACCGAGCTGACAACGGTCGCGATGCGCCGGGTCGACGCCGAGGGCGGCACCGGCATGCTGGATCTGCTGAACCGGCTGGGCATCACGCCGCTGCCCAACACCGCAGGATGTCGCAGCGCCGCCGAAGCGGTGCTGACCGCGCAGCTGGCCCGCGAGGCGCTGGGCACCGAGTGGGTCAAACTGGAGGTGATCGGCGACGAGCGCACACTGCTGCCCGACGCCGTCGAGTTGGTCCGCGCCGCCGAACAATTGGTAGACGACGGGTTCGTGGTGCTGCCCTACACCAATGACGACCCGGTGCTGGCTCGCCGGTTGGAGGACATCGGGTGCGCGGCCGTGATGCCACTGGGCTCACCGATCGGCACCGGCCTGGGTATCGCCAATCCACACAGCATCGAGATGATCGTCGCCGCTGCCGGGGTGCCGGTGGTACTCGATGCCGGGATCGGCACCGCAAGTGACGCGGCACTGGCCATGGAATTGGGTTGCGATGCGGTGCTTTTGGCGACCGCGGTCACCAGGGCGGCGGATCCGGCGGCGATGGCAGCGGCGATGGCCGGCGCCGTGACCGCCGGCTATCTGGCTCGTCGCGCCGGCCGCATCCCGAAGCGGTTCTGGGCGCAGGCGTCCAGCCCGGCACTCTGAGCGCGAGCGTGCATGTTTGTCCGCGAAACGCCGCCCAAACCCGTACCGATCTGCACGCTCGGCGGAAGTAGTCGAGCATGAGTCGCTATGTCGCGCTGGGCAGTTCGATGGCTGCGGGCCCCGGAATCCGTCCCACGGTCGTCGGTTCGCCACTGGCGGCGGGCCGCTCGTCACGCAATTACGCGCACCTGGTGGCCAACGCACGCAACCTGGACCTGGTCGATGTCACGTACTCCGGTGCCACGACAGCCCACCTGCTGACGGATCGCCAATTCGGAGCGCCGCCGCAACTCGAGGCACTCGAGGGCTCGGAATCCCTGGTGACGATCACCATCGGCGGCAACGACGTCGGATATGTGCCGCTGCTCAGCGCGGCATCACTGTTCGGCCCGCTGGCGCCGCACCTGCCCGTCACCGGACCGCTGTTGGACGCCGCCGAGCGGCAGCGGGCCCTGGACGGCATCGAGGCAGCTCTGGCGGCTGTGGGCTCCGCGGCGCGGGAGCGGGCACCGCAGGCCCGGGTGTTGTTCGTGGACTACCTGACCCTGATGCCGCCGGCCGGGACCCGGGCTGGGCGGCTGCCGGGCCATGTCGCCGATCTGGCCCGCCACGTCGCGGGCGAACTGGAGCGTCACACGGCCGCGGCCGCGGCTGCCACCGGCTGTGAGATCGTGCGTGCCGGACAGGCGAGCCGGGAGCATCACCCGTGGTCGGCGCGGCCGTGGACGGTCGGGCACGCCCTGCTGCTGCCGTGGCGGCCGTGGCCGTGGCACCCGAATGCCGCGGGTATGGCCGCGGTGGCCGACCTCATCCTGGCCCAACTCGGCGACCAGGGCTAGGTGGCTGCGCGGGACCGACCCCGACGGCCACCGACACGCACACCCACTAACGTGGACGCGGTGGATTACAAGTCGAAATTGATGCCCGTCCTCGGCGCCGTGCTACTGGCCACACTGTTCAGCGGTGGTTGCGCCCGAACCCCGGAGAACTCCGACGGGGCGCCGGACCCGGCGGCGGCCGTCGATTTCGCCAACGACCTGCGCGACAAGGTCGGCATCGACGCGATGATGGCGCACCTGCAGAAGTTGCAGGACATCGCCAACGCCCACGACAACACCCGCGCAATCGGCACCCCCGGATTCGACGCGAGCGTCGACTATGTGGCCACTACCCTGCGCGACCACGGGTTCGACGTACAGACCCCGGAGTTCGTGGCCCGAGTGTTCAAATCCGAGAAGGGCTCGGTGCAACTCGGCGACAAGACCTTCGAGGCGCGAGCACTGCAGTACAGCCTCGGCGCCCCGCCCGAGGGCATCACCGGTCCGATCGTCGCCGCACCGACCGATGACACCCCGGGCTGCGGCCCGGAGGACTACGACGGGCTGACGGTCAAGGACGCCATCGTGCTGGTGAACCGCGGCAGTTGTCCGTTCAAGGAGAAGATGGCCGTCGCCGTCGAGAAGGGCGCGGTGGCGCTGATCGTCGCCGACAGCGTCGACGAGGAGAAGATGGGCGGCACGCTGGGGGAGAAGACCGAGGTCAAGATCCCGGTGGTGAGCGTCACCAAAGCCGACGGCGCGGCGTTGCGAGACGGGCACGGCGAGCTGACCCTCAAGCTCGACGCCCACACCGACGACATCCCGGCACGCAACGTGATCGCCCAGACCAAGACCGGCTCGACCGAGAACGTGGTCATGCTCGGCGCACACCTGGACAGCGTCCCGGAGGGCCCGGGAATCAACGACAACGGATCCGGGGTTGCGGCAGTGCTGGAAACGGCTCTGCAGCTTGGCGATTCACCAAAGGTGCGCAATGCGGTGCGGTTCGGATTCTGGGGTGCCGAGGAGATCGGCCTGATCGGATCGCGCAACTACGTCGAGTCGCTCGACGCCGATCAGCTCAAGAACATCGCGCTGTATCTGAACTTCGACATGCTCGGCTCGCCGAACCCGGGCTACTTCACCTACGACGGCGACCAGTCGCTGGACGCCGAGAAGCGCGGCCAGCCGGTGGTGCCCGAAGGCTCGGCCGGCATCGAGCGGACCATGGTCGCCTACCTCAAGTCCGCGGGCAAGGAGCCGCAGGACACCATGTTCGACGGACGCTCCGACTACGACGCCTTCACCCAGGCCGGCATCCCGGCCGGTGGGTTGTTCTCCGGCGCCGAGGTGAAGAAGTCGCCCGAAGAGGCCAAGATCTGGGGCGGCGCGGTCGACGAGCCGTTCGACCCGAACTATCACCAGGCCGGCGACACCGTCGATAACATCGACCGTGACGAGCTGGCAATCAACGGCCGGGGCGTGCCGTACGCCGCGGGACTGTATTCCCAGGATCTCAGTGGACGCAACGGTGTGCCGATTCGGGAGGACCGCACCCGCCATGTCATCACCACGCCGTAATGGGCAACGGTTGTTGTCGGGCCCTTCGGTAGGTTGTCTGGAGTCTTGTGTTAATAATGCTGTGCTAAAAGTGACACAGCTGGTGGGTGTCTAGAGTCGATTCGGGGTGGTCATCACGCTCGGTGCTACGAACGATCCAACCGGGCCGGCGAGCGCCCGGATCAGGCGACGTCCGAAGGATCGCAAAGCGCAGATCACCCGGGCGGCCGCCGAGACTTTCAGCTCGCAGGGCTACGTCGCGGCCAGTATGGAATCGATCGCCGCCAAGGTGGGGATCTCCGCTCCAGCGCTTTATCGCCATTACCCCAATAAATATGAGATGTTCTCCGTTGTAGTGCGCATGCTCGGTGAGCATCTGGTCGACTGCACCGCGTTCGTCGACGACGTCTCGGACGCCGAAATGCAGAACGACGCGGCCGCGGTGCTGGATCGAGTGGTCGACGCGCTCATCTCGTCGGCGATCCGCGACCAGGAAGCCAGTGGCCTGTACCGCTGGCATCAGCGCTACCTGCAACCCGATGACGAGGCTGCGTTGATGGCGCAGATTATCCGGGTCAACCGACGGCTGCAGCGTCCCCTACTGGTGATGCGCCCGGAGTTGAGCAGATGGGAGCGCTGGACGTTGTCGGCCGGTCTGCTCAGTGTGACCGGCAGCGTCATCGGGCACCGGCTCGACATTCGCGACACCGAGATCAGGCCGCTGCTCCTCAAGGCGGCGCGGGATCTGGCGGCCACCGAACTGCCCAAGCAGGGCGCCGTCGAGGTCCCGCAACCGGCGGTGTGGCGCATCTTCACGCCGGCCGCCGGGCCGTACGAGGCGCTGTTGCACTCGGCGATCCTGTTGTTCGGCCGGAAGGGCTACACCGAGACCAGTGTCACCGAGATCGCGGAAGCGGTCGGAGTTCCGGCTTCCGGCGTATATCGGTACTTCTCCAGCAAGAGCGACATCCTGACCACCGGCCTGCAACGTGCCATGGATCGGTTCGCCGGGGAGATGTCGGCTATCGCCGGCGTCTTCGTCGAGCCGAAGGAGACGCTGTCCCGGTTGACCCAGGCATACGTGGCCACCGTGTTCGCCAATCCCGAGCTGACCGCGGTTCACGACACCGAGCGGGTGAACCTCGGGCCCGCAGAACGGGAACTGCTGCGGGACTCCGAGCGCGTGTTCGTCGACACCTGGGCCAAGCCGCTGATGGAGACCCGGCCGGAGCTGAGTCGGATGCAAGCCCAGTTCCTGGTGCATGCCCTGACCGAGGTGGTGGCCGACATCGGGCGGGTGACCCGCCAGACGAATCTGGCGGGCAAGGTGGACCAGCCCGTCGACTCCGACTATGCCCAGGCGTGCCTGCGTGCGCTCATGGAGTCGATCGTGCTGGGCAGCAGCTGACGGCTGGATCTGGTTGCGGCTCAGGCGATCTCGTAGTCGTCCAGCGGGAACCGGGCGCCCTCGCGGACGGCGTTACGCACCGTGGTTGGCCGCAACAGCGTCGCCTCACCGCTCGGGTTGAAGTAGTACGACCGTGAGCCCGCGCACTGGCCGGCGTAGAACACCGTGCGGTCCAGTCGCTTGGTCATGTCGTCGAGGAATCGGGTGTTGGCGGCCTCGGTCACCTCGAAGGTGGTCGCATTTCGGCGCTGCACCTCGCCGAAGAGCCGGCCCATGTGCCGCATCTGGTATTCCATGGTGTTGAAGAACGACAGACCGCAGAACGCATACGGGCTGGCCAGGCTCAGGAAATTCGGGAAGGCCGGAATCGACACGCCCTGGTATGCCTGGAACCTGTTCTCCCGCCACCACTTTCCCAGATTCCGCCCATTGCGCCCGACGATCTCGATGGCCGGGAAGTTCGCCTCCCACATGTCGAAACCGGTGGCCAGCACCAGCGTGTCGATTTCGGTCTTGCGCCCGTCGGTGGTGACGATCCCGTCCGGGTCGACCCGCTCGATTCCGACCGTCTCCAGGTGCACGTTCGGCTTGGTGAAGCTGCGGTAATAGTCGTTGGACCAGCTGGGGCGTTTGCAGCCGATGTCGTAACTCGGGGTCAGTTTGGCCCGCAGTTCCTTGTCCCGAATCGAGATGAATCGGTGGATCTTGCACAGGTCCATCGCGCCGATGGACAGCCGGCGGAAGTAGGGGAAGTTGAGGATCCCGACGAACGTCATGAACCCCAGCAGACCGTCGGTCACGTACCGTAGCCCCCGCTGGGCCAGCGGCACCCGGGCGAACAGGCGCTGTACCGCCGGCGAGATCCCGAAGTCCAGCTTGGGTGCCACCCAGATCGGGGTGCGCTGGTAGACGGTCAGGTCGCCGACGGTCTTGGCCAGCTCCGGAATGAGCTGCACGGCGGTGGCACCCGTTCCGATCATGCCGACCCGGCGACCATGGAAGTCGTGGGAATCGTCCCAGGCGGTGGTATGCACCACCTTGCCGTCGAAGCCGGCGATCCCGGGGATGTCCGGGGTGTGCGGCTGGGACAGGAATCCGGTCGCGGTGATCAGGTAGCGGGCGCTCAACGTCGTGTCGTCGGCCAGGCTCACCTGCCAGCGCTGCGCCTCCTCATCCCAGCGGGCGCTCTCGACGGTGGTGTTGAACCGCATGTGGCGCCGCACGTCGTACTTGTCGGCGACGTGCTCGGCGTAGCCCTTGAGTTCCGAACCGGTGGCGAACAGCCGTGACCAGTTCGGGTTGGGCTCGAACCAGTAGGAGTAGGTGGTCGAGGGGATGTCGACGGCCAGGCCGGGGTAGCGGTTGACGTGCCAGGTCCCGCCGAGGTCGTCCTCCCGGTCGAGCACCACGATGTCGTCGTAGCCGAGCTTCTTCAGCTCGATCGCCGCACCTATCCCACCGAAGCCCGCACCCACGATGACGACCTCGAACTGCTCCGTACTCATGAAAATCACGGTACCTGACCGGCGGGTAACCAACGAAGCTCGTCAACGCTATGGTTAGACGCCGTGAGTGAGATTCGCCATCCCGCGGCCACCCGGTCGGTAGGCCTGCTCAGTGTCGGCGTGTGCCGGCCGTCGCGGGTGGTCACCAATGACGAGATCTGCCAGGGCATCGACTCCTCCGATGAGTGGATCTTCTCCCGCACCGGCATCAAGACCCGGCGCTTTGCCGCGCAGGGGGAGACCGCGGCCAGTCTGGCCATCGAGGCCGGCCGGCAGGCGTTGGCCAACGCGGGGCTCGACGGCTCCGGCGTCGACGCGGTGATCGTCGCGACCAGCACCAACTTCCGTCAGACTCCGTCGAGCGCGCCCGCGGTGGCCGTGGCCCTCGGGGCGCCCGGTGTCCCGGCGTTCGATGTGGCCACCGGGTGCGCCGGATTCGGCTACGCGCTGGGGATCGCCGCGGAGCTGCTGCGCGGACGGACCATGAACACCGCGCTGGTGATCGGCTCGGAAGTGCTCTCGACGACCATCGACATGGCGGACCGGTCGAACTGCTTCATCTTCGGTGACGGTGCCGGTGCGGTGGTTCTCGGCGAGACTCCCGTCCACGGGATCGGGACGACGGTGTGGGGCAGCGACGGCGAGAACTGTGATGCGATCCGCCAGGACATCGACTGGATCAGCTACACCGAGCAGCCCGACGGTCCGCGGCCGTATCTGCGGATGGACGGCGGTGCGGTATTCCGTTGGGCCGCATTCGAGATGAGCGGTGTGGGCCGGCGCGCCATGGAGGCTGCCGGAGTCGGGCCGCACGACATCGACGTTTTCATTCCGCACCAGGCCAACGGCAGGATCAATGCCCTGATCGCCAAGAGCCTGGAACTGCGTCCCGACGTGGTGATCGCCAATGACATCGAGAACACCGGCAACACCTCGGCGGCGTCCATACCGCTGGCCATGGAGCAGCTGCTCAGCTCCGGCGCCGCGAAATCCGGCGATCTGGCGCTGCTGATCGGATACGGCTCGGGCCTGAGCTACGCGGCCAGCGTCGTCGTGCTGCCCTGAATCAGCCCAGCAGTCGCAGCGCGGCGTCGACCGCCAGGGCCGGCACGTCGAGCGTTTTCGACGCCAGATCGTGTCGGGCACCGGTGATTTCGACGACGTCGTGCGGCGCCGGGATCAGATCGGCCGCGGCGCGGATCTGGGTCGGCGCGCCGAACGGATCCGAGCTGCCGTGGGTGAACACGGTCGGCACGCCGATCGCGGGCAGATGCTCGGTGCGCAGTCGCTCCGGCTTGCCGGGCGGGTGCAGCGGATAGGAGAACAGCGCCAGCAGGTCCACCGGGACGCCCCCGTCGGCCACCACCATCGATGTCTGCCGGCCACCGTAGGAATGCCCTCCGGCGATCAGCGGACCGTCCGACAGTCCGCGTGCGTAGCCGATCGCCGCGGTGATGCCGTCGCGGTCGCCGGCGCCGGATCCTGACGGCGGGCCCTTGGGCCTGCGCCGCCGGAACGGCAGGTCGTAGCGGATCGCGAGGTACCCGCGCCGTGCCCATTCATCGCAAAGTCGTTGCAGCATAGGCGAGTCACGGTTCCCCCCAGCGCCGTGCGTCAGCAGCACCACGCCGGCGGGACTGCCTGCCGGGGCGTGGACGATCCCGGCGATCTCCGCCGGATCGTCGCGGGTCATGCCCACAGTCGGAACAGCGGAGAGACCGGGCCGTGCCCGTGCCCCAGCGGGTAGGCGGCCCGCAGGCACTCGGTCACCCAGCGCTTGCCGAACTCCACCGCCTCGGGGAGTGGCAAACCGTGCGCCAGTGCCGCCGTCGTCGCCGCGGCCAGGGTGTCGCCGGCGCCGTGGTCATCGGTGGTGGACACCCGCAGCCCGGGGAACTCACGGAAGTCGTTGCCGTCGTAGAGCAGATCGGGACTGAACTGCGCCGAGGGAAGATGACCGCCCTTGACCAGCACCCAACGTGGGCCGAGGGCATGCAGCGCGCGGGCCGCCGCCCGTTGGGATTCGGCATCGACGACGTCGATGTCCACCAGCAGGCGCACTTCGTGCAGGTTCGGCGTGACCAGCGTTGCCAGTGGAAACAGGCTGTCGCGCAGGGCGTCCAGCGCCGAGGGGGCCAGCAGCGCATCGCCGTGCATGGATGCCGAGACCGGATCGACCACCAGTGGGATCGCAAGGTCGAGGTCTCGCCACGTTGTGGCCACTTGCGTGATGATCTGCGCCGAGGCGAGCATCCCGGTCTTGGCCGCGGTGATCCCGATGTCGGGGACCACCGCCGTGATCTGTCCCGCGACCGTATCGGCGGGGATCTCGTGAAAACCGCTGACGCCGAGGGTGTTCTGCACCGTGACGGCGGTGACCGCCACGCAGGCGTGTACGCCGAGCAGCGCGAAGGTGCGCATGTCCGCCTGGATGCCCGCGCCGCCGCCGGAATCGGATCCGGCAATGGTCAGCACCCGCGCCGGTGTGGTCGCGGGTGCTGACAGCGGCAGGAACTCCACTAGGACGTGATCGGTAGATACACCCGGTTGCCGTGCTCGGCGAACTCGGCGGACTTCTCGTCCATGCCCTTCTGAATGGCCGCGTCGATGTCTTCCTGGGTGTGCAGACCGTGCTCGTCGGCGAAGTCGCGCACGTCCTGGGTGATACGCATCGAGCAGAACTTCGGCCCGCACATCGAGCAGAAGTGTGCGGACTTGGCCGGTTCGGCGGGCAGCGTCTCGTCGTGGTACTCCCGCGCGGTGTCCGGGTCCAGCGACAGCGCGAACTGGTCGTACCAACGGAATTCGAAGCGGGCCTTGGACAATGCGTTGTCGCGGTCCTGGGCGTGCGGGTGCCCCTTGGCCAGGTCGGCGGCGTGGGCGGCGATCTTGTAGGCGATCACGCCGTCCTTGACGTCCTTGCGGTCCGGCAGTCCCAGGTGCTCCTTGGGCGTGACGTAGCAGAGCATCGCCGTGCCGGCCTGGGCGATGATCGCCGCACCGATCGCGGAGGTGATGTGGTCATAGGCCGGAGCGATGTCGGTGGCCAGCGGCCCGAGCGTGTAGAACGGCGCCTCTTCGCACAGTTCCTCCTCCAGGCGCACGTTCTCGACGATCTTGTGCATCGGGACGTGGCCTGGGCCCTCGATCATCACCTGCACGCCATGGGATTTTGCGATCTTGGTGAGCTCGCCCAGGGTGCGCAGTTCGGCGAACTGAGCCTCGTCGTTGGCGTCGGCGATCGATCCCGGCCGCAGCCCGTCGCCGAGGGAGAACGTGACGTCGTAGCGGGCCAGGATCTCGCAGAGCTCTTCGAAGTTCGTGTAGAGGAACGACTCCCGGTGATAGGCCAGGCACCACGCGGCCATGATCGCGCCGCCGCGCGACACGATCCCGGTGACCCGCTTGGCGGTCAGCGGAACGTAGCGCAACAGCACGCCGGCGTGCACGGTCATGTAATCCACGCCCTGCTCGCACTGCTCGATCACGGTGTCGCGGTAGATCTCCCAGGTCAGCTTGGCCGGGTCGCCGTTGACCTTCTCCAGTGCCTGATAGATGGGCACGGTCCCGATCGGCACCGGTGAATTGCGCAGAATCCACTCGCGGGTCTCGTGGATGTCCTTGCCGGTGGACAAGTCCATGACGTTGTCGGCGCCCCAGCGGGTGGCCCACACCAGCTTGTCCACCTCTTCGGCGATCGAGCTGGTGACCGCCGAGTTGCCGATGTTGGCGTTGATCTTCACCTTGAACGCCTTGCCGATGATCATCGGCTCGAGCTCGGGGTGCTTGTGGTTGGCCGGGATCACCGCGCGCCCGCGGGCCACCTCGTCGCGGACCAGTTCTGCGGAAACTCCTTCACGGGCGGCGATGAATGCCATCTCCGCGGTGATCTCGCCCGCCCGGGCGCGCTGCAGCTGGGTACCGCGATCGGTCACCACGCCCGCCCGCGGCGCCAAGCCGCGGTGCAGGTCGATTTCAGCATTGGTGTCGGTGTAGGGACCGGAGGTGTCGTAGACATCGAAGTGCTCACCCGTGGTCAGGTTGATGCGCCGGAACGGCACTTTCATCGTGATGCCGCCGGGCCCTTCGATCTCGCGATAGGTCTTCTCGCTGTAGGGGATCGGCCCGGTGGTGACCTGGGGCTCCAGCTGCGTGTTCAAGACGTCGGTCATATTGCTTCCTCTCCCTTGCCGGCATGACCCGGTCAGGTTCGTACGGTCGACGGCCCCGGCCGTCCTCTCAGCGCACTGGCTGCGCTCCCGCGGTTCGATTTCTGCACTGCGAATACTGCATGGCCACGCTATCGCAGCAAGGCTCGCGGCGTAAGCCGCCGATGGGGCCACGGCATCACGAATTAGGCATCCGATGTTTTGATTAGCTAATATATGTGCTTTGGCGACACTGAGGACGCGGGGTGATTGATGACTGCGCAGGCTGAGAGGGTCGGGGTCGACCCGGGTGCGGTCGCCACCGCCCGTCGCCGGCGGCGCTACGACCGCAATCACCCGCAATACAAGTGGATCGCGCTGTCCAACACCACCCTGGGCATTCTGCTGGCCACCATCAACGGCTCGATCGTGCTGATCTCGCTGCCGGCGATCTTCCGTGGCATCGGACTGAACCCGCTGGACCCGTTGAACGTCAGCTACCTGCTGTGGATGCTGATGGGGTACCTGCTGGTGTCGGCGGTGCTGGTGGTGTTCTTCGGCCGCCTCGGCGACATGTTCGGCCGAGTGCGCATCTACAACTGGGGCTTCGTGGTGTTCACGGTCGCGGCGATCGCGCTGTCGATCGACCCCTTCCACCTCGAGCCCGGCGCCATGTGGCTGATCGGATGGCGGGTGGTCCAGGGTGTCGGCGGCGCCATGCTGATGGCGTCGTCGGCGGCGATCCTCACCGATGCCTTCCCGGCCAATCAGCGCGGCATGGCCCTGGGCGTCAACCAGGTGGCCGCTGTCGCCGGGTCGTTCCTCGGTCTGCTGATCGGCGGACTGTTGTCGGAATGGGACTGGCGGGCGGTGTTCTGGGTCGGCGTACCGATCGGGGTGCTCGGCACCATCTGGTCGCTGCGATCACTGCACGAACTCGGCGAGCGAACACCGGCCAAGCTGGACTGGGCGGGCACCGTGACGCTGGGCCTGGGCCTGACGGTAGTGCTGACCGCGATCACCTACAGCATTCAGCCGCACGGGACCTCGCCGACCGGTTGGGGCAGCCCCGCGGTGCTGGGTTCATTGGCGCTCGGGGTCGCCCTGTTGGTGTTGTTCTGCTACATCGAAATGCGGGTAAGCGCCCCACTGCTCGATGTGCGGCTGTTCAAGATTCCGGCGTTCGGCCTGGCCAACGGGGCAGGGCTGCTGGCGGCGATCGGGCGCGGTGGTCTGCAGTTCATGCTGATCATCTGGTTGCAGGGCATCTGGCTGCCGTTGCACGGCTTCAGCTTTGAATCCACGCCGTTGTGGTCGGGCATCTACCTGCTGCCTATGACGGTGGGATTCCTGGTGGCCGGACCGTTGGCCGGTGCGCTGTCCGATCGGCACGGTGCCCGGCCGTTCACGGTCGGCGGCATGGTGTTGATGGCGGTGACGTTCGTGGCACTGGTCGCGCTCCCGGTGGACTTCGACTACTGGGCGTTCGCGGCGCTGGTGTTCCTCAACGGCCTGGGGGGCGGGATCTTCACCGCGCCCAACAGCGCCGTGGTGATGTCGAGCGTGCCGGCCGAGCACCGCGGCGCGGCGTCGGGCGTGCGGGCCACGTTCTTCAACGCCGGTACGTCGCTGTCGATCGGCATCTTCTTCTCGCTGATGGTGATCGGGTTGGCGAACACACTGCCGGGCGCGCTGGCTGCCGGCCTGCAACAGCAGGGCGTGTCCGCCGGGGTCGCCGATCAGGTGGCCAACACTCCGCCGGTGGGCAGCCTGTTCGCCGCCTTCCTGGGCTACAACCCGATCGCCGAGCTGCTGGGACCCTCCGGGGCGCTGGATCAGCCCGGCGTCGATACGCAGGCACTCACCGGGCACGCCTTCTTTCCGCAGCTGATCTCCGGCCCGTTCCACACCGGATTGGCCGTGGTGTTCGCCGCCGCCGCGGTGATGATGGTCCTCGGCGCGCTGACGTCATGGGCGACGCCGGGGCGGTACGCCGCTGAGCCGCTGAACCTGCGGGACTGAATCCACCGATTTTCGTGTACGGCGGGACCGTCGGCACACAAGGTAGTTGACAAGACAACTATCTAGCCTCTAAAGTCTGGGTAGTTAGTTGACAATGAAACTATCTTAAGTGGAGGGATCAACTCGTGGACATCGTGATTCTGGTCGGCCGCATCCTGTTCGGCGCCGTGTTCATCGGCGGTGCGCTGGGGCACCTCACTCAGATCGAGCCGATGGCCGCCTACACCGAAAGCAAGGGCATCAGGCCCGGCAAGCCGGCGGTGGTGGCATCCGGCGTGTGGATGCTCGCCGGTGCGACCCTGGTGATCCTGGGCGCCTGGGCCGACCTGGGCGCGCTGATGCTGGCGGCCTTCCTGCTGCCGACGGCGTTCATCATGCACCCGTACTGGGCTGAGCAGGACCCGCAGGCCAAGGTCAATGAGCAAAACCACTTCATGAAGGACGTTTCGCTGGCGGGTGCAGCCCTGGCATTGTTCGGGTTCTTCGTCACCGCCGGTGCCGGCACGGGATTGCAGCTGACCGGCCCGCTGTTCGCATCGCTGGCCGGCTAAGTCGGCACGTTCTACGAGGCCCCACGGCCCGGTTCTGCGCGACGGTCGCAGAACCGGGCCGTTGCGATCTCGATCTGGTACCAAAGTGACTGGTGTGACTACGCTGACGCCCCCTCGTGGAGGCGATCAGTGCACGTCAGGGGCACGGGACACGCCCATGAGCTGTGGAGTTGACCGGGCCTGGTCCGTGGTGCACTATGGACCACGCAAGCACCTCGTTAGGTGAGGCGTCTGCACGGACACAGGCCACTGACCCCGAACGTCGAAAGACGCCCCGGGTCAGGACAGCTCCTCCCGGCTTAAGGGTTGAGCCCAAGTGGCTTCCGGCCCCCGGGGGCAGGACACGCCGTGCAGTGCCGAAGCTCTGACGAGAGGGGTGCGGTCTTCCGACAGTCGTCGGAACTGCCTCCCAAAGCATGCGGTGAAACCGGCGCGTCAACGCGCCCGCGACCGAGAGGAGGTGAGGGACGAATGAGTTCCGGTGATAGTCCGAGCCGATATTTGACTTCTGTTCCGTCCCCATCCGCACGGTCGCATACCGCCTCCAGCTAAGCCACGATCTGGCCTCTGGCTCGTCGCGCAGCGCCGTTACGCGACTAGGAGGCCATCATGGTTGCGATCGCATACACCGACATTCAGGCGCCGGCACCTCGTGCCATCAGCACGCCGAAGAAGGTGGACAGCCGCCCGGCTGCTCCCGCCTCAGACCCGTTGGTCGACATGACCTCTCGTCTGCTCAGCGGTCCGCTGCACCAGATGTACGCACTCCTGTGGCGCGTCGGAGTGCTGACCGTAAGCAACTGAGGTCAAACCTCTTCGAGCGCCTCGCCGAGTTGCTCGAGCACATCGTTGCGGTGGTTGCTGGCCAGAATGTGGCCGGCAGCCACCGCAACTGCTACCGGCCAATCGATGATCTCGAACGCGGCCAGCAGCGCCAATCCGCCGTAATAGGCCAGCTGCTCGGGCCGCGGAACCGTGACCTTGCCGAACAGCGGCAACTCCACCGCGAAGCCCTCCGCCTCCCGGATATGGGCCACCGCCTCGCGCTGCGACGACGAACGCCGCGGCTTGTCCGCCATCATGAACCTCCTGCTGGCGACGGGTCGCCGGATGGGTGGGCCGCGGCCTTTCCGCGGCTCGAGCCAGTGTCCCCATTGTGCACAAGCCGCAGCACCGGCGCGGACTGGCCATCGGGCGCCGGAGTGCCGTCCGGTCGTCGCGGCCCCGGCACGATGAACTCGACGGGCGGCGCATCGTCGTCGTCCGGCGCGGACAGCAACCGGGGTACTACCGCCGCGCCGACGGTGGCCACCGTCGCGGTGCCCAGCGCCTGAGCCCAGCCCAGCGGGCCCAGCGGAGTGCAGCCCAGCAGCTGACTGACCCCCGGGATAGTGATCAAGGTCCCCATCACACCGAGTGAGCCCACGGCGGTTGCCACCACCAGCGGGTCGCGGGAATCCAGCAGTGTCTGGCCCAGTTGGGTGGCGACCAGCGACACCAGCGCGACCGTCGACGCCCGCTGTTGGCGGCCGGTGACCGAGGCCAGCGCCCATGCGCCCACCGCGGCCGACGCGGTCGTCACCCCGCGCACCGCCACCGTGCGCCACAGCGTGCGCTCGTCCGGGCCGCGCGCATCGACGGCGGCTTCCTCGCTGAGCGAACTGACCGCCAAGGCTGTGGCCGGCAGCGCATCGGTGAGCATGTTCACCAGCACCAGCTGGCGGGCGTTGAGCGGCGAGCTTCCGGTCAGCGCGCTGCCGATGATCGCGAACGCCACCTCACCGGCGTTGCCGCCCAACAGGACCGCCACCGCCGCCTGGACCCGCTGCCACAGCTCGCGACCCTCGTCCAAGGCGTCGAGCAGAGTGTCGACCCGCCCGTCGAGCAGCACCACGTCGGCGGCGCTGCTGGCCGCCTCGCTGCCGTGGGCGACCACGGCGATACCCACCGTTGCGGCGCGGATCGCCGCGGCGTCGTTGGCGCCGTCACCGACCATCGCTGTCACCTTGCCGGTGCGTTCCAGGGTCTGCACGATCTGAACCTTGTTCTCCGGTGACATCCGGGCGAACAACACCCGGTCGGCAACCGCACGTTCCTGGCCCTTGCGCGACAACGCATCCCACTGCGCCCCGCTGATCACCTGGTCGGCCTCGACCGCCAGGCCCATCTCCCGTGCGATGGCGGTGGCGGTCAGCGGGTGGTCGCCGGTGATGAGCCGCACCGGGATGCGGCGGCGATCCAGATCGGCGAGCAGTTCGGTGGCCTCGTCGCGCGGAGTGTCGGACAACCCCAGCAGACCGACGAATGTCATCTCGTCGCCGCAGTATTCGGCGATCTCATCGGGCTCGGGGTCATCACCCAGGGATTCCAGCTGTACCGGTGTCAGGTCCCGGCGGGCCACCGCGATCACCCGCAGGCCGTTGGCGGCCAGCTCAGCCACCGACTTCCTGACGGCCGGGCTCGCGCCGGTGCACGCCAACACCACTTCCGGGGCGCCCTTGAGTGCCAACTCGGATCCGCGGACCGACGCCGAATACGGACGCCCCGAGCGAAACGGCAGGTGCGCGGCGGGGCCATTGGGTTCCGGCACGCCGGCGGCGAGCGCACCCTCCACGATGGCGTTGTCGGTGGCGTGCACCCGAGGGGCGCCGTTGGACGTCGGCGCGGCGCCGGCGGCGTAACGAAAAACTTCTTCGTCGGTGAATCCCGGCGCCGGGTGCACCTGCGCGACCCGCAGTCGGTTCTTGCTCAGGGTCCCGGTCTTGTCGAAACACACCACGTCGACCCGGCCCAGCGCCTCCACGGAACGTGGAACACGCACCAGCACGCCGGCTTTGGTCAACCTGCGCGCCGACGACTGTTGCGCCAGGGTGGCCACCAGCGGCAGCCCTTCGGGAATGGCGGCAACGCTGACCGCGATGCCGCTGGCCACGGCCTGGCGCAGCCCGATCCGGCGCGCCATACCCAGACCGGTCACCAGTGCGCCACCGGCCAGGCTGATCCGCCAGGCCTTACGGGTGAGCAGGCTCAGCTGGTGCTGCAACCCGATCGCGGACTGATCGCCGGCCACCAGATCTGCAGCCCGGCGGCCGTAGGTGTCGCCGCCGCTGGCGGTCACCAGCGCCACCGCTGTTCCGGTGACCACGGTGGTGCCGGCGTAGACCATGCACTCGCGCTCGGCCAGATCCGCGCCCGGAGTGGCTTCGACCTGCTTGACCACCGTCAGCGACTCACCGGTCAGTGACGACTCGTCGACCTCGAGGTCGACGGCCTCGATCAGCCGGCCGTCGGCAGGGATCACCTCGTGGGCCCGCACCTCGATCACCTCGCCGGGGCGCAGTTGCTCGGCGTCGACGTCGACGTAGTCGCCATCGGCGAGGACCTTGCGCGCGGCGGGGATCTGCTCGTTCAACAGGACACTGAGCCGGCGCTCGGCGACCAGACGCTGCGCGGCGGCGAGCATCGCGTTGCCGCCCAGCACCGAACCGACCAGCATGGCATCCACGGGTGAACCCAGCACCGCGCTGGCCGCGGCCCCCAACGCCAGCACCGGCGTGATCGGGTCCGCCAGCTCCCCGCGCACCGCGTGGGCGAACTGCCAGAACAGACGTGGCGGTGCGGTCTGCGCGCCGCGGCGGGCCAGGTCGACCGCCGCCAGAGCGGCGGACGCAGCGGGTCCGTGCGGATTCTCACTCGGCACCACCAGATCCGGCGGCTGCAGTATCGTGCGCACCTGGTCGACCGACATGGCATGCCATTCGTGGGTCGCTACCGGTCTGGGCACGGTGGCGTCGACCGCCCGGCGAGCCAGCCAGTAGCCGGACAGTGCGCCGGCCGCCGCGCCGGTGGTCACCGGTCCCGGTCCACGTCCGCGAACCCCGGGAAGCAACAGCAATGCACCCAATGTCGATGCCCCGGTGGCGATCTCGACGCCACGACGGCTGGCTGACCGAGCCGCCGGCAGCGCGTGCAGCACCCGCCACACCGCGGCCAGGTCGGTCAGCAGGACATCCGCGCACCACGGCGGGCAGCCCTGCTCAGGCAGCATTCCCAACGCCACGTCGGCCGCCGCCAGGGCCCGCACGGCGGTCGTGGAGAGCACCGCGACGTCGTGGCCGTCGGCTTGGTAGGCGGCGACCGTTGCGGCGAGCGCCTCGTCCACCGTTGCCCCGTCCAGCGGGCGAATGTCGTCGAAGATCGGACGCAGCTCCCCGAGCGTGTCGGACTCGACCGAGACCACCTCGACGTCGGCGTGCCGGGCCTCGGTGACCACCGCGGCGGCCAGCGGCAACAGCGCAGGCTGGAAAGACGCCTCGACGCCGGGTCGCGGGCCGATCCGGTGCCAGCCCGCCTCCAGCCCGGCATCGCCGAGCCGGGACTGGGCCTGCGCCCATGCCGCTCGCAGTTCGTCGTCGTCGGCGCCGCGGACCTGCGCCACCCGCAGGGTCTCGCCGCACAGCACCCGCGGGTCGATGACCACGGTGTCGACCCGATCCAGCTCGCGCAGACTGCCCGGCCGCAGCACCACCGCGCCGTGCCGGTCGGCCAGGCCGCGGCCCAGTGTCGAGGCGAATGACTCACGCGTGGTGCGGGTGGCCTTCGGTGCCATCACCGCCGCGGCGGTGCCGGCCAGGTCTGGGCTGCGGGTCGCCGCGGCGATCACCCCGGCGCCGACGGCCTGGACCACCGAAGCGCGGTCCAGGTGCCGTTCGATCGGACCCGGGGGCCGGGGGGCCGGCCGGCGCGGGACGGTCACCCGCGGGTGTTCGGCGTACTCGGCGAGCTCCGGTTCGCGGCGACGCCAGGCGCGCTCGGCGGCACGCTCCTCCCCGGCGCGCATCGCCTCGACCGACAAGTCCACCGCCAGCGAGGTGGGTGCGGTGTTGAGGGTGTGCACGGTGGCACTGGCCAGCGCCAACACCGCGTCGGTCGCCTGCTTGCCGATGTTGTCTTCCAACAGCGCCCGGAGCCGTGGCTGGTAGTTGACCACGGTGACGCCGGCTTCCAGGCCGAGCGGCAGGGCCGGCAGTCGCAGCAACCGGCCCGCGGTCGCCAGGCCCAGACCGGCGACGTTGGCGCCGACCGTGAACGCCCGCAGCATCTGCGTCATGCCATCGCCGGGCAGGGTGGTGGGTGTGCTGTTGCGCGGGAAGGGGGACACCCGGCGGTACTGGTGCTCGATGTCGGTGACCACCCGCAACAGCTCACGCATTGACACGACGTCGGGGTCGGCTGAGTCGAGCCCGACCACCAGGCGTGACAGCGGATGGTTCAACCGGACCGAGGTGACCCCGGGCAGGCCGCGGGCTGCGGCCAGCACGGTGGTCGCCACCTCGTCTCCGTTGGCCCCGTCAAGCCCGCGAACCTCGACCCAGGCCCGCTCCGGGCTGCGGAAACACCGCCGGTTCAGTGCCGGGCCGGTGTCATAAACCGGTCGGAAGGCGCCGGCCACGCCGGTTACGGTCTGGACAGATGCGGTCAGTACTGCAGAGGTGGCCTGAACGCCGAAGTTCGCTGCTCGCAAAGGAAGAGAGTGCCGTATGGCACGGCCTAAATCCACGCCTGCCCGATCAGCTGCGCGCGCGAGCGCGGCCGCCGGCGCTGCCGCGCGGCTGACGTGCGGTGCTCTTCTTGGCCTGCGGGCTGCGCCGCGTACCCGAGCTCCCGGACCCTGACGTCGCTGATGCCGTCGACTTCACGGCTTTGAGCGGACGCGCCGGGGTAGCGGTCTTCTTGGCGGACTTGGTGCCCGGCTCCGCCGTCACCGAAGTGGTGGACGCCTTCGAGTCCCTGGACCGGTTGTTCAACTGCTTGATCACCAGCGCGGTGCCGCCGACGGCTACCAGCACCGGCCACTCGACCAACCCGGCGGCGCCGAGCGCGCCCAGCGTGAGTGCGGCTGCGGGGGTGGAGTGGCTGCCATCGCTGAGGCCGCGCTGTACGCCGCCGGCCACGCCCTTCACACCGCCGATCACCCCGCCGACCGCCGCACCGCCGACTGCGCCGGCCGCTTCGGTGGTCATGGTCACCGCGCGGTTCGCCGCCCGGGTCAACTGTCGTACCGTCCCTGCGACGGCGTTCATGGAGATTCCCTGCCCTTCAATGTGAGGCAAAATGCGTAATCAGACCATCCTAGGCGCAGTTCGGCGGGCGCCGCGGAATCCACACTGAATTCATAACTTCCGCAACTTGATGCGGCGGTCAAGCCGGATTGATCTCCACCATCACCGGGGCGTGATCACTGGGCTGTTTGCCCTTGCGCTCGTCGCGCACGATCTCGGCGTGGGCCACCCGGGACGCCAGCGCGGGCGACCCCAGGATGAAATCGATGCGCATGCCCTGCTTCTTGGGGAACCGCAACTGCGTGTAGTCCCAGTAGGTGTAGATGCCGGGTCCGGGCGTGAACGGGCGCACCACGTCGAGGTACTGCGCATCGACCATCGCGTTGAACGCCGCACGTTCGGGTTCGGAGACGTGCGTGGCGCCGGCGAAGTACTCCATGCTCCACACGTCGTCGTCGCGCGGGGCGATGTTCCAGTCGCCGACCAGTGCGATCGGCGCCGAAGGGTCGTCGCGCAGCCAGCGCTGCGAGGTATCGTGCAGCGCGGCAAGCCATTCCAGCTTGTAGGTGTAGTGCGGATCATCCAGCGCGCGGCCGTTGGGGACATACAGGCTCCACACCCGAACCCCGCCGCAGGTAGCGCCCAGCGCCCGCGCCTCCACGAGGGGATCGGCGTCGCCCTTGGCCCAGGACGGCTGCCCGGGGAAGCCGATCTCGACGTCGTCGAGGCCCACCCGGGAGGCGATCGCCACCCCGTTCCACTGGTTGAGGCCCACGTGCGCGACTTCGTAGCCCAACTCGTGAAACGGCAGCGCGGGGAACTGCGCGTCGGTGCACTTGGTCTCCTGCATGGCCAGTACGTCGACGTCGGCGCGGGCCAGCCAGTCCGTCACCCGGTCCACCCGGGTTCGGATGGAGTTGACGTTCCAGGTGGCCAGTCGTAGTGCAGTCACGCAGCCACCCTAGATCGTGCGGGCATCGAGGTAGCGGGTGCGATGCTGGCCGGCGAAACCGATCGCCTCGAAGAAGCCGAACGCCTCGGTGCCGGCCTGGGCGTAGCCGCGGGTGGCGCCGCGATCGGCCCCCCAGGCCTGCAACGCCGCGCAGATCGCCCGCCCGTGGCCCTGTCCGCGGCTGCCTTCGGCCACCCGAAGACAGGCCACCCCCAGCCATCGGGTGCCGTCCGGGCCTTCGGTGACCGCACCCCGGCCGAACGCCACCCCGGCTATCCAGGCGAACGCCACCTCGCTGTCGGCCAGAACGGTCAGCGTCACCGTGGGAGGCGTTGTCTCGACGGCCAAGTCGCGCACCAGGGTGCGGGTCTGATGTACCGCGGGCAGGTCCTCGGGCAGTCGCAGCAGCCGCTCCGGGACCGCCAGTATCGGCGGAACATCCCGCTGCGCATACCAGTCGATGATCGCCGGGATGGTGTTGGTGTGGGCGAACATATCAAGGGGTACAGCGGAATTGGCGGCCAAATCGGCACCGGGCGCGGCACGCAGAAACCAGCCGTCCAGCCACTGGTGTTCGCTGCCCGGCCAGGCCAGCGCGGCGGCGTGTTCCACCGACCGAATCGCGGAGTTCTTCACCGGCCGATCGGTAAGCCGGCGTACGTAGAGCACGTCGGTTTGCCGGAACTCATGCACCGTGCCGTCCGCCGAGCGGACCCGCACCCTCGGCCCGGCCTCCACCAGATGCCCGATCACGTCGCCCATCGGTGGCTCGGAACCCGGGGGACGCAGATACCGCAGACTCACCCGGACGCCGACCTCGGGGAGTTCGGGGGGCTGGGCCATCACAGGAGATTCAGTACCGGATAGCTCAGTGGCCGAACGGATCCGGCACTTCGCCGGGCATCCAGGACAGGCCGGGCACTCCCCAGCCGTTGGACTTCACCGTGCGCTTCGCCGCGCGGGCGTGCCGGCCGACCAGCATGTCCAGGTACAGCAGGCCGTCCAGGTGGCCGGTCTCGTGCTGCAGCATCCGGGCGAACAGCCCGGTGCCCTCCAAGGTGACGGGGTTGCCGTCGCCGTCCAGGCCGGTGACTCGAGCCCAATCCGCCCGTCCGGTCGGAAACGCCTCGCCGGGCACCGACAGGCAGCCCTCGTCGTCTTCGTCGGGGTCGGGCATGGTCTCGGGCCGATCCGAAGTCTCCAGGACCGGATTGATCACCACACCGCGGCGGCGCGTCGTCGAGCGCCGGTCGTCGGCGCAGTCGTAGACGAACAGCCGCAATCCCACGCCGATCTGGTTGGCGGCCAAGCCCACCCCGTTGGCGGCGTCCATGGTCTCGTACATCGACGTGATCAACTCACCCAGGTCGGCCGGCAGCGACCCGTCGTCGCCGACGGGAACCGGGCTGGTCCGGTTGTGCAGGACGGGATCGCCCACAATGCGGATCGGTACGACGGCCATGACCGAAAATCTTAGGTGGGCGGTTCAGCGAGGCTCGACGCAGGAGAGGCGAAGCTGGGACCGCCGGTGTTCGCAGCGGTTCAGCGAGGCTCGACGCAGGAGAGGCGAAGCTGGAACCGCCGGGCTCATGCGGCCTCCGGTCGGTCGCAGCGACCACGGCGACTCGCGGGGCGGGCTCCCGGTTCAGCGGCGCCGGGCGTGATTGAATAATCGCCGGAACACGCCGCCGAGTAGCACGGACGTTTCAGCCAGAGAACTTTCCGGAAGGGTCCAGGAAACGATTATGGACGGCGCTATGGCGCAGGCGAATCGCTCAGGGGACGATTCGGAGCCCACCGACGGACTGAGCCGTCGCGAACACGACATCCTGTCCTTCGAACGGGACTGGTGGAAGTACGCCGGTGCCAAGGAAGAGGCCATCAGGGAACGGTTCGCGCTGTCGGCGACCCGCTACTACCAGGTACTCAATGCGCTCGTGGACCGGCCCGAGGCCCTGGCCGCCGACCCGATGCTGGTCAAGCGACTACGTCGGCTGCGGTCGAGCCGGCAGAAGGCGCGTGCCGCGCGGCGACTCGGATTCGACATCACCTGAGCCCGGTGAATCGCCTGATTGTTGGGCGTTTATCGGTCATGGCCCATTTCTCGATACAGTTGTCGCGATGAACGATCACGTTCCCGACTCCTCCCGACTCCCACTGCGCGCCATGGTGATGGTGCTGCTGTTCCTGGGCACGATCTTCTTGCTGGTCGGGTTGCAGGCGCTCGGCTCGTCGAACAGCGACGAGGACAGCGCGCATACCGCGACGTCGAAGGCGGTGGCCACCAGCTCGGCGGAGGCCAAGCCCGAACGCGTCGTTCACAAGCCGGAGGTGCGGGTCTACAACATCTCCGAGCAGGCCGGACTGGCAGGCCGCACCGCCGACCAACTGCGCGAGGCGGGTTGGAACGTAACCGACGTCAGCAATCTCGAGCTGCCCCAGGTCACCGAGAACACCGTGTACTTCAGCGACGCCGAGGGCGAGCATGAGGCGGCCAATTCGGTGGGCGAATTGCTGCACGCCGTCGTCGAACCGCGCATCCCGGATGTGGCGGAGCAACCACCGGGCATCATCGTGGTGGTCGCGGGTTAAGCTCCTCGCATGGTCGTGTCAGCTCACCGCAGAGCCTTTGCCTCCGTCGTCTTCGCCACCCCGGTCGTGCTGCTGGCGGCGTGCAGTCCCCCCAACGAGCAGCCGTCGGAAGTTCCGGGCACCACGCCGTCGGTCTGGACCGCCTCGCCGGCTCCGTCGGGTGCGGCGGACGAGCCGGGCGGCTCCGGCGGCTCGGACAACCTCGTCGCACAGCTGGCCACCCCCGAAGGCGGCCGGGCCGCCACGGCGACGTTTGAGTTCAGCAAGGCCGGTGGCAAGGAGTTCGTCACCATCACCGTGCAGACCACCAGCACCGGCATCCTCAAGCCCGGTTTCCACGGGCTGCACATCCACGGCGTCGGCAAGTGCGAGGCCGACTCGGTCGCACCCAGCGGCGGGGCGCCGGGCAACTTCCTGTCGGCCGGTGGGCACTTCCAGGCTCCGGGTCACAACGAGCACCCGCAGAGCGGTGACCTGACGTCGTTGCAGGTGCGCTCCGACGGCAGCGCGCTGCTGGTGACCACCACCGACGCGTTCACCAAGGCCGAACTGCTGGACGGCGACGGGACGTCGCTGATCATCCACGCCGACGACGACAACTTCGCGAACATCCCGGCGGAGCGCTACACCCAGGTCAACGGCACTCCCGGCCCGGACCAGACCACGCTGACCACCGGAGATGCCGGCAAACGGGTTGCCTGTGGTGTCATCGGCGCCGGATAACCGTCCAGCCCGGATCGAGTTCGCCCACAGTGCTCGGCCCACCATCGGGGTGGAGTGGGAGCTCGCCCTCGTCGACGCGCAGACCCGCGACCTGAGTAACGAGGCTAGCGCTGTGTTGGCCGAGCTCGGCGAAAACCCGCGCGTGCACAAGGAATTGCTGCGCAACACCGTCGAACTGGTCACCGGCATCTGCGCCGACACCGGCGAGGCCATGGACGACCTGCGGCAGACCTTGGCGGCCACCCAGCCCATCGTGCACAGCCGGGGCATGGAACTGTTCGGCGCAGGCACCCACCCGTTCGCCCAGTGGTCGGCGCAGAAGCTCACCACCGGGCCGCGCTATGCGGAACTGATCAAACGCACCCAGTGGTGGGGCCGGCAGATGATGATCTGGGGGGTGCACGTCCACGTCGGCATCTCCTCGGCGCGCAAGGTGATGCCGATCATTTCGTCGCTGCTCAACTATTACCCGCACCTGCTGGCGCTGTCCGCGTCGTCACCGTGGTGGGCTGGCGAGGACACCGGCTACGCCAGCAATCGGGCCATGATGTTTCAGCAGCTGCCGACCGCCGGGCTGCCGTTTCAATTCCAGACCTGGTCGGAGTTCGAGGGCTTCGTAGACGACCAGAAGAAGACCGGGATCATCGATCACACCAACGAGATCCGTTGGGACATCAGGCCGTCACCGCACCTGGGGACCATCGAGGTCCGGGTCTGCGACGGGGTGTCCAATCTGCGTGAGCTCGGCGCGCTGGTGGCGCTGACCCATTGCCTGATCGTCGATCTGGACCGCCGGCTGGACGCCGACCAGAACCTGCCGACCATGCCGCCCTGGCATGTGCAGGAGAACAAGTGGCGCGCGGCCCGATACGGGCTGGACGCCGAGATCATCCTCGACGCCGACAGCCGGCAGCGGCTGGTCACCGAGGATCTCGACGAGGTGCTCAACCGGTTGGAGCCGATCGCGGCACGTCTGAACTGCTCCGACGAGTTGGCGGGCGTGGCTGAAATCTATCGGACAGGTGCGTCGTATCAGCGTCAGCGCAGGGTTGCCGAGGAGCACGACGGCGACCTGCGGGCGGTGGTCGATGCGCTGGTCGCCGAACTGGATGTCCACTGATGGAACCGGCCTGATGGAACTGCCGATGTTCCCGCTGGAATGGGTGCTGTTGCCCGGCGAGGAACTGTCGTTGCGGATCTTCGAAATGCGTTACACGGTGCTGGTCGGCGACCTGATGCGCAGCGGTGATCCGCGCTTCGGGGTGGTGCTGATCGCGCGCGGCCGTGAGGTGGGCGGTGGTGAGCAGCGCAACGACGTCGGCACCATGACCAGCATCACCAACTGCGCCGAACTGGGTGCCGGCCGTTACGCGTTGCGCTGTCTGACCGGGGAGCGGATCCGGGTCGGTGGGTGGCTTGTCGACGATCCCTACCCGCGCGCCGATGTCGAGCTGTGGCCGGATGAGCCCGGAGAGCCGGTGAGTGACAGCAGGTTTCGTGAGTTGGAGGATCGGATCGTCGCGCTGCACAAGCAGATGGCGGTGGCCCAGCGGCGCTGGCTGGCGCCGGGACGCAACGCCATGCTGGGTGGTCGAAGGATGCGGTCGCTGGAGCCGACGCAGCGGTTGTACTCGCTGGCCTGCCGGGTTCCGATGGGCGAGGCCGATCGGTACGCGGTACTGGCGGCGCCGTCGTTGAACGAGCGGCTCACGGCGCTGCACGAGGCGATCGAGACGGTCTCGGCCCGAGTCGAATTCGAATCGCCGCGCTGAGGCTACTTCAGCATGCTTCCCGCGTCGACGGTGAGGGGAAGCCCGGTGACGTAACGGGATTCGTCTGAGGCCAGGAACAACACGGCGTTGCTGATGTCTTCGGGCTCGACCCAGCCGATCGGCAGCACGTGCATGAACTGCGCGGCGACGGCCATGTCGTCCGGGCCGGGGTTCTGCAGGTCCGGGCGGAACAACCTCATCGTTCCCTCGTTCATGAACAGTGGGGTGTTGACGTTGGTGGGGTGTACCGAGTTGACCCGGATGAAGTGCTGTCCGAGTTCGACGGCGAAGGTCCGCATCAGCCCGACTACTCCGTGCTTGGCCGCGATGTAATGCCCGGTGTGCGGGTAGGCCTTCAACCCGCCCACCGAGCTGGTCAGGATGATCGAACCGCCATTGCCGCCGGAGATCAGATGCGGTACAGCGGCTTTGACGGTTTTCCAGACGCCGGAGAGGTTGACGTCGATCATGTCCTGCCAGTCGGCCTCGGAGGTCTTGTCCAGGGTCGCACCGCCGTTGCCGATACCGGCGTTGGCGACGATGACGTCGAGCCGGCCGAGCTGTTCGACTCCGCTGTCCACCGCCGCCTTGAGGGCGCCGAAGTCGCGGACGTCGACCTGTGCGGTGACGATGCGGCGGTCCAATCCCTTGACCAGCTCGGCGGTGTGCGACAGGTCATCGGGTGTCGGGGCCGGGATCTCCTTGTTGCTGCTGATCCGGGCGCAGACGTCGACCGCGATGATGTCGGCGCCCTCCTGCGCGAGCCGAACTGCGTGGCTGCGGCCCTGACCGCGCGCCGCCCCGGTGATGAACGCAACCTTGCCCTCGACTCGCCCAGCCATGTGAAGCACCTCGTCTCTTGTTGGTCGAATGATCAGCAAGGCTGGCATCGAGCGGCCCGGTTGTCAAGGTTTGGCTGTGCCGTAGCTGCTTTCAGCTGGCGGTGCGCGGTGGTGGCGCCAACCGGGTCAGCTGGCGCTGCACGAAGGCGCGCAGCTCGTCGTGGCCGCTGGTCACGCCCACCGCATGCTCGTTGCAGAGGTTGCGTGCGGTCTGCGCGATCAGCATCGAGATGGCGGCCGGCGGGTAGTCGCCCAGGTCGACCCCGTTGGCGCGTAGCGCCACCGTGACGGCCGCCGTCTCGATGTCGCGCACGCGTTCGGCATAGGCCTTGAGCTCGGCCCGGATCGCCTTGCGATGGTTGGCCAGCGCCATGAACTCGGTGTTAAGGCTGGTCAAACGAGCGTCGCTGTTGATCTCCCACAGCGTGCGTAGCGGGTCGTCGTCGGTGAGGGCGGCGCGCATCCGCTCCAGTGCGGTGTCGGCCCCGGCTCGCAACACCTCGACGAACAGGTCGTCCATGGTGGGGAAGTAGTAGTAGACCAGAGCTTGTCGCACGCCGGCCTCGGCGGCCACCTTGCGCGAAGTTGCCGCGGCGTAGCCCTCCTCCCGCATGATCCGGGCGGTGGCCTCGATCAACCGGCGGCGGGCGTCGGTGTCGGTCGAACGTGCCTTGCGTGTGCTTGACCGCTCCGGACGCTGCGTGGTAGGCATGGTGCATTCTAGCAATCTGGTCAGTCGATCAGCAAAGGACAACGATGCCCGATCTAGCCGCGGTGGACTACTTCTCCGATGCAGCCGTCGCCCAGGACCCCTACGCCTACTACGAATACCTACGGGAGCAGGGGCCGGTGTTCGCCGAGCCGCACCACGGCGTCGTCGCCGTCACCGGATATCAAGAGGTCCTCGCCGCGTTCAAGGACCACGACTCGTTCTCGGCGGTCAACGCCATCGGGGGGCCGTTCCCGCCGCTGCCGTTCGAGCCCGAAGGCGACGACATCACCGCACAGATCGAGGCGCACCGGCACCAGTTCCCGATCTTCGAACACGTCGTCGTTATGGATCCGCCGGCGCACACCCGGGCCCGGTCTCTGCTGAGCGGTCTGCTTACCCCGAAGCGGCTGAAGGAGAACGAGGAGTTCATCTGGCGGCTGACCGACACCCAGCTCGACGAGTTCATCGGAAATGGCCGCTGCGAGTTCCTGTTCGACTACGCCAAACCGTATGCGACGCTGGCCATCACCGACCTGCTCGGGGTTCCCGAAGATGACCGTGCCGAGTTCCGCGCCGCGCTGGGCGCCGGACACCGCGACGGACAGCACGTGGGATCGCTCGACGGCACGCCGGTGGGACTCAACCCGCTGCACTACCTGGACGAGAAGTTCAGCGGCTACCTGAGCGAGCGGCGACGGCAGCCCTGCGGCGATGTGCTGAGCACCCTGGCCACCGCCACCTATCCCGACGGCTCGACGCCGGAACTCCTGGAGGTGGTACACCCGGCAACCTTCCTGTTCGGGGCCGGGCAGGAGACCGTCACCAAACTGCTCGGCACCGCGGTGCAAACCCTCGGCGAGCGGCCGGAACTCCAGCAGACGTTGCGCGACAACCGAGCGCTGATCCCCGCCTTCATCGAGGAGGCCCTGCGAATTCACAGCCCCACCAAGATCGATTTCCGGCTGGCCCGCAAGACCACCACGCTGGGTGGGGTGCGTATCAAGGCCGGCACCGTGCTGATGCTGTGCCTGGGCGCGGCCAACCGGGATCCACGCAAATTCGAGAACCCTGACGAATTCCGGTTGGACCGTCGCAACGTCCGTGAGCACATCGCATTCGGGCGCGGCATCCACACCTGTGCGGGTGCGCCGCTGGCCCGGGTCGAGGGCCGGATCACGGTGCACCGCATGCTGGACCGGATGGCCGACATCACCATCAGTGAGGAGCATCACGGCCCGGCCGGCCAGCGCCGCTACGCTTTCGAACCGACCTTCCTGCTGCGCGGGCTGACCGAGCTGCACATCGAATTCACCCCGGTGGGTTAGCCCTCGGCGGCCCACTCCTGTGTGACGCGCTGCTTCTGCTCGTCGATCACCTGCGTCAGCCGAGACGCTTTCGGCCAGCCGTAGTAGGCGCCGAAATGCATTGCGACCTCGTCCATCTCGTCGAACGACACGTCGCGACTCTTCAGCGCGGCGTAGACGTGGCTCAGGATGGGATACGGCGCGTCCTGAAAGGCGACGCACGCCACCGTGATCAGCCGGCGTTCCTTCATGCCCAGCCCCGGGCGCAGCCACATCTCACCGAAGACGAAGTTCAAGATGCCCGCACCCGAATAGGGGTTGTCGCGAATCGGTTCATATGGAACGCAGTTGACATCGCGGAAGGCCTGTTCGCCGACGAGCAGGCGGGCTTCAGGATCGCTGGGGGTTCCCAGCGGCAGCAACGGCTGCGGGGCCGGTGCCGGCTCGCCGCGGTCTTGGTGGATGCGTTCCCACTGCTCGTCGACGATCATGTTGAACAGCGAGGCCTTGGGCCAGCCGGAGTAGACCGCGAAATGCAGGACGGCCTCCCGTATTTCGTCGATCGTCAGATCTCCGCTGACCAGCGCGGCGTAGACATGCTCACGCAGTGGCTGTTCCGCGTCGGCCGCCGCCACGCAGGGCAGTGCGACGAACCACCGGTCGCGCCGGCTCAGCCCCGGCCGCTGCCACACCTGCGCGAAGACGAAATCGAGCATGGTTTCGGCAGCGGGTGCGGCTTCGGCGGGTGTGGGCAGGGCCATCAGCGCGGCGAACGCGCGCCCGCCGGGACCCGACTCAGCGGAGGGTGGCACCGGCATCGACCTTGAACTCCAGCCCGGTCACGTGCCGGGACTCGTCGGAGACCAGGAACAGCACCGCGTTGCTGACATCGCGGGCCTCGGTCATCACGATCGGCAGCGCATTGGCGAAGATCGGGCCCAGACCGGCGTGCTCGCTGCGCTGCAACAGGTTGATCAGCTTGTCCGGGCGCATCCCGGTCTCCACCCCGGTGGGGTGCACGGTGTTGACCCGAACATTCACCGCGGCAAGCTCATTGGCCAGTGCACGGCTCATACCGACCACACCGTGCTTGGACGCTGTATAGGGGGTGTGCAGCGGGACGCCCTTCAAGCCGGCAACCGAGCTGATGTTGATCAGGCTGCCGCCGCGCTCCACCAGATGCGGCAGCGCCGCCGAGCAGGTGTTCCAGGTCCCGATCAGGTTCACGTCGATGACGGTGCGCCACTGCTCGGGCGTGGTGGCGTCCCAGGTTCCGGAGGTCAGCACTCCGGCATTGGCCACCGACGCGTCCAACCCGCCCAGTTGGGCGACCCCGTCGTCGACCGCGGCAGCCAGCGCGGCCGCGTCGCGCACGTCGACCACATGGGTGACCGCTCGGCGGCCGTGTTCGGCGACCAGGCGCGCTGTCTCGTCGAGTTCTTCTGTGGTGGACAACGGATATTCGATGTCCGGCAGTGACGCGCAGATATCGACCAGGATCAGGTCGGCGCCCTCCTCGGCCAACCGGACCGCGTGACTGCGCCCCATGCCCCGCGCGGCCCCGGTCACCAGGACGCGCTTGCCGGCAACGCGGCCGCTCATAGCTTGTTGTTGAAGCCGGCGTCGACGGGGAAGGTCACCCCGGTGACGTAGCGGGCGCCGTCGGAGACCAGATAGGCGACGGCGTCGCTGATGTCCTCGGGCTCGAGCATCTGCACCGGCATCGGGTTTTGCAGGTGCGGGCCGCCGCCGGGGTAGTTCGCCAGGAACTCGGTGATGGCCGGATTCACCGCCATCATGGTGTTGACCCCGGTCGGGTGCACGGTGTTGACCCGAATGCTGTGCGGCGCCAGCGCATTGGCCAGGGTTCGCATCAGGCCGACGATGCCGTGTTTGGACGCCGCGTAGCCCAGGCCGCCGCCTTGCAGACCGCCGAAGCCCTTGAGGCCCGCCGTCGAGCTGGTGAACACGATCGCGCCGCCGCGTTCGCCGGCGATCAGGTGCGGTATCGCGGCTTTGGCGGTGTGAAAGGCGCCGACCAGGTTGACGTCGAGCACGTCGGTCCACTGTTCGAGGTCTTCGGCGTCGGTGAGCTCCCGAAACGCCATGGTGGCGATGCCCGCGTTGACACAGACGATGTCGAGGCGGCCGAAGTGCTCCGCCCCGGCGTCCACGGCGGCCTTGAGTGCGGCGTAGTCGCGGACGTCGGCCACCGAGGCGATCATCTTGCCGCCCTGGGCTTCCACCAGTGCGACGGTCTCGTCGAGTTCGGCGCGCGATCCCATCGGGTAACCGCTGGATGCGATGTCGGCGCAGATGTCCACCCCGATGATGTCGGCGCCCTCCCGCGCGAGCCGCACGGCGTGACTTCGCCCCTGCCCCCGCGCCGCGCCGGTGATGAATGCGACCTTGCCGTCGAGAGAACCCACGGGCGCTACAGTAACTGTGTTACTCATCGGCGGCAAGGGGTTGATCAGTGTTCAGTTCGCAGGAGCGGATCCTGGCGATCGTCGTCGAAATCCTCGAAACCGACGGCTACGACGCGGTGCAGTTGCGTGAGGTCGCGCGCCGCGCCCGGATGTCGCTGGCGACCATCTACAAGCACTACGGCACCCGCGACGAGCTGATTCTGGCCGCGCTGGACACCTGGATGCTGACGAACCGTTACGCGGGTATCACCCCGCAGGGCCGCGAACCCGGAGAGCCGCTCTACCCGGCGCTGATGCGGATCTACCGGAGCATCTTCGAACCGTGGGAGCGGCATCCGGCGATGCTCACCGCCTACGTGCGGGCCCGGTCCGCGCCGGGCGGAGACAAGCTGGCGCGCCGGGGATTCGACGTCGTGGTCCCTGCGGCCATGGCGGTGCTCGTCGGCGTCGACGAAGGATTCATTGCCGACCTGGACCTCGTCATCTCCAACCTGGTGTACGGGTTGTCGGGTCGCTTCGCGGCCGGGGAGATCGCCATCACGGACATCCTGCCCGGACTGGATCGGGCCGTGTACTGGATGACCAACGGCTACGAGATGAATGCGCGTGCTTAGCGTCTGGTCAACGCGAACACGTGGATGTCACGATCGGTCCGGTGCTGGTAGGTGCCGTAGTTGCTGACATAGTCGACGAACATCTGGTAGACGCGGTCGTGCTCGGCACCGGTGAGCTCGGTGGCCCGAACCGGAATCTCCTTGCCGCCCATCGTGACCCAGGCATTCGGGTCGGCGAGCAGGTTCAACACCCACGCCGGATGGTGTGACTGCCCGAAGTTGCTGCCCACCAGGAACAGCCGGTCGCCCTCGCGCATGTAGGCCAGCGGGATCTGCCGGCGCTGACCCGATTTTCGCCCCGTGGTGCTCAGCAGCAGCAGCGGGACCGCCATCGGGCCCAGGATGGTGAGCCGCCCGCCACTCTTTTCGAGCAGCCAGCGGTCCAGCGGAGCGCCCCGGCGGATGAGCCACGCGACAGGTTTCGTCCCGACGACGGCCCCCACCGCCCGCCGTACTCGCTCGCCAGGGTCGCGTCCCCATCGCACGTCGGGAAAAGCGTCTTCGGTCATGTCAGGATCCTGCCATTTCAGCGGCACAGGCCGTGTGAGACTGACGAAATGTCGGAAATCGTTTTCACCGCTGTCGCGCCGGTCATTCCGGTGCGGGACCTCGACGCCGCACTGGACCGCTACCGCCGGCTCGGGTTCACCGTCGCGCCCTACTCCGGGGCCGCCCGGTACGGTTTCGCCGAACGCGGGCCGGTCTCGTTGCACCTGTCCGAGTGGGCCGAGCATGATCCGGCGCGGACCGCCTCCAGCGTGTACTTCTACGTCGACGACGCCGACGCCCTCTACGCGCAGTGGACCGCCTCCGGAGTGCCGGGACGTTTCGTCGAGCCGGCCGACACCGACTATCGACTGCGCGAGTTCGCCTACGTCGACCCCGAAGGCACCCTGCACCGCGTCGGCTCACCGATCCTGACCAAGATCGCCCAGGCCAGCCGCGACATCGCGGCTCCCGCGGAGGTGATCTTCGAGTTGATCGCCGATCCGGCGCAGCAGCCGGGCTGGGACGGCAATGACAATCTGTCCGAAGCCGCTGCCGGACAACGGGTTCGTCAGGTCGGGGCGATGTTCACCATGGCGCTGACTATGGGGGTGGTGCGGGAGAATCACGTGGTGGAGTTCGAAGAGGGCCGCCGTATCGCCTGGTTCCCGGCCGAACCCGGCCGGCAACCGCCGGGGCATCTGTGGCGGTGGGAGCTGGAGCCGCTCGATGAGACCCACACTCGGGTCACCCACACCTACGACTGGACGCAGCTGACCGACCCGAAACGCCTTGAGCGGGCACGCTGGACCACTGCGGACCGGCTCGCCGAGTCGCTGGCCCGACTAGCCGCACTGGCCGAGGGATCCTGACGTCGCGGCGCTCACCGACCGTCGGCGAAGGCACGCAGCGCGTCGATCTGAGCGGGATCCAGCGAGGGCCGGACGTTTTCCCGGGCGGCGGCGACATCGGCCTTCGTGACGTCGGCGGCGTCGATCGAGCGTCGCATCGCGGTCAGCGCCGCTTCGCGCAGCAGCGCCACGCAGTCCGCGGCGCTGTAGCCGTCCAGGTCGGCGGCCAGCGCATCGAGGTCCACGTCGTCGTGCAGCGGCACGGATTTGCCGGCCACCTTCAGGATCTGCCGGCGGGCGTCGGCGTCCGGCGGCTCGACGAACACCAGCTTCTCCAGCCGCCCGGGCCGGGTCAGGGCCGGGTCGATCAGTTCGGGCCGGTTGGTGGCGCCCACCACCACCACGTCGCGCAGCGGGTTGGCACCGTCGAGCTCGGTCAGCAGCGCGGCCACCACCCGGTCGGTGACGCCCGAGTCGAAGCTCTGGCCGCGCCGTGGCGCGAGCGCGTCGATCTCGTCGAGGAACACCAGCGACGGAGCCGAGTCGCGGGCGCGCTGGAACAGATCCCGCACCGCTCGCTCGCTGCTGCCCACCCACTTGTCCATCAGCTCAGCGCCTTTGACGGCGTGCACGCTCACCCGCCCGGAACCGGCCAGGGCGCGCACCACGAACGTCTTGCCGCACCCCGGCGGGCCGTAGAGCAGCACCCCGTGCGGCGGTTCGACGCCCAGCCGGGTGAAGGTGTCGGGATGTTGCAGCGGCCACAGGATCGCTTCGGTCAGAGCCTGTTTGGTGGCCACCATGTCACCGACGTCATCGAGGGTCACCGAGCCGACCGACACCTCGGCGGTCGCCGAGCGCGACAGCGGACGGATCACGCTCAGCGCCCCGATGAGGTCGTCCTGGGTCAACACGGGTTCCTCGCCACCGTCGCTGGCGCGTGATGCCGCCCGCAGCGCCGCCTCGCGGACCAGTGCGGCAAGGTCGGCGGCGACGAAACCCGGAGTGCGATCGGCGATTTCGCTCAGCGTGAGGTCGGCGGTGGGAACCGACACCAGCAACGTCGTCAGCAACGCTGCTCGGGTGGGGCCGTCGGGCAGGCTCAATCTGATCTCGCGGTCGCAGAGCTCCGGTGCCCGCACTCGGGCGTCCAGCTGGTCGGGCAGTGCCGAGGTCGCGACGAAGGCGACCCCGTCGGTGGCCACCGCGGCGCGCAGTTCGGCCAGGATCAGCGTGGCCACCGGTTCGGGTGTTTCGGGCAGTAATGCGTCGATGTCGGCGATCAGCAGTACTCCGCCGCCGTCGTGGATCTTCGCCGCCGCTGCCCGCACCGCGGCCAAACGGTCGTCGGCGGCCAGTGCCCCGACCTCGGGGCCGTCCAACTCCTCGATCCGGCGACCCTCGCAGACCGCACGCACCAGCGTCGTCTTGCCGACCCCGGCCGGACCCGACACCAGCACCCCGAGGTTCGTTCCGGCGTTGAGGGTCTTGAGCAGCTGCGGCTCGTCGAGGGCCAGTTTGAGCCATTCGGCGAGTTTGGCCGCCTGGGCCTCGCAGCCCTTCAGTTCGTCGATGGCGATGCGGGCCGGGCGCACGTGTGTGACGGCGGGGGCCGCCGGTGACGTCGTGGTGCCGCCGTTGCCCCAGGTGACCAGTGAATTGGGTTGCACGCTCACCGGACCGGCGGGATCGACCCCGGTGACGGTCAGCAGCTCGGAGGTCCAGCTGATGCCGACCGCCGAAGCCAGCGCCGTGGTCGCCTCCGACGTCGACGTGCCCGGCCCCAGATCACGCGGCAGCAGCGAGACGGCGTCGCCGACGGTCAGCACCTTGCCCAACAGGGCCTGGCGCAGCGTGGTCGGCGACAGCGCTTGCGAGGCCGCCGAGCCGCTCAGCGTGACCGAGCGGGCGCCGTAGACGGTCACCGCGGCCACCACCACCTCGGTGCCGTCGCGCAGCCCGGCGTTGGACAGCGTCACGTCATCGAGCAGCACCACCCCGGCCGGTGCGTCCGGCCCGGCCAGCCCGACCACCGCCGACGTCGTCCGGGAACCGGTGAGCGACACCGCATCCCATTCCCGAATACCCAGGGCGGCAACCGCTTCGGCGTGCAACCGGATCACGCCCCGGCGGGCGTCGACGGCCGAGGTGTTCAGCCGGGCGATCAACGTCAGGTGCCGAGACGTGTCGACGCGGCGGTGTTCGGTTTGCTCTTCGGTGGAACCCACCCGGGTCAAATTACGCGGATTTCGTCGTCAGTGTCGACTACTACCGCGCGCCGTTAGGAGTCGAACCGGATCAGCTGGATGCTGACGGTTTCGGTGTCTCCGGTGACGGGCACGGTGTACCAGATCGTCCGCCGGTGAGGCTGCGGAAGTGCCTCGTTTTCTTGCCAGACCTGACCAGGAAATCTGATCCGCCGCTCGGTCAACCGGTTATGCCCCAGGCTTCAGCCAGCTGCTCGCGTGACATCGTCAGCGATTCGCCCTGTTCGAGTCCATCCGATTTTATGCGTTCGGGTGCGACGCGTCCTACCTGACGGCGTAGACGGTCATCCGAGGCGCTTGAATAGACCCATGTGGTCACACCGAAGCACGCTTGCCGCGGCGCTCTGCGCGGCCCTGCTGCTGGCCCCGCCGGCCCGAGCCGACTCCACCAACCCGCTCCACGACCTGATCGACGCCGCCGCCCAGCGCCTGCAGGTCGCCGACGACGTCGCGGCGGCCAAGTGGCTCGCCGGCGCCCCCGTCGAGGATCCGGACCGGGTACAGCTGCAACTGACCGCGCTGGCCTCGGCGGCGCGGGCCAGACACCTCGACGCCGACTATGTGACAACGGTTTTCACCGACCAGATCGACGCCACCCAAGTCCTGGAACACCACTGGTTCGCCCAGTGGAAGCGCAATCCCGCCTCCGCACCGGCCACCGCCCCGGACCTGATGGCATCAAGGGCCCGCATCGACGGCCTCAATCAGGTGATGCTCGGCGAGATCGGCCGACAGTGGCAGCAGCTGAACGCACTGGACTGTGCGGCCCGGCGCGACGAGGCGGTCGACGACGTCGGCGCCAACCGGCTGTTCGACGACGTCTACCAGCAGGGGCTGATAGCGGCGACCCGGAACTATTGCCTGCGGTAGCTCAGCGGTTCGGTTTGCGCAGCCGCAGCCGGGCCATCGACTGCCCGCTGGGCCGGCGGATCCCCAGCGGCCGGCGTCCCGGCTGTGCCCGGCGGATCGCCCGCCGCGCGGCCCGGCGCTCCTTGGGTGCGTCCTCCCAGGCCTCCGGGTGCGCGGCCACCCAGCGCTGGCTGCGGACCGAGAACGGAATGGTGCACAGGTAGGCCCCGATGAGCACCAGCACCAGCACGTAGGGGTACTGGAACGCCGCCGCTGCTACCAGCGCCAGCACCGCCAGCAGCACCGCGGCCAAATGCGGCGGCACCGACACCGCGTGCATCTTGCGCATCGGGATCCGGCTGACCAGCAGCATCGAGGTAGCCACCACCCAGGCACAGGTGAACCACGGCGAGGTCCACCAACCGTCGCCGAACTGCAGTTTGGCGGCCAGCAGGCCCATCAGCGTGATCGCGCCGGCCGGGGCGGGCATCCCGACGAAGAACTCCCGGGTGTAGGCCGGCAGGGTGGCGTCGTCGAGCAGGGTGTTGAACCGGGCCAGCCGCAGCACCACGCACACCGCGTAGACCAGCACCACGATCCAGCCCGCCGGCTGCGTCGACAGCAGCGTCACATAGATCACCACCGCCGGGGCCACGCCGAAGTCGACGGCGTCAGCCAGGGAGTCGATCTCGGCGCCCATCCGCGACTCGGCGTTGAGGATGCGTGCCACCCGGCCGTCGAGGCCGTCGAGGATGGCGGCGGCGGCGATCAGCGCCATCGCCAGGTGGGGCTGCCCGTCCAGGGCGTACTTGATCGAGGTCAGTCCGGCGCAGATCGCCAGCACCGTCATGGAACTGGGCAGGATGTGCAGGCCCACCGGACGACGGTTGCGGACCTGCTGAGAGGGTCCCGTCACGGCAGCACGGCCAGCACGGTCTCGCCGGCGACCATCCGCTGGCCGATGCCGACCAGCGGCTGCGTCCCGGGCGGAAAGTAGACGTCCAGCCGCGATCCGAACCGGATCAGCCCGTAGGTGTCGCCGATCGCCAGATGGTCACCGGGCCGGGCGTCGCAGATGATGCGACGGGCCACCAGGCCGGCGATCTGCACGGCGATCACCTCGGCGCCCTCGGCGGTGCGGATCCGCACACTGTTGCGCTCGTTGTCCGCGCTGGCCTCGGCGCGATCCGCCGACCCGAACCGGCCGGCGCGATGCAGCACCTCGATCACCTCGCCGCCGACCGGGGCGCGCTGCACGTGGGCGTCGAACACCGACATGAAGATGCTGACCCGTGGCAGCGGAGTGTCCGGCAGATCGAGCTCCGGCGGAGGACTGGCCGTGTCCACCAGGCAGACCGCGCCGTCGGCGGGGGCCACCACCACACCGGGACGCGTCGGCGGCACCCGGTGCGGATGCCGGAAGAAACCGGCACTGGCTCCGGCGGCCAGCAGTCCGGCGCCGCGCAGCCAGCCGCGCTTGCGGCCCAGCGCCGCGACGCCGAGCCCTCCGGCGACGAACGGCAACCCGGCCCGGTGCATCGGCGGCACCGTCGATCGCACCAACTCGAGGAGGTGTCTCAGACCGCCGGGGTCATCGGCGGCGCGGGGTCTTCTGGCCATCCGGTCATCTTAGAAGGGTTCACCCGGTGAGGTCCCAGACCTCCACCTCGGTGCCCTGCGGCAGCTCGGTCACGTCGTCGGCGATGTCGAGCAGGCAGTTCGCCGAGGCCAGGAAGCGCAGATGGTGCGACGCCGGGGGGCCGTAATTGGTGACGGTCCCGGTCTCATGGTCGAGCAGGCCGCGCCGGAACTGCCGCCGGCCCGGCGGTGACGTCAGATGCTCGCTGAGCACGGCGCTGCGGCGCGGTCGGTCCGGCGCCGGCAGATCCATCGCGCGACGCAGGGCGGGACGCACGAACACCTCGAAGGACACCTGGGCGCTGACCGGATTACCGGGCAGGGTGATGATGGCCGCCCCACCGACCCGACCGATACCCTGCGGCATCCCCGGCTGCATGGCGACCTTGACGAAGTGCACGCCCTGGTCGCCGTCGCGGCCGAACACGTCCTTGACCACCTCGTAGGCGCCCGCGCTCACTCCGCCGCTGGTGATGAGCAGGTCCACCGCCCCGTCGCGCACCCCGTATCGGTCGAGCACGGCGGTGAACTCGGCGGTGTCGTCGGCGACGGTCGCCGCGCCCACCACCTCGGCACCGGCATCACGTATCGCGGCCGCCAGCATCACCCCGTTGGACTCGTAGATCTGGCCGGGCTTCAGCGGTGTTCCCGGATGGATCAGCTCGGAGCCGGTGGAGATCACCAGCACCCGCTGCCGGGGCCGCACGGTCAGCTGGGCCAGGCCCAGTGCCGAGGCCAGGCCGACCGTGGGCGCGTTGACGACCTGTCCGGCCCACAGCACGGTGGCGCCCTCGGCGACGTCGCCGCCGGCCCGGCGGATGTGGCGACCCTGGGCGGTTGCGGCGCTGATCGTCACCACATCGGTGCCGCCGTCGGTGGCCTCCACCGGCACCACCCCGTCGGCGCCGAAGGGCATCGGCGCACCGGTCATGATGCGGTGCGCGGTGCCGGCCACCAGCGTCGGAATGTCGGTGCGGCCGGCCGGAATATCCTCGGCCACCGGCAATCTCACCGGACTCTCGGGCGTCGCGCCGGCCACGTCGGCGGCCAGCACGGCGTACCCGTCCATTCCGGAGTTGTCGAAGACGGGCAGACAGATCGGTGCGGTGACGTCGGCGGCCAGCACCAGGCCCTCGGCATCCGACAGTGAGACCGCGACCGGCGGGCGAGGACGGATCAGGCCGGTGACAGCCCGCTGGTGTTCTTCGACAGATCGCATTCCGACATTTTGGCCTAGACCGGGTAGGTGATTCCTGTCAGCTCCTCCGACAGTGCCCACAGCCTTTGCTGGAGCTCTGTCTCGTGGGCCTGATTGCTGGCGTCGACCAGTTTCGGGTGGCCGCGCTGCTCGCCGATACCGCTGGGCCCGTAGTACTGCCCACCCCGCACGCCGGCGTCGGTCGCGGCACGCAACGTCGGCAGCGCGCCCATCGCCGCGCTCTGCACTACCAGCGGTGTCAGCAACCGGTCCGCCGGTCGCAGCAGCGGCGGCAGATAGCGGGTCAGTTCGGTGTTGGAGGTGCCCGGATGCGCGGCGACGGCGATGGTCGACTTGCGTTTGGCGGCCAGCCGGCGCTGCAACTCGAAGGTGAACATCAAATTGGCCAACTTGGACTGGCCGTAGGCGGCGATCCGGTTGTAGCCGTGCTCCCACTGCGGGTCGTCGAAGTGGATGGCCGCCATGATCCGGTGCGCCATGCTGCTCACGGTCACCACCCGCGAACCCTTGACCCGCATCATCTTGGGCAGCAGCAGGCCGGTCAGGGCGAAATGGCCGAGGTGGTTGGTGCCGAACTGCAGCTCGAAGCCGTCGACGGTGGTCTGTTTGGGGGTGTACATCACCCCGGCGTTGTTGATCAGCAGATGGATGCGTGAATGTGCCGCGGTCAGGGCCGCGGCGGCTTCGCGGACTGACGCCAGCGAACTCAGATCGAGCTCTTGGATGTCGACGACGGCCTTCGGGTGGGCCTTGGTGATCCGCTGGGCGGCCGAGTGGCCCTTGTCCAGATCGCGCACCGCCAGCACCACCGTCGCGCCGTGCATGGCCAGCGCCTTCGCGGTGTGATAGCCGATTCCGGTGTTGGCGCCGGTGATCACCGCGACGCGGCCGGCCTGATCCGGAATGTCCGCCGCCGTCCACCTGTCCCGGCTGCTCATGTGGCAAACGATACTCAGGTGACGCAGGTTGTGCCGGGTCAGTTTGCGGGTTGCGTGGTCGGCAGTGCGGTGCCGGACGCGCCCTGACATCCTCTCCTACATGGCCCAGTACGCAGACCGCCCGACGGGGATCACCCTGGTCGACCCCACCAACCCGCCGAGCTCCCGGGCTCCGTTGGTGTGGGCGCTGGTCGGTGCGGTGCCCTGGCTGGTGCTGGCCGTGGTGCAGCTGGGGTGGGCGACGACCGATCAGCGGTTGCCGTGGCTGCACGTGGCGGCCCTGGCCGTCACCGCCGCGGGTCTGCTGGTCTCGACGGTGGTGGCCCCGCTGTGGCGCTACCGGGTGCACCGGTGGGACATCAGCGACACCGCGGTCTACACCCGCACCGGCTGGCTGGTGCAGGAGCGCCGGATCGCACCGATCTCGCGAGTGCAGACCGTCGACACCTACCGCGGCCCGTTGGACCGGCTGCTCGGGCTGGCCAACGTGCGGGTGACCACCGCGTCGTCGGCGGGGGCGGTGCACATCGTGGCGCTGGACGCCCCGGTCGCCGACCGGGTGGTGGCGCACCTGACCGACATCGCCGCGCTGGGCAGCGACGACGCCACGTGAGCGATCGGCGGCGCGGCATACTATTGTGGGATGCGCGACATCGACGAGGCCAGCAAGCGTCGCGCACTGGCACTGTTCGGAAGCGCTGAGCTAGCGGCATTCGAAGTCGGCACCACGCGCGGGCTGCAGCAGATCCACCGGTACCTGTTCGTAGATCTCTATGACTTCGCCGGCCAGATCCGTTCCCGAGATATCAGCAAAGACGGATTTCGTTTCGCCAGCGCAATTTACCTGAGCGACGCGTTGAGGCAGATCGAGAAGATGCCCGAGTCGACGTTCGAGCAGATTGTCGAGAAGTACGCCGAAATGAATGTCGCGCACCCGTTCATGGAAGGCAATGGGCGCAGTACGCGGATCTGGCTCGACCTGATCCTGAAGAAAAACCTGGGGAAGTGTGTCGACTGGGTGGCCGTCGACAAACATGAGTACCTAGAGGCGATGAAGCGCAGTCACGTCAAAACCACCGAGCTGCGTGAACTGCTGCGTGGCGCTCTGACCGACAGGGTCGACGACCGAGAGGTCTATATGAAGGGCGTCGAGCAGTCGTACTACTACGAGGAACCCGACAACTACAAGGGCTGAACCGCGCTATGAACGGCACACAACGCTCTGACCAGTGGCAGCGCCTGAGCCCCCGGATGCTGCTGGTGCATCCGCTGCACGAGGCGCTGCGTGAGCTGCCGCTGCTGATCGCGGTGGTGGTGTTCGGCTCGGCCACCGACAACAAGGTCTGGGTGGTGGCGATGATCTGGGTGATCGCCCTGGTGGGTGTGACGCGCTGGTTCACCACCACCTACCGCATCGAACCCGATCCGGAGAGCGGCCGGGTGCAGCTGCGCTCGGGATTGCTTCGCCGAAACCTGCTTTCGGTGCCGCGCAACAGGATTCGTTCGGTGGAGACCGACGCCCGACTGTTGCACCGGCTGCTGGGCCTGACTGTGCTGCGGGTCAGCACCGGCCAGCACGCCGCCGGTGACGGGGTGTTCGAGCTGAATGCCGTTGAGAGCAGCCAGGTTCCACAGTTGCGGAAGATCCTGCTGGCGCACACCGGTCAGCCTGCCCGCGCGGCGGCGCCCTCGGCCAAGTCGAAGGTGCTGGCACGGTGGCGGCCGTCCTGGTTGCGCTACAGCCCGTTGAGCCTGTCCGGGCTGCTGACGATCGGGGCGGCCGGCGGAGCGTTGCTGCAGAGCGGAGCCTGGGCGGCGCTGCAGGATTCGCCGATGAGCCGGGCGTGGCTGGATGCCGCGCAGCGGTTCGGCAGGCAGCAGAGCGTGGCGGTGACGGTCGCGGTGCTGGTGGTGGCCGCGGTACTGCTGGCGGTGCTGAGATCCCTGTTGACCTACGGAAACCTGGTGCTGTCACGCAGTTCCGGGCAGGTAGGGGATGTGCTGGCGTTGAGCTACGGGCTGCTGCGGGTGCGTGAGCACAGCTACGACATGCGGCGGCTGCGCGGCGGAACACTGCGGCGCCCGCTACTGGTGCGGATGTTCGGCGGGGCGCGGCTGGACGCGGCGATGACCGGAGTCAACGGGGAAGGGGAATCCTCGATCCTGTTGCCGCCGTGCCCCCGGGTTACCGCCGAGCAGGTGCTGACCGGATTGGTGGCGGACCCCGTCGTGGTGACCGGGCCGCTGCGTCGGCACGGGCCGGCCGCCACGAGACGCCGCTGGACCCGGGCACTGCTGCTGCCGATGGCTCTGGGGGCCGGGCTGGCGATCGCGACCTCGGGTTATGAAGTGCCGCAATGGTGTTGGCCGCTGTGGGGGGCGCTGACGGTCGGTGCCGCGCTGCTGGCCGCCGACCGGGCGCGCGCCCTGGGGCACCGGGTGGACGCCCGGTGGCTCACCGCCCGCACCGGCAGTTGGGAGCAGCGCCGGTATGCCATCTCCACCGACGGCATCATCGGCTGGACGGTGCGCCAGAGCTGGTTTCAGCGACGCGCCGGGGTGGCCACCCTGATTGCGGCAACGGCCGCCGGGGTCAAGGCCTACCGGGTGATCGACGTGCCGGAGGCATGGGCCTGGTCGGTGGCCGCGCAGGCGTCGCCGTGGGTGGCCGGCAGCACGTGGGCGCGTTCCTGACCGCTCGGCTGTGACTGCTCGGCCCTACAGTTGCCGGATCGCCTCGATACGCGCCCGCAGCTGGTCCGACGTCGCCGCCGCCACCGGCGGGCCGCCGCAGATTCGGCGCAGCTCGTTGTGGATCCAGCCGTGCGGTTTGCCGAGGCGGTGATGCGTCGCCGACACCAGCGCGTTGAGTTCGTGGCGCAGCGCGCGCAGCTGCCCGTGGGTGGTCACCGGTACCGGAGCACCGCCCACCACCTTGGAACGCCGGTCCAGCTGCTCCTCCTGGCGCTGACGCAACAGATCCCGCATCTGGTCGGCATCCAGCAGACCGGGGATGCCGAGGTAGTCGGCCTCTTCGTCGCTGCCGGCCGGGGTGGCGGTGCCGAACGAGGCGCCGTCGAAGATCACCTGGTCCAGCTCGGCGTCCGCGCCCAGGGATTCGAAGCCGTTCTCCAGCTCGGACGGCTCGTCGCGGCGGCGCTGCGCCTCGTCGAACTCGTCGCGTTCGGACTCCCGGTGCGGCTTGCCCAGGACGTGGTTGCGCTGCTCTTCCATCTCGCTGGCCAGGCCCAGCAGCGACGGCACCGACGGCAGGAAGATGCTGGCCGTCTCACCCGGCCGCCGCGAGCGCACGAAACGGCCGATGGCCTGGGCGAAGAACAACGGGGTCGACGCGCTGGTGGCGTACACACCGACCGCCAGCCGCGGCACGTCGACGCCTTCGGAGACCATTCGCACCGCCACCAGCCAGCGAGACGTGGCCGCGGAGAACTGTGCGATCTTGTCCGAGGCGCTCGGGTCATCGGAGAGCACCACCGTGGGGGCCTCGCCGGTCAGGGTCGTCAGCAGCTTGGCGTAGGCGCGGGCGGTCTTCTGATCCGAGGCGATGATCATGCCGCCGGCATCGGCCATGCCGCCGTCGCGCAGCTGCCGCAGCCGGGTGTCCGCCGCGGTGATCACCGCCGGCATCCACTCGCCGGCCGGGTCCAGTGCGGTGCGCCAGGCCCGCGCGGTGTGCTCGGCGGTCAGCGGCTCACCGAGCCGGGCCGAATGCTCCTCACCGGCACTGTCACGCCAGCGGGCCTCACCGGAGTAGGCCATGAACACCACCGGGCGCACCACGCCGTCGGCGAGCGCGTCGGTGTAGCCGTAGCTGTCGTCGGCCACCGAGCGCAGGTGGCCGGCGCCGTCGGGCTCGTAGTTGACGAACGGGATGGGACTGTCGTCGCTGCGGAACGGGGTTCCGGTCAGCGACAGCCGGCGGGTGGCGTCGTCGAACGCCTCGCGGATGCCGTCGCCCCAGCTCTTGGCGTCGCCGCCGTGGTGGATCTCGTCGAAGATCACCAGGGTCTTGGCGGCCTCGGTGCGCACCCGGTGCCGGGCCGGGTGGCTGGCCACCTGGGCGTAGGTGACGACGACGCCGTGGTACTCCGAGCTGGTCTGGGAGTCGGAGTTGGAGAACCGCGGGTCCAGCGCGATGCCGTGCTCGGCGGCGGCCGAGGCCCACTGCACCTTGAGGTGTTCGGTGGGCACCACGATCGTGATGCGCTCAACGGAACGGTCGGCCAGCAGCTCGCCGACGATACGCAGCGCGAACGTCGTCTTACCCGCGCCTGGCGTGGCGACCATCAGGAAATCTCGCGGCTTGGCCGTCAGATAGCGCACCAGAGCCCGGCGTTGCCAGCCCCGCAAAGCCCGGGTGCTGGGCGCTGCGTCAGCCCGCACCCGGTCTCCTCCCCTGATCGGAATGCAGTCTAAGCCAAGCGGATAGCATCGCTGGCGTGTCCACCCCGGGCGAGCCGGAATCGATTCGCGTCGAGCGACTGCTCGACGCTCAGGCCAGAGCCGTCGCGTTGTTCGACGAGATCGAGCGTCGCGGCCTGGTCAGGCCCGGTGTGGGTGAGCGGCAACTATCCGACGAGATCCGCGACCTGGCCGCCGACATGTTCGGGGTGACGCGGCACTGGCACAAGCGGGTGATCCGCGCCGGCGAGAACACTCTGCTGCCGTTTCACGCCGACCCGCCCGATCGCGTCATGGCCGACGACGACATCGCCTACCTCGATCTGGGGCCGATCTTCGCCGAGTGGGAGGCCGACTTCGGCCGCACTTTCGTGCTCGGTGATGACCCGGACAAGCTCGCGCTGCGTGACGCGCTGCCGCGGGTCTGGCAGGCCGGGCGGGCGTTCTTCGACGCCCACGCGGACGTCACCGGCGCGCAACTCTACGAGCATGTCGGGCTACTGGCGCAGGCCGAGGGGTTCGAGTTCGGCGCCCCGATTGCCGGGCACCTGCTCGGGGAGTTCCCGCACAAGAAGATCTCCGGCGACGACGCCCGGTTCTACGTCGCACCCGGATCCGACGAGCCGATGCGCCGCACCGACCCCACCGGCCGGATCTGCCACTGGATCCTGGAGGTGCACCTGACCAACCGGGCTCGGGGGTTCGGCGGGTTCTACGAGCAGTTGCTCGATCTCTAGCAACCTTGCACTCTCCAGGTCCGAGTGCTAAAAATGACGTTGGCACTCGCGACCGGCGAGTGCTAGGTCGGGACAGTGAGGTACGGGGCCGCACCTGCGGAGCACACCCACAGCCGTCCGTCGCGGGCACTGCACCCGACCAACAAGCCGTGCACCCCCTAACCGGAGGAATCACTTCGCAATGGCCAAGCAAATTGCGTATGACGAAGAGGCCCGCCGTGGCCTCGAGCGGGGCCTGAACGCCCTCGCTGACGCGGTCAAGGTGACGCTGGGCCCCAAGGGCCGCAACGTCGTCCTGGAGAAGAAGTGGGGCGCCCCCACGATCACCAACGATGGCGTGTCCATCGCCAAGGAGATCGAGCTGGACGACCCCTACGAGAAGATCGGCGCCGAGCTGGTCAAAGAGGTCGCCAAGAAGACTGACGACGTCGCCGGCGACGGCACCACCACCGCCACCGTGCTGGCCCAGGCCCTGGTCAAGGAAGGCCTGCGCAACGTGGCCGCCGGCGCCAACCCGCTGGGTCTGAAGCGCGGCATCGAGAAGGCTGTCGAGAAGGTCACCGAGACCTTGCTCAAGGAAGCCAAGGACGTCGAGACCAAGGAGCAGATCGCGGCCACCGCCGGGATCTCCGCGGGCGACCAGTCCATCGGTGACCTGATCGCCGAGGCCATGGACAAGGTGGGCAACGAGGGTGTCATCACCGTCGAGGAGTCCAACACCTTCGGTCTGCAGCTGGAGCTCACCGAGGGCATGCGCTTCGACAAGGGTTACATCTCGGGCTACTTCGTCACCGACGCCGACCGTCAGGAAGCGGTCCTGGAGGACCCCTACATCCTGCTGGTCAGCTCCAAGGTGTCCACGGTCAAGGACCTGCTGCCCCTGCTGGAGAAGGTCATCCAGGGCGGCAAGCCGCTGCTGATCATCGCCGAGGACGTCGAGGGTGAGGCCCTGTCGACCCTGGTCGTGAACAAGATCCGCGGCACCTTCAAGTCCGTGGCCGTCAAGGCCCCGGGCTTCGGTGACCGTCGCAAGGCGATGCTGCAGGACATGGCGATCCTCACCGGTGGCCAGGTCATCAGCGAAGAGGTCGGGCTGTCGCTGGAGAGCGCCGACATCGCGCTGCTGGGCAAGGCTCGCAAGATCGTCGTCACCAAGGACGAGACCACGATCGTCGAGGGCGCCGGTGACTCCGACGCCATCGCCGGCCGGGTGTCGCAGATCCGCGCCGAGATCGAGAACAGCGACTCCGACTACGACCGGGAGAAGCTGCAGGAGCGGTTGGCCAAGCTGGCCGGCGGCGTTGCGGTGATCAAGGCCGGGGCTGCCACCGAGGTGGAGCTCAAGGAGCGCAAGCACCGCATCGAGGACGCGGTGCGCAACGCCAAGGCCGCCGTGGAGGAGGGCATCGTCGCCGGTGGTGGCGTGGCCCTGCTGCAGGTTGCTCCGTCGCTGGACGAGCTGAAGCTCACCGGTGACGAGGCGACCGGTGCCAACATCGTCAAGGTGGCGCTGTCGGCTCCGCTGAAGCAGATCGCCTTCAACGCCGGCCTGGAGCCGGGCGTTGTCGCCGAGAAGGTCTCGAACTCGCCCGCCGGCACCGGCCTGAACGCCGCCACCGGTGAGTACGAGGACCTGCTCAAGGCCGGCGTCGCCGACCCGGTGAAGGTGACCCGCTCGGCGCTGCAGAACGCGGCGTCCATCGCGGCACTGTTCCTGACCACCGAGGCCGTTGTCGCCGACAAGCCGGAGAAGGCCGCCGCTCCTGTCGGCGACCCGACCGGTGGCATGGGCGGCATGGACTTCTAAGTCTGGTTGCACGAAAGAGCCCGGTTCCCCTTCGGGGGGCCGGGCTTTTTCGTGGCCGAGGGGCCGACAGCAACCCCCCAGGAATAAGTGCTGATGCTTGTTGTGAAAAAGAGCCACGCTGTTATGACCGAGAGGGATCGATGAAGCACATCGCATGGGGGATCGTTATCGGCGGAGCCGCGGCGGCCGCGTTCGCAGGTTCGGGAGTGGCCAACGCGGATCCCGCGTCGTGGACGCCGAGCTACGACGTCGACGGCGCCCAATTATTCGCAGGGCTGCCAACTTTGGGCCAGGAAGCGTGGTCCCCGGCATGGGAACTGCCCGTGAGCTTCACCTCGAGCGATGGCACGACCCTGACCGGGACCGACTACATCACCGCGTCGTCCGGCGGGTTCAACGACGAGTTCATCACCAAAGACGGGGCAACCTACGACCAGAACCAGCTGCTCCCGGGATTCACCAACCTGTACTACGACCCGGCCGGGGACGGTACCGCCGTCGACGTGATGAAGACCCCGTTCGGCAACGTCGATCTGTCGTCGATGGCCTCGACGTTCGCCCCGCCGGAGCTTCCCACGGTGAACGCGGAAACCGTGGGCCACAACATCGTGGTCGCTGACGGCGCCATCTACCGCATAGGGGAGGCGATCGGCCTGTCCGACAAGACCGGTGTTGCCGCGGCCGGAGGGCTGACGGATCCCGCCACCATCACTACATTGCAGACCCCCGAATCGTCGCTGGTGTGGGCGGCACCGGCCGCCTACACCGATCACAGCGGAGTGGATGCAACGACGCTGACTGGGAATCTGTATGTCACATCGCCGACCGACGTCGAGTTCGTCGACCAAGCCGGGGATGTCTTCGACCAACACACGTTGGTATCGGGCTTGTTCTTCGTAGAGAACTTGTATTACGACCCGGTCAACGGCCCTGCGGTGGATAAGGCCCTGACGCCTTTCGGGCTCGTCGACCTGTCGTCGGTCGCCTCCTGGTTCGCCCCGGCCGACGTCTCCGATCTGTCGGTGACTCCGTCGCCGGTTTCCGACCTGGCCGACGCCGGCCTGTACAGCGCGCTGGACCTTGGGTTGCCGTCGTAACGAGGATGGCGGTATGGAAATCCTGCTGCTGGGCACCGGGTCCGCCGACGGGTGGCCGAATCCGTTCTGCCGATGCGGCTCCTGCGCGTCGGTGACGCAGGTTCGTGGCCAGACCGCCGCGCTGGTCGACGACACCCTGCTGCTGGACTGCGGGCCCGAGGCGCCGCGGGCCGCGGTTCGCTTAGGGCGCTCGCTGGCTTCGGTGCGCCACATCCTGTTCACCCACGGCCACCCCGACCATGTCGGGCCCGCCGCGCTGCTGATGCGGCACTGGACCGGGGCCGGCGAGTCCCTCGATGTAGTCGGACCGGCCAGTGCGCTCGACCAATGCCGGCATTGGGTGGGGCCAGCCGATCCGGTCCGATTCGTCGAGGTGACCCCCGGCGACGACATGCGCATGGGTGACTACCGGGTGCGGGTACTGGCGGCCGCACATGGCGCCGACATCGGCGCCGACGCGGTGCTCTACGACCTGGAATCGGTTGGCGGCCGGATCTTCTGGGCCACCGACACCGGCCCGCTCCCGGAGGCCACGCACGCCGCGGCGGCCGGCGCCGTCTTCGACGCGGTGTTTCTGGAGGAGACTTTCGGCAACTACACCGAGCATGGCACCGAGCACCACGATCTGCCGGCGTTCACGGCCACCGTGCAGCGACTGCGAGCGTCGGGGGCCGTCGTCGACACCACCGATGTCGTCGCGGTGCATCTGAGCCATCACAACCCTCCGGAGGCGGAATTGACTGTGGCACTGTCGGAGTCGGGTGCTCGGCCGGGACGCGACGGTGAGGTGGTGACGGTCGGGCGGCGACGGCCGACGCGCACCCTGGTGTTGGGCGGGGCGCGATCGGGCAAGTCCGCGCACGCCGAGGCGCTGCTGGCCGGCGAGTCCGCGGTGACCTACCTGGCCACCGGCGGGGTGCGCGAGGGCGATCCGGAGTGGGCGCAGCGCGTGCGGCTGCACCGGGAGCGACGGCCGTCGTCCTGGCGAACGGCAGAGACCATCGACGTCGCCGATGCCCTGCGTAGCGCCGAAACCCCTTTATTACTGGACTGTTTGGGGACTTGGCTGACCGCGCGGATGGACCTGCACCGGGTGTGGGATGGCGGCTCGCTGGAGCCCGTGCACACCGACATCGAGGAACTGGTGTCGGCCTGGCGGGCGTGTCCGACGGTTGCGGTGGCCGTCAGCAACGAAGTCGGCAGTGGGGTGGTGCCGCCCACTGCGGCCGGGCGGCTGTTCCGCGACCTGCTCGGTGTGCTCAACGCGCGGATGGCTGCGGAGTCCGATGACGTGGTGCTGATGGTGGCCGGTCGGCCGCTCCGGCTACCGGCTAGGTGAGCTTCAAGTCCACACAGTCGCTGTAGCAAGGGGTTTCGCCCGGCGACGCCGGGGTGGCGACCCGGATCAGCACCGCGCGGCTGGGGGCGATCGCCAGGCTGGCCAGATCGCCTCCGGCATCGGAGACCTCCGCGGTGCCGTCGACGATCACGGTGTAACCGCCCGGGACCGGTGGCGGCCACATCACCGTCACCTCACTGCTGCGGGCGAGGTTGTTCCGGCTGCGCCGGCCGCCCAGTGCGCCGATGTGCACGGTGTCGCCCTGCAAGGTCGGCATCACCGGCACCGGGTGCGGGCGGTTCTCGGCGTCGACGGTGATCAGGTAGGCGTAGTCATGGCCCACCAGCCTTTCGGCGAGCTGTGCAAAATCCACGTTCGAGGTCATGTCCGCCAGCCTAATCCGCTTTGAGCTGCACGCAGTCGTGGACGGTGCCCACCGCCCGCCCGGCCTCGAACACCGGCCGGTGCAGCAGGGCCTTGGTCGGCGTGACCAGCACCGGGGCGGCCGGGTCGTCGGACAGCTCGGCCCGCCCGTCGACGAACAGCGAATAGTCGCCGACTTCACGCGCGGGCCAGACCAGGGTGACCGAGTGTCGGGCGGACATGTTGTCCCGGCCGTGGGCGCCGACCGGGCCGATGTCCACCCGGGTGCCGTCGAACGTCGGGGTGATCGCGGTGGTACGGACGCGGTAGTCGTCGCCGACGGTCACCAGGTACGCGAAGGCGTAGCCGGGTAACAATTCCCCGAGGCGGGCGAGGTCGACGGACTTGGCCATGAAATCGAGGATAGGAGCCGCCCGTCGACGGCATCAGCCGGCGTACCCGCCGGCTCCACCGGGCAGGCCGCCGCCGCCGCCACCGCCGCCGCCTCCTCCGCCGATCGCGTCGCCGACGCCGCCGCCGCTCCCGCCGCCAGTGGGGCCGCTGGGACCGCCGCCGCCACCGGGGACGCCGCCGCCGCCGTGGCCGCCTCCTCCGCCGCCGTAGACGTCGTTGCCGGCGCCGCCAGCCCCGCCGTAGGGTTCGCCGCCGGCGCCGCCGCTGCCGGCGCCGCTGCCGCCTCCTCCGCCTCCGCCGCCGAAGCCTTGGTTGCCGGCGGTGCCGTCGCTGTTGGGGCCGCTACCGCCAGCCCCACCACTGCCGTCGGAACCCCAGCTGCCGCCGCCGCCCCCGCCGCCGTAAACGCCGCTGCCGGCGCCCCCGCTGCCACCGGCACCGAAGCTGCCGCCGTCGCCGCTCCCGCCGTCGCCGCCGTCGCCACCGGTGCCGTCGCCACCGGTGCCGTGGCCGAGGCCGCCGCCACCGCCGCCGCCCCCACCGCCGCCGGCGATGCCGCTGTCGGTGCCGTTGCCCCCGTTGCCGCCGTCGCCGCCATCACCACCGTTGCCGTACAAACCGCCGTTGCCGCCAGCTCCGCCACCGCCGCCGGCGGCGCCCGAAGTGGTGGCGCTGTAGCCGTTGCCGCCGTCGCCGCCGTTGCCGACCGGGTCGGTGAAGGTGTTGGTGCCGGCACTGCCGGGAGTGCCGGCGCTGCCGCCGGTGCCCCCCGTGCCGGCGTCGCCGCCGTTCCCGCCCGCGCCGACGTGCCCGGGGTCACCGCCCTTGCCGCCGTTACCGCCGTTGATGTGCGAGGCGTCGCCGTCTGCGCCATTGCCGCCGTTGCCGGGTGTGCCGGCAGCACCGCCGTGACCACCGTCGCCGCCGTTGCCGTTGGTACCGACGGTGCCGGCGACCGCGCTGCCGCCGCTGCCGCCGTTTCCGCCGTTCCCGCCGGCCCCGCCGTCGCCCCCGTTTTCGCCGTCGCCGCCGTTGGCGCCTGCGACGTAGGGGGAGGCGTTGGCGGCGTCGAAGCCGTCGTTTCCGGTGGCACCAGTGGCGCCGTCGCCACCGTGCCCGCCGGTGCCGCCGGTCCCGCCGTTGCCCGAGAACGCGCCCCCGGCGCCCCCGGCGCCGCCGTCGCCGCCGTCGGTGCCGCTGACGTCGGCGTCGACATAGCCGACGGGGACCTCGGTGGCGTCGTAGCCGTCGCCGCCGGTACCGCCGTTGCCGCCGTTGCCGATCCGCCCGCCGTCGCCGCCGGCCCCGCCTTTGCCGCCGTCGATGCCGGGGGTGTAGGAGGCAGAGCCGTTGCCGCCGTCGCCACCGTTGCCGCCGGTGCCGGGCCCGTTGTCGCCGGCGGTCAGGCCGGAGAGGGCGCGGGTGCCGTTGCCGCTGTCGCCGCCGAGACCGCCCACTCCGCCGGCGCCGGGGTTGCCGCCGTTACCGCCCTTGCCGCCGTCGCCGGGCAGGGAGCCGGGCCCGCCGTCACCGCCATGCCCGCCGTCACCGGCCGCACCGCCGAGACCACCGGCCCCGCCCTGGCCGCCGGTGCCGTGCGCGCCGTCGTGGAATCCGGCGGCAGATGCCCGACCCCCGGCGCCGCCGTTGCCGCCCAGCCCGCCGTCACCGCCGGTGCCGCCGTCACCACCGGTGCCGCCGGTTCCGCCGGTGCCGCTGGGGTCGTCTTGGGTGCCGAAACCGCCGAGGCCCCCGTTGCCGCCGTTGCCTCCGCCGGCGCCGCTGCCACCGGCACCGCCCAGGCCGCCGTGGCCGCCCGCGCCGCCGTTCCCCGCCAGTGCTCCACCGGCTCCGCCGGCACCCCCCGCGCCGCCGTTGCCGCCGGCCAACCCGGCCGCGCCGACCCCGCCGGTGCCCCCGTCCCCGCCATTGCCGCCGATGCCTGCACCGGTGTGGAGGGGGACGTCGTCTCCGCCTTCCCCGCCGTTGCCGCCATTGGCGCCGGTGCCGCCGGTCCCGCCGCTGCCGCCGGTCCCGCCGACACTGCCGGCCAGCCCAGCCCCGTAGCCGCCGTGCCCACCGTTCCCGCCGGGGGCTCCGGCGCCGCCGTCGCCACCGTTGCCGCCGTCGCCCCCGGTCGTGACTGTGTTGAAACCGTTGGTCCCCCGGCCGTTTCCGCCGTCACCGCCGGGCGCCCCGGGACCGCCGTCACCGCCGTTGCCGCCGGCCGCACCGGTGACCGGGTCGGTCACATTAGTGAAGCCGCGGCCCCCGTTGCCGCCGGTACCGCCGGCCTGGCCGGCGACGGTGCCGTGCCCACCGTCGCCGCCGGGCGAGCCGATGCCCTGGTTGTTGTTGACCCCGTTGGCGCCGTCGGCCGCCGGGGTGGTGGGGGTCAGCGGGGTGGGGTTGACGCCGTCGGTGCCCTTGACGCCGTTGCCACCGTCGCCGCCCGCCCCGCCGTTGCCGACCTGTCCGGCGTCGCCGCCGGCGCCGCCGTTGCCTCCGGACGCTCCGGCTGTGGTGGGGGTGTAGCCGTTTCCGCCGTTTCCGCCGTTTCCGCCGCTGGTCGGGGTGGCGCCGGCGATGCCGGCGGCACCAGCGGCGGCGCCGAGTCCGGGTGTGCCGGCCGCTCCGCCGGTGCCGGGGTTGCCGCCCTTGCCGCCGGCGCCGCCGTCGAGGGTGGTGGCGTCACCGTTGGCTCCGTTGCCGCCGTTTCCGGGTGTGCCGGCGGCCCCGCCATCACCGGCATCACCGCCGGTGCCGGTGGCCCCGGCGGCGCCGAACAGCCCACCGCGGCCGCCGCTCCCGGCGTTGCCGCCGTTGCCGCCGCTTCCTCCGTTGCCCCCGTCGCCGGCGTTACCGCCGGCGGCTCCGGCGAGGACGGCATTCAGGCCGTCGACGCCGGCGCCGCCGGCTCCACCCGTGCCCCCGGCCCCGCCGATTCCGCCGTTGCCGCCGACACCGATCAGCCAGCCGGCGGCACCCCCGGCGCCGCCGTTGCCGCCCAATCCTCCTGCGGCCCCGGCGGTTCCGCTGTCGCCGGGATTGGTGCCGTTTTTGCCGGCGGCCCCGGTCGCGCCTGCCGCACCGGCCCCGCCGACCCCGCCGTCACCGAACAGCCAGCCACCGGCCCCACCGTTGCCGCCGTCACCGCCGTCGAAGCCCTTACCGCCTGCCCCGCCGACACCCATCAGCCAGCCACCGGACCCGCCGTCACCTCCCGTACCGCCGTCGACGCCGTCACCGCCGTCACCGCCGTCACCGCCGTCACCGACGAGCCCCGCGTCCCCGCCGTCGGCGCCGGCCGCTCCGGTGCCACCGTCCCCGAACCAGAAACCGCCGTCACCGAGGTCGCCGAACGCCCCGGAGGAACCCAGCAATGAGTCGTTGGTGCCGGTGAAGTCGTCGACTCCGTTGCCGATCAGGACCCGGCCGAACAGCTCGACGAAGGGGGCGTTGATGATCGGGTCGAGCCATTGGCCCACCGGGCCGGTGATCCAGGCCTGGTCGGCGGCATGGATCGGGTCGTAGATGTACTGGTCGAACAGCGAGGCGATCAGCTGGTCGAAGTCTGCGGGATCGGTGGACGGGGCCGCGCCCAGGTCGGGATCGAAAGCCCCCGCCCCGAACACCGAACTCACAATCATGTCCAGCGCGTCATCGAACGGATCGGCCACCGCGCCCGGCGCGGTACCGAACGCCAGGAACGCGCCCACCGCACTGCAAGCACCCACCACCCGAACGCGACGACGACCCGACATGTCTACCTCCCGGCGAACCCCGCTGAATCCCACGTTCCCTCAGCTTGCGCTCAGCACGCCGCGGCCGTCCCCGTAGCGCACTACCTGTCCTTACGCCCACCGCAGCGCGGACTACTCAGGCCACCGGAGCCGAGCAGTCGAGTAGTCGGCGGCATCGCGCAGTCGGGAATCGGGTAGTGGTCCACGGACGCCGCGGGCCACCGGACCGTTCACAGTGGGTGGCGAGCGGGAAGCGAGGGAAGCCGTGGCCGCAACTCATGGCATCGGGCACACCGGGCACCGGTATGAGACGGCGCTGCGGCGGCTCCCGGACGCGCATTCGCTGGCGCTGCGGCTGCGTGACGCCGGTGTCGCCGACGAGGTGATCTGCGGGTACCTACAGATCGAACCCGAAGGCCTGGACAGTGTCATCGAACTGGCACAACAGAAGCTGGACGCCGAGTTGACCAGGATTCCTGAGTATTGACCGTCAGAGTCTAGGGGTTGCTTACTATCGACCAATGAGTGACCGCTGGCCGTTGACGGGTCGCGGGGAAGAACTTCGGCTGGTCACCGAGGCACTCGCCGACCATGAGTGGCGGGGTGTTCTGATCGCCGGCCGGGCCGGTGTGGGCAAATCCCGGCTGGCCCGTGAGGCCGCGGACGCCATGGCCGCTGCCGGCTGGGCGGTCAGTCGGCTGTCCGGGACCGCGACCGCACGCTCGGTTCCGCTGGGTGCGTTCGCGCCCTGGGTCGACGACTTCGATGCGAACCCCATGGCGATGGCACGCCAGGTCATCACCGAGCTGCGGGCGCGGGCCGGGGATGCGCCGCTTCTGGTGGTGGTCGACGATGCGCATCTACTCGACGATCTGTCGGCGCTGGTGCTGCATCAACTCGTAGGGCACGGTGCGGATGCGGCGGTGGGCGTCATCGCCACGGTCCGCAACGGCGAACACCCACGCGATGCGGTGACGACGCTGTGGAAGGACGGCGTGCTGCGACGGCTGGAACTGCAGCCCCTGTCGCGCCCGGAATCCGACGAGTTGATGGTCGTGGCCCTGGGCGCCGTCAGCCCCGACTGCCTGACGCGGATGTGGAAACTGACCCGCGGCAACATGCTGTATCTACGTCATCTCGTCGAGCAGGAGCGGGCGGCGGGCCGGCTGGCGTGCGAGGCCGGCCAGTGGCGCTGGGCGGCCGGGTTGGCGGTGTCGCCGACGCTGGTCGAGCTGGTCGAATCCCAGATCGGTGCGGTGCCCGACGAGGTGCGCGAGGTCGTGGACCTGGTGGCGGTCGGCGAACCCATCGACCGGGCTTGCCTGGCGTCACTGGCCAGCCCGCACGCCGTCGAGGCGGCCGAGGAGCGCGGACTGATCCGGGTGCCGCCGCATGGCGACGTGGTCTATGTGGGGCACCCGCTGTACGGGGAGATCCGGCTGGAGCAGTGTGGCCCGCTGCGGCTGCGCCGGATGCGCGGTGAGGTGGCGACCGCGATGGCACGTGAGCCCGGGCGGGTGGACCCGCTTCGGCTCGGTCTGCTGTGGATGGAATCGGATCTGCCACCCGACCCGATGGTGCTGTCGCGGGCCGCCAACATCGCCCGCTCGCGGCTGGATCTCGCGCTGGCCGAGCGGTTCGCGCGCGCGGCCGTCGAGGCCGGTGGTGGGCCGATGGCCGAACTGCTGCTCGCCTACGTGCTGTTCATGCTCGAGCAGGGCCCGGAAACCGAGCAGATCCTGAGCACCGTCGACGTATCAAGGCTGCCCGCAACGGGTTTCGTCACCCCGGTGATCCTGCGTTCGGCGAACCTGCTGTGGGTGCTGCGACGGCCCGAACAAGCCTGGGAGGTGACCGAACAGGCGCTGCGCGGCAACGACGATACGGCGCTGCGCACCTTCCAAGCCGTCCAACAGGTGTTGGGCGGGTGGCCGGCCGAAACCGTTGACACGCTGGCCGGGGTGGACCTGGACCAGCTCGATCACTTCGGCCAGACCCTGGGCCGCTGCGCCGGCGTCATCGCACTGGGTGATCTGGGCCGGACCAGCCTGGCCGCGGCGCAGGTCGAGGCCGGGTACGCGGTGATCGCCCAGTCGCCCCAGGACAGTTTCCAGGGCAGTGGGCTGGCCGAGTTCCACGCCTACGCGCTGCTGGCCGCCGGCTGCATCGAGGATGCGGTGGCCGTTGCCGAAGCCCGCTACCGGCTCTGCGCGGACCTGCCCGGGATGGTCAGCGCCATGGCCGCCGCGACCGCCGGCATGACGTCACTCGGCCAAGGGGATCTGCCCACTGCGCTGCGCCGACTGGCTGGGGCCGCCGCCGGGATCGGCAGCTACGGGGAGATCAGCGGCCTGTTCTATCGGTTCAAGATCCTCTACACCGAGGCGCTGGCCCGCAGTGGGCAGGTGGATGCCGCCGACGCCCAGCTGGCAGCCATCCGGGACAACCATCATCCCGCCTACGCCTATGTCGAGACGGGCTGTCTGCTGGCCGGGGCGTGGGTGGCTGCGGCGCGCGGCAGAGCCGGTGAGGCACGTCGAATCGCCTCCGGTGCAGCGAGATTCGCCCGCGACCACGGTCAGCTCACCCGCGAGGTGGTGGCGCTGCAGACCGCGGTGCAGTTCGGTGACCCGTCGGTCGCCGACCGGTTGGACGAACTGGCGGGAACGGTCGAGGGTCCTCGGGCGCCGCTCGCGGCCCGCTATGCGCACGCATTGGCCGACGGCGACAACGACGCCCTGGAGGCGGTGTCCCAGGAGTTCGAAGCCATCGGTGACGTGCTGGCCGCTGCCGACGCCGTGGCGCAGGCCTCCGCGGGTTACCGCCAGGCCGGCCTTCGTGGCAGCGCGCTGTCGGCCAGTGCCCGCGCCCGCCAACTCGCCGAGCGCTGCGGCGGGGCCACCAGTCCGGCGCTGGCCGCGGCCAGGATGACGCTTCCGCTGACCGGGCGCGAGCGCGAGATAGCGCTGCTGGTGGCCCAGGGCCTGTCCAACCGCGACATCGCCGAGGCGATGTCGTTGTCGGTGCGCACGGTGGAGGGCCACGTCTACCGGGCGACGGTCAAAGCCGGTGTCGCCACCCGAGCCGAATTATCCACAATGGTCCAGCAATTCGACCAGACGCCGGTGCCGCCCGGCTGAGTTGGGCAAGATGAACCTATGGAATTCCGCTACCTGGGCAAGTCCGGCCTGCAGATCTCCGAGATCACCTACGGCAACTGGCTCACCCACGGCTCGCAGGTCGAGAACGACGTCGCCACCGAGTGCGTGCATGCCGCACTGGACGCCGGTATCACCACCTTCGACACCGCCGACGTCTACGCCAACGGGCGTGCCGAGGAGGTGCTCGGCGCTGCGTTGAATGGTCAACGACGCGAGTCGCTGGAGATCTTCACCAAGGTGTACTGGCCGATCGGCCCGGCCCCGCTCGGCAAGAACGACACCGGCCTGTCCCGCAAGCACATGATGGACGCCATCGACGGGTCGCTGCGCCGGCTGGGCACCGACTACGTCGACCTCTACCAGGCACACCGCTACGACTCCTTCACCCCGCTGGAGGAGACCATGCAGGCCTTCGCCGACATCGTCCGGGCCGGTAAGGCGCGCTACATCGGGGTCAGCGAGTGGACGCCCGAGCAGATCCGCAACGCGCACGGGCTGGCCCGCCAGCTCGGCGTCTCGCTGATCTCCAGCCAGCCGCAGTACTCGATGCTGTGGCGGATCATCGAACCCGAGGTGGTCCCGACCTGTCGGGAACTGGGCCTGAGTCAGATCGTCTGGTCGCCGATGGCCCAGGGCGTGCTGTCGGGCAAGTACCTGCCGGGCCGGCCGCCGCCGGCCGGGTCGCGGGCCACCGACGAGAAGGGCGGTGCGAACTTCATCAAACGGTTCATGACCGACGACGTGCTGAGCAGGGTGCAGCAGCTGGCGCCGATCGCCGCAGAGCTGGAGCTCACCACCGCACAGTTGGCGATCGCCTGGGTGCTGCAGAACGACAATGTCGCCGCCGCGCTGGTCGGGGCGTCGCGCCCGGAGCAGGTCACCGAGAACGTCAAGGCATCCGGGGTGCGGATCCCGGACGAAATCCTGGCCCGCATCGACGTGGTGCTGGGTGACGCGGTGACCGCTGACGGCGAATTAGTGGCGAAATCCACTCCACCGCAACGGATGCTCTGATCCGGGTCAGGCCGGCGCTGGTTGCCGGCCCCGCACCAGCCTGCCGGGCCGCGCGGCGGTGGGTTTGCCGTTCTCGGCGATGATCTCGCCGGCAACCACCGTCGCGACGTAGCCATCTGCGGTCTGATCGAGCCGACGCCCGCCGGCGGGCAGGTCGTAGGTGACCACCGGCCTGTGCAGACGCAGGTTCTGGTGATCGATCACGTTGAGGTCGGCCTTGTAGCCCACCGCGATCCGGCCCCGGTCCGCAAGGCCCGCGACCTGGGCGGGTACGGACGTCAATTCGCGGACCGCCACCTCGACGCTGAGGCGCCCGGAAGCGCGGTCGCGTGCCCAGTGCGTCAGAACGTAGGTGGGAAAGCTGGAGTCGCAGATCATCCCGTAGTGCGCGCCACCGTCACCGAGGCCCAGCACCACGTCATCGCGGCGCATCAGGGTGCCGACGGTGTCCAGGGAGTTGTTCTCGAAGTTGGCCAGTGCGTCGAGCAGGATCGCGCGGCCGTCGTCGTCGAGCAGCCGATCATAGGCTTCCTCGACGGGGGAGACGCCGCGGGCTTTGGCCCGTGCCGCAATGCTTTTCGCTTCCTCGGGCTCGTAGTCGGCGTCGTCGTCCAGCGGGAAGGTCCAGTCCCAGGACTGGGCCATGTAGGCGAGCGGATTGGTCGGGACGATACTGGGCGAGTCGGCCAGAATCTGCTGGCGGACCTCGGGTTTGCGCATTTCGGCGACGCGCTCGGCCAGTGGCAGGCCCGCGATTCTGCGGTAGCTGGGGTACAGCACGAACGGGTGGATGCTCAAGTCCAGGCCGACCATGAGGCCGATCGGGCGGGGGAAGACCTGCGCGGTGATCGCGGCGCCCGACCCGTTGGCCGCCTCCACCATGGCCATGGCGTCTTGCCAGAGCGGCGGGCCGGTGTTGCCGATCAGCAGGCTGAAGGTCACCGACAGACTTGATTCGATTGCCGCGTCGAATACCTGTTGCAGCACAGGCTGATATGCACCGGCGGGCAGATCCGGGACGAACTGGATCAGGCCGCCTCCGCCGTCGGCCAGGCCGCGGCTGATCGCCTGGATCTCGGCGAAAGAGGCGTCGTAGCTGGGAATCTGCGAACCGGTTTTTGTACGGTGGGTCATCAGTCGCGACGACGAGAACCCAAGCGCCCCAGCCTCGGCGGCCTCGCGGGCCAGCCGGCGCATGTGCTCAAGATCCTCTGGAGTTGCGGGCTCGCGGTCGGCACCGCGCTGGCCCATCACGTAGACCCGCAGTGGTGAATGCGGCAGGAACGCCGCAACGTCGATGTCCCGGTGGCGTTGGTCGACGGCATCCATGAACTGCGGGAACGTTTCCCAGGTCCACGGCAGGCCGTCGGTCATCACCACACCGGGAATGTCTTCGACGCCGGACATCAGGTCCACCAGCACGTCGTGGTCGGCCAACCGGCACGGCGCGAAACCCACCCCGCAGTTGCCCATCAATGCGGTCGTCACGCCATGGGCCGATGAGGGATTGAGCCGATCCGACCAGATCGACTGCCCGTCGTAGTGGGTGTGCAGATCGATGAAACCCGGTGTCACCAGAAGCCCGGTCGCATCGATCACGTGCTGGGCCCCGCCGGCCCTACCGACCGCCGGACCGATCTCGACGATCACCCCGTCGCGCACCGCGACGTCACCGACGAACGGGCTGCCGCCCAGCCCGTCGACGACCGTCCCGTTTCGGACGATGAGGTCGAAACTCACCCAACCAATCTACGACCGTGTCGGCATCTCGTGCCAGGATGGCTGAAATGATCGACCACTTCGGCATCAACTGCACCGACTACGCCGCATCGCAGCAGTTCTACGACACGGTGCTGGCCGTACTCGGCTACAGCCGAGAGCTCGATTTGGGGCCGGCCATCGGGTACGGCCGCGACGGTCACCCGGCATTCTGGATCGCCGACGCCGCCGCTGGTGACGCCTCGGGTCCCAACCGGGAGATTCACGTCGCGTTCGCCGCCGCCGATCACGCCCAGGTGCAGGCGTTCTACGACACCGCACTGGCGCTCGGCGCCGAATCACTGCACGCCCCGCGACTGTGGCCCGAGTACCACCCCGACTACTACGGCGCCTTCGTCCGCGATCCCGACGGCAACAACGTCGAGGCCGTCTGCCACCAGGCGTAGCGTCAGCCGGTATGACCGGTACCGACCCGACGGCGGCCCTGCGGGATCTGCTCCGCGACGCGTTCACCCGGCTGATCGAGCACAGCGACGCAGTCACCGACGGACTCACCGAGGAGGTGGCCCGGTATCGGCCGACGCCGAAGGCCAACAGCATCGCGTGGCTCGTGTGGCACAGCGCCCGGTGCCAAGACATCCAGGTGGCCCAGGTCGCGGGCGTCGAGCAGGCCTGGACCCGCGACGGCTGGGTGGGCCGGTTCGCCCTCGACCTGCCGCCCGATGACAGCGGGTACGGCCACGGCCCGGCCGAAGTCGCCAAGGTCGACGCACCCGCGGAACTGCTGGCCGGCTATTACCGCAGCGTGCACCAGTTGACGCTGGACTACCTCGACGGTGTTACCGCCGACGAGCTGGCCCGCGTCGTCGACACCCACTGGGACCCGCCTGTCACCGCCGGTGTGCGGCTGGTCAGCGTCATCGACGACTGCGCCCAGCACCTGGGTCAGGCCGCGTACCTGCGGGGTCTGAAGGACTGACTTGACACCTGTCGAGACCGGGTGCGATCCGGATCACAAACCGGACTAGCATGGCGCCCATGACCACCACGAATCCAGCCCCCACCTTCTCGGGCACCGACACCGTGCTCAACCCCGCCAGCGGTGAGGTCGCCGGCGAGGTGCATTGGACCGATGCGTCGGACGTCCAAGGCATTGCCACCGGCCTGCGCACCGCCCAGCGCGAATGGGAGCGCCGCGGCGCCAAGAGCCGGGCCAAGGTGCTGTCCCGTTTCGCGATCTGGCTGGGCGACAACCGCGACGAGATCGAGAAGCTGCTGATCGCCGAGACCGGCAAGTCCAGCACCGACGCCGCGCAGGAAGTGCCGCTGCTGATCATGATCCTGTCGTACGTGATCAAGGTGATGGACGAAGCGATGGCGCCCGAGACCCGCCCGGCGTCGCTGCCCATGATGCGGATCAAGAAGGTCGCCATCCACTTCCGGCCGCGGCCGGTGGTCGGTGTGATCGCGCCGTGGAACTACCCGGTGGCCAACGCGCTGATGGACGCCATCGGCGCGCTGGCGGCCGGCTGCGCGGTGCTTCTCAAGCCGTCCGAGCAGACCCCGCTCACCGCTGAGCTGCTGAGCCAGGGATGGAAGGCCGCCGGCGGCCCGGACGTGTTCGCGGTGGTCCAGGGCGCCCGCGAGGTCGCCGAAGCGGTGATCGACAACTCCGACTACGTGCAGTTCACCGGTTCCACCGGTACCGGACGCAAGGTGGCCGAGCGGGCCGCGAGCCGGCTGCTGCCCTACAGCCTGGAACTGGGCGGCAAAGACCCGATGATCGTCTGCGAAGACGCCGACATCGACCTGGCCGCGCACGCCGCGGTGTGGGGGGCGATGTTCAACGCCGGCCAGACCTGTGTGTCCGTCGAGCGGGTGTATGTGCTCGACGCCGTCTACGACAAGTTCGTCGCCGCGGTGGTCCGCGACGTGGAGGCGCTGGAGATGGGCTCCGGTGAGGGGAAGCACTTCGGGTCGCTGATCAGCGATGCGCAGCTGGCCATCGCCGAGCGCCACGTCAACGAGGCGGTCGCCGCCGGGGCGCGTGCGCTGACCGGCGGTAAGCGTGCGGCGGGTCCGGGTGCCTTCTTCGAGCCCACCGTGCTTGTCGACGTCGATCACTCGATGGCCTGCATGACCGAGGAGACCTTCGGCCCGACGCTGCCGATCATGAAGGTCAGCAGCGTCGACGAGGCGATCCGGCTCGCCAACGACAGCGTCTACGGGCTGAGCGCCTCGGTGTTCTCCCGCGATGTCGCTCGGGCCAAAGACATTGCCCTGCAACTGGATTGTGGAGCGGTGAACGTCAACGACGTGATCTCCAACCTGATGTGCACCACGGCGCCGATGGGCGGCTGGAAGACCTCGGGTATCGGCGCGCGGTTCGGCGGCGTCGACGGAATCCGCAAGTTCTGCCGGCAGGAGACCGTCGTCGCGCCGCGTACCAACGTGGGGGCCGGCGGCAACTACTACCACAATTCTCTCAAGGCACTGGCGCGGATGAACGGGCTGATGACCCGGATGGCGCTGGCGCGTCCGCGCCGCACCGCCAAATAGTGCGTGCGCTGACGGCGGCGCTGTTCTGGTTGCTGGCCACCGTGAGTCTGGCGGCCGCGGTGCCGACCGCGTGGGCGCAGTACAACCTGATCGACGGTGACGGCTATGCGCGCCTTGCCGAACGGGCCGCCGGCCAGCCGGGTCTGCAGGACGCGGTCGCGGCCGAACTCAGCGCCCAGGCCGTGCAGTTGATCCGCGGCGCGGGTTTCTCCGTCGACCCGTCATCGGTGCGGCGGGCGGCTCGCGAATACACCGCCGGGCCGTCGTTTCCGACGCAGTTCGTCCGCGTCAACCGGGACGGGCACGCGTGGCTGCTCAACGTCGGCGACCTCGGGCCCTGGGAGATCGACGTGGCGCCGATGCTGCGCGACGACGCGTTCGCCCAACTGCTGTCGGACTACCCGGTCACGGTGCCCGCCTCGATGACGGTGCCGTTGACATCGACCTCGACGGAGGTGATACGCCCCGCCGGACTGCACCGGCTTCCGGTGTGGGGACCGATGCTCAGCGTGGTGCTGGCCGCAATGACCGGGTTGTGCGCCGTATGCACCCTGGTCGGCGCGCGTCATCGCGGGCGAGCCTTGGCCGGTCTGGGTGTCTCGGCACTGCTGGTGGGGGCCGGCGCCTGGTCGGTGATCGAAGTGGGGCGGCGCTACCTCGACCAGCTGCTCAACCAGGCCACCGGCGACATTCGCCGGATCGCCGACGCCATGGTGGACGCCGCCGAGGGCAGCCTGCATCTGTGGCTGAGCCTCACGCTGGCGACCGGCGGGGCGCTGGTGCTGGTGGGCGTGGGTGTCGCGCTCATGGGTGGGCTGCGCAAGTCCAAATAGCCACCCAAAGACATGTCGACTGAACGATCGACACCCGTGGGCCGCGCTGATTGCCATAATTGACGATCAACCACGGGAGGTTGACACGTCCATGAGCAAGCCCGACACGGCACGATTCGACTTCCGGCCGCACCATGCGATGTGTGCCCTGGCCGTGTTGTGGGTGGTGCTGGCGCTGCTCACCTGGCCGGGTATCGGCTGCTGGTTCGCCGCCGCGGCCTACCTCTGCGCTTGGGCATACACCCGCCACCACCAGACCGTCTGGCCGGCCGACGTCCAGGCGGCGTGCGCGAACCGCGGCTGGGCGCTACCGCGTGACGAGCCGGCCCCGGACGACCGCAATCCCCCGATCCCGTTTCGCCCCATGACGATTGCCGAACTGTACGCCGGCGTCGTCAAGATCGTGTGGCGGAACTGGCCGACGCTGATCGGAGTACCCGCAGTCATTCTCACCGGCCTGGTGGTGGCACTGGTCGCAGTCACCCAGACTGTCGAGAAGGTCATGGGTTCACCGCAGCTGGCCGGCATGGTCGTCGGCGGCGGCGGGGATCTGCGCCCCGGTGCGGTCGCACTGATCGTGGTGGTGGCCTTGGCGTTCCTCGCAGCCATGCTGCCCGGTGACGGGCTGATGATCAGCATCGCCACCAAGGCAGCCGACTGCGCGGTGCGCGGCCAGCCGATCCGATTCGACGAGATGTTTCACCGTGCCAAACGGCGCAAGTATGCGGTCGGCCGGTTGACCGGCACCTACTACCTGATCTTGACGGTCATGCTGGTGGTTCAGGTCGTCGCGGCTTCCAGCGTGTTCTACACCGCGCTGGTGCCCACGCTGGTGGTCGGTGGCCTGGCGTCGGTGTTCGTCTCCATTCTGCTGTGCCTGTCGCCGGTGGTGCTGGTTCTCGAAAAGCGTGGAGTCGCAGACTCATTCCGGCGTTCGATCGAGATCTGTCGACCGGCCGTGGGACGAGTCATCGCGATCAACCTGGTGTGGATCGTCGCCGTGACACCGGTGGTGGTGCTGTCGGTGTTGTTCCCCACGGTCACCCCGGTGGTGGTCCTGGTCATCGTGCCGGTGGTGTTCGGCGTGGTCCGCTGCCTGCAGATGCTGGTCTACGCCGATCTGCGTATGCGCCAAGACAACTACGGGCAGGAACTACGAACCGCATGGGCCCGCAACACCGGGGCCGGGTAACGCTCAGCCCTTGCCGCCCAGCATCCGCCACAGGAACGAGAAGCTCAGCGCGGACTTGAACGCCGCTTGGGCGTTGTCGGCGGCGCCGCCGTGGCCGCCCTCGATATTCTCGTAATACCAGACCTTGTGGCCGAGCTCTTCGAGTGCGGCGGCCATCTTGCGGGCATGCCCCGGGTGAACGCGGTCGTCGCGGGTGGAGGTGGTGATCAGCACCGGGGGGTAGTCACGTGAATCCGAAATATTCTGGTACGGAGAGTATTTGGAGATGAATTCCCAGTCTTGCGGGTTGTCCGGGTCGCCGTACTCGGCGACCCAGGACGCACCGGCGAGCAACAGGTGGTAGCGGCGCATGTCCAACAGCGGTACCTGACAGACCAGTGCGCCGAACAGCTCGGGATAGGCGGTGAGCATGATGCCCATCAACAGCCCACCGTTGCTGCCGCCCACCGCGCCCAGCCGGTCCACCGTGGTGATGCCGCGGTCCACCAGATCGGTTGCCACCGCTGCGAAGTCCTCAGCCACCAGATGCCGACCGGACCGCATCGCCTGGGTATGCCAGCCGGGGCCGTACTCGCCGCCGCCGCGGATGTTGGCCAGCACGTAGGTGCCACCGCGGGACAGCCACAGCCGGCCTAGCACGCCGTCATAGCCTGGGGTGCGGGCCACCTCGAACCCGCCGTAGCCGCCCAGCAGGGTCGGCCCGGTGGCGCCGGCCGGGCGCACCACGAAGTAGGGGATCGCGGTGCCGTCCTTCGACGTCGCGAAGTGCTGGCTGACGTCCAGGCCATCGGCATCGAAAAAGGCCGGGGCGGCCTTGATCTCGGTCAATGGACCGTCCACCGGACCGTGCAGCAGCCGCGACGGACGGTCGAATCCGCTGGAGTCCAGGAAGATCTCATCACCGGTGTGGTCGGCGGTGGCGATCACGGTGTTGGTGTTCGCCGGCACCTCGGCGACCGGACGCCGCTCCCAATCGCCCGGCGTGATGACCTCTACCCGGCTCGCCACGTCGTGCAGGGTGACCAGCACCAGCCGGTCGCGGGTCCACGCGTAATGGTGTAGCGCGGTGTGCTCATCGGGTTCGAAGACTACACTCAACACGGCTGTGCCGGAGAGGAATTCGTCGTAGTTCGCGGCCAGCAGTGAACCGGCGCGGTAGGTGTCTGTGGCGGTGACCCAGTCGGTGCGCAGATCGATCAGGAGCCACTGCCGGTGGGCGGACACCGTCGCATCGGTAGGCGCGTCGATCCGGATCAGCTCGCCATCGCGCAGCTCATAGACCTCGTCGTTGAAGAAATCGATGGCCCGCGACACGAGCGTTCGCTCGAACCCGGGTGTGCGGTCCCGGCCGGCCGCCACCACGACGTCGGTCACCGACCCGGCGAACACCAGCTCCGCCTGCGACAGGTCCTGCCCACGGCGCCACCGCTTGACCATCCGCGGGTAACCGGACTCGGTCAACGAATCGGCGCCGAAGTCGGTGCCCACCAGCACGGTGTCCTCGTCCTCCCAGCCGATCCGGGTCTTGGCCTCAGCTAGCGTGAACCCGTCCGGAACGAATTCTCTTGCTGTCATATCGAATTCGCGAACCACGACGGCGTCCGAGCCACCACGGGACAACGACACCAGGGCGCGGGTGTGGTCGGGTTCGATGACGTTCGCGCCGCCCCACACCCAGTTCTCGTCGTCGGTGCGGGCCAGCTCATCGAGGTCGATCACCACGTCCCACTCGGGCGCGGAACTGCGGTAGCTGTCCAGGGACGTGCGCCGCCACCGGCCGCGTGGGTTGGCGCCATCGCGCCAGAAGTTGTACAGATAGTCGCCGCGGCGACGCACGTAGGGGATCCGGGCGTCGGTGTCGAGGACCTCGAGGGCGGCGGTGCGCATCGCCTCGAAGTCCTCGCCGGCGAACTCGTCGACGGTCGGTGTGTTCTGCGCCCGCACCCAGTCCAGCGCGTCGTCTCCGGTGACGTCTTCGAGCCAGAGGTACTTGTCGTCCAGCGGGTCACCAGCCATGGAGGACATTGTGGCAACGGCGGTAGTGTGATGTGTACAACACCATCGAAAACTAGGGGTTAGGCCGATGACCGTTTTCGCGCGCCCGGGTTCTGCCGGCGCACTGATGAGCTACGAGTCCCGTTACGGGAATTTCATCGGCGGCCAGTGGGTGGCACCGACCGGCGGTGAGTACTTCGAGAACACCACGCCGGTCACCGGCCAGCCGTTCTGCGAGATCCCGCGCTCGACGGCGGCCGACATCGACAAGGCGCTGGACGCCGCGCACGCCGCCGCCCCGGCGTGGGGAAAGACCTCCCCGGCCCAGCGGGCGGAGGTCCTCAACAAGATCGCCGACCGGATCGACGCGAACCGCGAGGCGCTCGCGGTGGCCGAGGTATGGGACAACGGCAAGCCGATCCGGGAGTGTCTGGCCGCCGATATCCCGCTGGCGGCGGACCATTTCCGCTACTTCGCCTCGGCGATCCGCACCCAGGAGGGCGCGCTGTCCCAGCTCGACGACGACACCGTGGCCTACCACTTCCACGAGCCGCTGGGTGTGGTGGGCCAGATCATCCCGTGGAACTTCCCGATCCTGATGGCGGCCTGGAAGCTGGCGCCGGCGCTGGCGGCCGGTAACGCCGTCGTGCTCAAACCCGCCGAGCAGACTCCGGCGTCCATCCTGTTCCTGATGGGCCTGATCGGTGACCTGCTGCCGGCCGGAGTCCTCAACGTGGTCAACGGATTCGGTGTCGAAGCCGGCAAGCCGCTGGCGTCGAGTAATCGGATCGCCAAGATCGGTTTCACCGGCGAGACCACCACCGGTCGGCTGATCATGCAGTACGCCAGCCAGAACCTGATCCCGGTGACGCTGGAGCTGGGCGGCAAGAGCCCCAACATCTTCTTCTCCGACGTGCTGGCGGCCAACGACGGCTTCCAGGACAAGGCCCTAGAGGGGTTCGCAGGGTTTGCGCTCAACCAGGGTGAGGTGTGCACCTGCCCGTCGCGTTCGCTGATCCAGTCCGACATCCACGACGAGTTCCTTGAGTTGGCGGCGATCCGCACCAAGGCGATCCGCCAGGGCGACCCGCTGGATGCCACCACGATGATCGGCGCGCAGGCCTCCAACGACCAGCTGGAAAAGATCTTGTCCTACATCGAGATCGGCAAAGACGAGGGTGCCCGGGTGGTCACCGGTGGCGAGCGCGCCGAACTCGGCGGCGAGCTATCGGGTGGTTTCTACGTGCAGCCGACGATCTTCGCCGGGCACAACAAGATGCGGGTCTTCCAGGAGGAGATCTTCGGCCCGGTGGTGTCGGTGACGTCGTTCTCCGACTACGACGACGCCATCTCGATCGCCAACGACACCCTCTACGGCCTGGCGGCCGGGGTGTGGAGCCGCGACGGCAACACCGCCTACCGGGCCGGCCGGGACATCCAGGCCGGCCGGGTGTGGGTGAACTGCTATCACGCCTACCCAGCACACGCCGCGTTCGGCGGCTACAAGCAGTCCGGGATCGGCCGGGAGAACCACAAGATGGTGCTCGACCACTACCAGCAGACCAAGAACCTGCTGGTGTCCTATTCCGAACAGGCGACCGGTCTTTTCTGATGGGCCCTTTCTGATGGACGCACCGGACCGGGTGACGATCACCGCCCCGGCCGCCGAACTGGTGGCCCGGCTGGTGGCGCGTCACGGTCCGGTGATGTTTCACCAGTCCGGCGGTTGCTGCGACGGCTCGGCACCGATGTGTTACCCCGACGGGGACTTCATAATCGGTGACTACGACGTGCTGCTCGGGGTGCTCGACGGGGACGCGGCCGGGGTGGGGGTGTGGATCTCCGGGCCGCAGTTCGAGGCCTGGAAGCACACCCAGCTGATCATCGACGTGGTGCCGGGCCGGGGCAGCGGGTTCAGCCTGGAGGCGCCCGAGGGCATGCGGTTTCTGTCCCGCGGCCGGGCGTTCACCGACGCTGAGAACGCAGCGCTGCAAGACGTGCCGCCGATGACCGGGTCGTTACCCCGCTGACCGGCGTCGCCGCCGTAAAATTTGCTGGTGTGATACCCCTGCCGCGCCCGTGGTTGTTGAGCAGTGTGATGCTCGTCGGTGCGGCGGTCGGCATTCTGACCGGAATCGGGTTGACGCTGTTGGTGCGGGGACCGCTGCGCCCCGACGCCGCGATAGCCCTGGTGCTCGGCGGGCCCAGCATCACCGGCCTGGTCCTGGTGTTCGTGTCGTCGCGACGGTGGGTGACCGCGTTGGGCGCGGCGCTGCTGGCGATGGCCGTCGGCTGGTTCGGGACGCTGGCGGCGATCCAGGTGGTCTCCGGTGCCTGACTCCGCCGACACCGGGGCAGACACCGGGGCCATGCCCCTGACCGAGCCGCACTGGCCGCCGAGCCTGGACACCGGGCCGCATCCGACGCCGCTGCCCTCCGATCTCAGCGAACCGACCCCCGAGCCCGCTCCGGAACCCGAGCCGGTACTCGCGGCACAAGAACCGGAGGAGCCTTCCAAGCCTGCTTCGCCGTCGAAGTCGATGGTGGTCGCCGGTCAGCTCCGGTTCCTCAAGTGGTGGCACCTGGTCCTGGTGCTGCTGGCGGTCTGGATACCGGCGGCCGGGATCGGGCTGGGCCTGTTCTCCTGGTGGTATTCGCTGGCCGACAAGACCCCGGCGGTGTTCGTCGTGGTGGTCTACGCGGTGGTGTGCATGGTGGGTGGGCTGATCGTGGCGATGGCGGGGGAGCGGCCGTTGACGTCGGCGGTGGCGATCGCGTTGATGTCGGCGGTGTTCGCCTCGGCGGCCGCCGCGGCCCCGCTCTACGGCCACTACTTCTGCGAGCACGCCAGCCGTTGCGTCGGCGGAGTCATCCCGTACTGAACGGATTCGCCAGCCGAACGCCCTCGATCACCTGACCGCCGCATCATATGCGTAGAGCACGGATCAGCGATATTGAACGATGCCCAAGCCGCTGATGCGGTGAAAATGCACAACATTCGCGGTGACGATCGGGATACCCAGTCGCAGGCTGGTGCAGCCGATCCACAGGTCATTGGCGCCGATCAGTTCACCGCGCCGGCGCAGCTCCCGCGACACCCGGGCGTAGGTCAGTGCAGTCTGCTCGTCGATCGGCGCCAGGGTGTGCCCGTTGCGGACGGCGTTGACGACGGGGTGGTCGGGCTGGTCGAAGCCTTCAGCGAATTCGCCCAGGGCCACCGTGGACAGGAACAGTTCGGCCTCGGGCGAGCCTTTCAGCAGCCGGTGCGCCGCACCGTCGGCATCGCCGGCAGACCGCTCGCGCTGCAGGTCGATCAGGAAACTGGTGTCGACGCTCAGCCGGAGTGCCATCGGTCCTGGGGGGGTGTGTCGGCCTGCTGTGCCTCGTCGAGTCGCGCCAGCACGTCCGCATCGACCACCGGCGTTCCGGCCAGCGCGTCGAGCAGCGCCGCGGCGGTACGGGTGTCGTCACGCCAATGGGCGCGCTTGATGACCCGGGAGAACGACTCGTCAGGGGATCTACGAGCCGCCCGGAGGCGCTCGTAGGCCTCAAGGTCGACGGAGATGGTTTTCGTGGCCATAGTGCATGTATACATGCATGATGCTGTGTACGACAAGCTGTGCGGATTTGTCGGCAAAACGGCATGCCGCACCAGGTTTCCGCACACCCGACACGGGAACGCCTGCACCGTTCGGCGGCCCGATAGGGTGGGCGGGTGACCCACTATGACGTCGTAGTCCTCGGAGCCGGCCCCGGTGGTTATGTCGCGGCCATTCGTGCCGCCCAGCTGGGCTTGAACACCGCCATCATCGAACCGAAGTACTGGGGCGGGGTCTGCCTCAACGTCGGCTGTATCCCGTCGAAAGCGTTGCTGCGCAACGCCGAACTGGCGCATATCTTCAACCGCGAGGCCGACGTGTTCGGGATCAGCGGCACCGCCAGCTTCGACTACGGCGCGGCGTTCGACCGCAGCCGCAAGGTCGCCGAGGGCCGGGTCGCCGGCGTGCACTTCCTGATGAAGAAGAACAAGATCACCGAGATCCACGGCTACGGCACCTTCACCGACGCCAACACCCTCTCGGTCGCCCTCAATGACGGCGGCACCGAGACCGTCACCTTCTCCAACGCGATCATCGCCACCGGCTCCAGTACCCGGCTGGTGCCGGGAACGTCGCTGTCGGACAACGTCGTCACCTACGAACAGCTGATTCTGTCCCGCGAGCTGCCGAAATCGATCATCATCGCCGGCGCCGGCGCGATCGGCATGGAGTTCTCCTACGTGCTGTCCAACTACGGCGTCGACGTCACGGTGGTGGAGTTCCTGCCGCGGGCGCTGCCCAACGAGGACGCCGAGGTGTCCAAGGAGATCGAGAAGCAGTTCAAGAAGCTGGGCGTCAAGATCCGCACCGGCACCAAGGTGGAATCCATCACCGACGACGGCTCGACGGTGTCGGTGGTGGTCAGCAAGGACGGTGCCACCGAGACCCTGCAGGCCGACAAGGTGTTGCAGGCCATCGGTTTTGCACCCAACGTCGACGGCTACGGCCTGGAGGCGGCCGGGGTGGCGCTGACCGATCGGCGCGCCATCGGCGTCGGGGAGTACCTGCAGACCTCGCAGCCGCACATCTACGCCATCGGTGACGTCACCGGCCTGCTGCAGCTCGCCCACGTCGCCGAGGCACAGGGCGTCGTGGCCGCCGAGACCATCGCCGGTGCCGAGACCATGTCGCTGGGCGACTACCGGATGATGCCGCGTGCCACGTTCTGCCAGCCGCAGGTGGCCAGCTTCGGGCTCACCGAGGAGCAGGCCCGCGCCGAGGGTTACGACGTGAAGGTGGTCAAGTTCCCGTTCACCGCCAACGGCAAGGCGCACGGGGTGGGTGACCCGAGCGGGTTTGTGAAGCTGATCGCCGACGCCCGCTACGGCGAGCTGATCGGCGGGCACCTGGTCGGCCACGACGTCTCCGAGCTGCTGCCGGAGCTCACCCTGGCGCAGAAGTGGGATCTGACCGCGGGCGAGCTGGCCCGCAACGTGCATACCCACCCGACCATGTCCGAGGCGCTGCAGGAGTGCTTCCACGGCCTGGCCGGCCACATGATCAACTTCTGAGCCGTCGCCCCGGGGTCCGCGGGTTACGCGACCAGCCAGAAGACGGCAAACCCCACCACCATCCCGGTTACGTTGGCGCACGCGTTGACGACGTCGTTGTCCACCCACCGCCACCCCGACGACGGCTGCGTGGGCGCGCCGCAGTGCAGGCGGTCCTCCACCGTGGCGCCGCAGGAGCCGCATAGGTAGCGCGCCTCCACGCCGGCGCCGATCAGGGTGTCCACCGCCGAGCCGGCGATCCCGGCCAGCAGACCGACGGGAATCATCGCCAGCCCGCCGAACACGGCGCCGAAGCATCCCACCGCCAGCGCGCCACCCACCGTCGCCGCCGAACCCAACGGCGAGATGGCCCCTGAGGTGCCCTTGGCGACGCGGCCGCGGGTCCGCACCGACACCGGATCCTGCTTGGAGAACCGGCCGATCTCCGAGGCCCACGAGTCGGCGATGCCGGCCGCGACCCCGCCGATGGACACCGCGTACCAGAGCGGGTCACCGGTGAAGGCGTAACCGATCACCGGCACCAATACCGGAAGGCCGGCGTTCACCGCGACCTGACTCATGCTGCGCATGCCGTCGGACCGAACCGGCCGCCGATACCCGGTGAGCACACTGGTCAGCGAGAAGAACAACGCGGCCGGGATGATCCACCCCCACCCGCCGAGGCCGACGGCGACACCGGCGATCAGGCCGCCGCATAGCGCACCCGGCAGATCAAGCCAGCGCATCCGGAGCATGAACGGCACTATGGCGCAGCCGAATACGGCCGCGGCCAGCCAGCGCAATGCGTCGTCGGTGGACAGTTCCTGGGCGACATGCAGCAGCAGCGCGACCCACGGCGTGATCAGCAGGTTGTCCGCCGCCGGCAGCACCAGCAACTCGACGGCTGCGGTGGTCAGCGCGACGAAGATCGACACTGTCACCGCCATGAACGAATTCAGTTCCAGCCACACGGTGCAGAACGTCCAGGACACCGCGAACGCGATCGCCACGAACGCCACCGAACCTTCAAGTGTGCGCACCCCGCCGCCCGCGGTGACCTGGTGCCGCCCGAAGCGCTGACCGATCAGCGCCGCACCGGCGTCAGCCAGGCCCAGCACCACCACCCCGCCGGCGATGGCGACCCGGTCCGGCCAGAACGCCAGCGTCGCGAGCAGCGCCCCACCGGCGAACGCCACCAATCCGTAGTCCCGCGAACGGGTTCCGTCGAACACTCCCGGCACCGGAACCAGGCCGCGTTCCACGATGAACGCCAGCGCCAGTGTCGCCGCGGCGAGCACGCCGGCCACCACCGTGCCATTGGTCAGCTGGAAGGCGGCCACCGCCGCGAACAGCCCGCACAGCGCGTGCGGAATCTTGCGGGTCACCAACGGCCCGGCGCCGCGGCGCGCCAGCATGCGACCGACCACGATCAGCACCAGCGCGATCAGCAGCGTTCCGCCGCCGGCAATGGCGAGGTCGCGAAGAACGGATTTGGTCACGCAGCGCTACTCGTCGAAGTCCAGTGGGACCCGCAGCGCACTCAAGGTCGCGGCCAGCGCGTCGTATTGGGATGTCAGCATGACGAATTCGATCAGCCGGGGTCGGTCCAGATGCTCGGCCAGCTGCGCCCAGGTGGCATCCGAGAGGGTGCGGGTCTGCACGAGTTCGTCGATGCCGGTCAGCATGACGCGCTGGCGGTCGGTGAGCCCGGCCGCGCCGGGGCCTTCGAAGATGAGCTCCTGGGTGGCGTCGTCGATGCCGGCGGCGCGGGCCATCCGGCGATGGTGCTGCAGCTCGTACCGGCTGTCGCGCAGGTGGCCCACCCGCAAGATCACCAGTTCGGTGTCTTGGGTGGAGAGCTTGCCGCCGCGCATCAGCACACCGCCGAACGGCAGCCAGGACCACATCAGCCGCTTGTGCTGGCCCAGTGTGGTGAACAGGTGCGCACGCGGCACACGCTGGCGGGCGGCGACGACTTTGCAGACCACCCAGTTGGCGATGCCGAGGTCGCGCAGGCCGGGGGCTTCGGGGATACGTTCTGTCACTGCTGTTGCTTTACCAGATACGGCGACACCGTGCTGCGATGTTCGTTGAGATCCAGGTCGCGGCCCAGCGCCGGGAACGCCCGCTGCGGACAGTTGTCGCGTTCGCAGACCCGGCAGCCCGCCCCGATCGGGGTGGCCGGGACGTCGTGGCCGGCCTGCAGGTCGAGCCCCTCGGAGTAGACCAGGCGGTGGGCGTGCCGCAGTTCGCAACCCAGCCCGATCGCGAACGTCTTGTCGGGCTGGCCCCAGCGCGACGCCCGGCGTTCCACGGTGCGCGCCACCCACAGGTATTTTCTGCCGTCGGGCATCTCGGCGATCTGCACTTCGATCTTGCCCGGGTTGCCGAACGTCTCGTAGACGTTCCACAACGGGCAGGTACCCCCGCTGGACGAGAAGTGAAAACCGGTGGCCGACTGACGTTTTGACATGTTTCCGGCTCGGTCCACCCGGACGAAGGAGAACGGCACGCCGCGCATCGACGGCCGCTGCATGGTGGACAGCCGGTGCGCGATGGTCTCGTAGCTGACCCGGTAGAACGCCGACAGCCGCTCGATGTCGTAGCGGAACGTCTCGGCGCTGTCGTGGAACTGCCCGTAGGGCAACACGATCGCCGACGCGAAGTAGTTGGCCAGCCCCAGCCGGGCCAGCGTGCGGGAGTCCTTCGAGGTGAACTTGCCCTCTTCGACCAGGGCGGAGATCTGGTCGTCGAACTCCAGGTAGGCCAGCTCGGCGGCCATCTTGAACACCCGCTGTCCCCAGGTCAGGTGGTGACCCATGTCCAGGGTGCGGGTGGCCGCGTCGTAGCGGTGCAGCACCGTCTCGCCCAGGTCGATCCGGCGGTTGATCCGCACACCGTGCTTCTCGGTGAGCCGATTGGCCAACTCGACGGCCAGCTCGCCCTGATGCCGGCGCATCCGGGTGGCGAGTTCCTCTGCGGCGGTGTCTAATTCGTGCAGGTAGTTCTGCCGCTGATAGAAGTAATCCCGAACCTCCTCGTGCGGCATGGTGATGGCGCCGGTGCCGCTGCCGTCGGAGTAGCGTTCCTCGGTCGCCGCGGCCAGCTGCGCGGTGGTGATCCGGTAGCGACGGTGCAGGTTCACCATGGCCCGCGCCAATTTCGGGTGTGCGCTGACCAGTTCGGCCACCTCGGCCAATTCCACGTTGAGGTCCAGATCGCGATCCATGGCGACCTCGCGCAGTTCGGCGACCAGCCGGGTGTCGTCGTGGGAGGCGAAGAAGGTGGCGTCCACCCCGAACACCTCGGTGATGCGCAGCAGCACCGCCACCGTCAGCGGCCGGACGTCGTGTTCGATCTGGTTGAGGTAGCTCGGGGAGATGTCCAGCATCTGCGCCAGGGCCGCCTGGCTGAACCCGCGCTCACTGCGCAATTGACGCACTCGGGAGCCGACATAGGTCTTGGCCACCCAGCCGAGGCTACCCGCTGCGAAGGCGGTATTCGCAGTGTTGGCATGGCATGATCGCTCAGGGAAAACCAGGGGAGCGTCGATGCAGCAGACAGATGAGCCGACCGGTCTGGCCAAGGTTTTGATGCCGGTGCCGGACCCGCACCCCGACGTGTTCGACCGGCAGTGGCCGCTGCGGGTCGCCGACATCGACCGCACCGGCCGGCTGCGCTTAGACGGCGCCGCCCGCTACAGCCAGGACATCGGCCAGGATCAGCTGCGCGAGGGCGGCTACCAGGACGTTCACCCGCTGTGGATCGTGCGCCGGACGATGATCGACCTGATCGAGCCGATCGAATTCCAGGACATGCTGCGGGTCCGACGCTGGTGTTCGGGAACGTCGAGTCGCTGGTGTGAGATGCGGGTGCGCATCGACGGGAAGCGCGGTGGCGGCTTGATCGAGGCCGAGTCGTTCTGGATCAACATCAACCGGGAGACCCGGGGGCCATCGCTGCTCGTCGAGGATTTCCAGGCCGGGCTCAAGCGCACCACCAGCGTCGACCGGCTGCGCTGGAAGGCCTACCTGAAGGCCGGTGGCCGCGAAGACGCGGCGGAGATTCACCACTACCCGGTCCGCTTCACCGACATCGACCTGTTCGACCACATGAACAACTCGGTGTACTGGACCGTGGTCGAGGACTACCTGTCGAGTTACCCGGAACTGCTCAAGGCTCCGTTGCGGGTCACCTTGGAGCATGAGGCGCCGGTGGCGCTGGCGGACAAACTGGAGATCGCCTCGCACGTCCACCCGGCCGGATCGACAGATCAGTTCGGCCCCGAACTGGTCGATCGCACTGTTAGAACGCTCACATACCTGGTCGGCGACGAGGTCAAGGCGCTGGCCGCGATCTTCCCGCTGTAACACGTTCTAGTCAGTACGGGCGTACTGCTGAAAACGGCGCTGAGCTGTGCAGACTTGTTACCGATCGGTAGCTTAGCCGCCGGTTTCCATGACGGCCGCTCCGGCGTTTCTTCGCAACCTTTGCAATCCGTGTCGATGCAACTAGCGGAACTTGGCAATGGAAACGGCTGGACCTGGGCAGATGTGCTGTGCCAAGGTCGGCTTAACACACCAGTGAATCGATCGGGGTGTTAGCAAGTCCGGCAAGCTCCGGTGGTCCCCGGCCGATCGATAACGCAAAAGGAGCGCATCCATGTCGACCGTTGGCACGCCGAAGAGCGCAGAGCAGATCCAGCACGACTGGGACCACAACCCCCGGTGGAAGGGCGTCACCCGCACCTACACCCCGGCCGACGTCGTCGCGCTGCAGGGCCACGTCGTCGAGGAGAGCACGCTGGCTCGCCGCGGCGCCGAGGTGCTCTGGGAGCAGCTCCACAGCATGGACTACATCAACGCCCTGGGCGCGCTGACCGGCAACATGGCCGTCCAGCAGGTCCGGGCCGGCCTCAAGGCCATCTACCTGTCCGGGTGGCAGGTCGCCGGTGACGCCAACCTGTCCGGCCACACCTACCCCGACCAGAGCCTCTACCCGGCCAACTCGGTGCCGCAGGTGGTGCGCCGGATCAACAACGCGCTGCTGCGCGCCGACGAGATCGCCAAGGTCGAGGGCGACACCTCGGTGGACAACTGGCTGGCTCCGATCGTCGCCGACGGTGAGGCCGGCTTCGGTGGTGCGCTCAACGTCTACGAGCTGCAGAAGGCGATGATCGCCGCCGGCGTCGCCGGTTCGCACTGGGAGGACCAGCTGGCCTCGGAGAAGAAGTGTGGCCACCTGGGCGGCAAGGTGCTGATCCCGACCCAGCAGCACATCCGCACTTTGACGTCTGCCCGGCTCGCTGCTGACGTGGCCGACGTCCCGACCGTGGTGATCGCGCGCACCGACGCCGAGGCCGCGACCCTGATCACCTCCGACGTCGACGAGCGCGACCAGCCGTTCATCACCGGTGACCGGACCGCTGAGGGCTTCTACCGGGTGAAGAACGGCCTGGAGCCGTGCATCGCCCGCGCCAAGGCCTACGCCCCCTACGCCGACCTGATCTGGATGGAGACCGGCACCCCGGACCTGGAGCTGGCGCGCAAGTTCGCCGAGGGCGTCAAGAGCGAGTTCCCCGACCAGATGCTGGCCTACAACTGCTCGCCGTCGTTCAACTGGAAGCAGCACCTGGACGACGCGACCATCGCCAAGTTCCAGAACGAGCTGGGTGCCATGGGATTCAAGTTCCAGTTCATCACGCTGGCCGGCTTCCACGCCCTGAACTACTCGATGTTCGATCTGGCCCACGGCTACGCCCGCAAGCAGATGAGCGCCTACGTAGAGCTGCAGGAGCGCGAGTTCGCCGCCGAGGAGCGCGGCTACACCGCCACCAAGCACCAGCGCGAGGTCGGTGCCGGCTACTTCGACCGGATCGCCACCACCGTGGACCCGACCTCGTCGACCACCGCGCTGGCCGGTTCCACCGAAGAGGGCCAGTTCCACTAGGTCTCCGGCCGCGAGCGTGCACAGTTGTACGGTGTTTCCCACGTGGAGCCGGACAACTGTGCACGCTCGCGGCATAGAAAGGGAGTGACGTGTCGATCCAACGAGTAGGTGTGATCGGAGCCGGCCAGATGGGCGCGGGCATCGCTGAGGTGTCCGCCCGGGCCGGTGTCGACGTGAAGGTGTTCGAGACCACCGACGCACTGGTCACCGCGGGCCGGGGCCGCATCGTCAAGTCGCTCGACCGTGGCGTGAGTGCCGGCAAGATCACCGAGCGCGAGCGCGACGACGCCGTCGGCAACCTGACCTTCACCACCGATCTGGCCGATCTGGCCGACCGGCAGCTGGTGATCGAGGCCGTCATCGAAGACGACACGGTCAAGTCCAAGATCTTCGCCGAGCTGGACGCCGTGATCACCGACCCGGACGCAGTGCTGGCGTCGAACACGTCGTCCATTCCGATCATGAAGATCGCCGCCGCCACCAAGAACCCGCAGCGGGTGCTGGGCCTGCACTTCTTCAACCCCGTCCCGGTACTGCCGCTGGTCGAGCTGGTCAGCACGCTGGTCACCGACGACGCCGCTGCCGCGCGCACCGAGGAGTTCGCCAGTGCGGTGTTGGGCAAGCAGGTGGTGCGCTGTTCGGACCGCTCCGGCTTCGTGGTGAACGCCCTGCTGGTGCCCTACCTGCTCGCCGCGGTTCGCATGCTCGAGTCCGGATTCGCCACCGTCGCCGACATCGACAAGGCGATCGTCGCCGGTCTGTCGCACCCGATGGGACCGCTGCGGCTGTCCGACCTGGTCGGCCTGGACACCCTCAAGCTGATCGCGGACAAGATGTACGAAGAGTTCAAGGAGCCGCTCTACGCCGCGCCGCCACTGTTGCTGCGCATGGTCGAGGCCGGTCAGCTCGGCAAGAAGTCCGGTCGGGGCTTCTACACGTACTGACCGCTACCGGGCGTCGCGCTCCCGTCGCCACGGCAATCTCGGCGACGGGTGCGGCGCACTGTTGAACTGCTCGCGCGAACCGCCGACCTCGACGATGCCGTACAACGCGCTCCAGGCGAACATGGTCAGGTAGTCGATCAGCTCGTCGGCGGTCATCCGCGGGTTCAGTAGCCAGGAGTGGGTGGCCAGCTGCACCGCGCCGACGATCATGTAGGACCATGGCTCGGCGCCGCTGGTATCCATCCCGACCTGGCTCATCCGGATCCGCAGCATGACGGCGAGCATGCGCGCGATGATCCGCTCGGAGTCGGCGATCACCTTGCTCTTGGCCGCGGAGCTGTTGGCCATCACGAAGCGATACGGCTCGGGTTCGGATGCCACGGTGTCGACATAGACCCGGATGATCTCGCGGGTCAGGTCGAAACCGTCCAGATTCGACGACAGCGCCTTGGCCATGTTCGGGATCAGCGTGGCCTGCGTGAAGCGCATCATCACCGCGGTGGTCAGATCGTTTTTGTCGACGAAGTAGCGGTACAGCACCGTCTTGGACACGCCGATCTCACCGGCGATCTCATCCATGCTCACATACTGGCCGCGACGCCGGATCGCCTCGATGGTGCCGTCGATCAGATCATTGCGGCGCTCGACCTTGTGCTGGTGCCAGCGCCGCTTCCTACCGTCGGTTTTGGCGCCACCGGTCCTGAGCTGATCTGCCACTGTTATGGATTCCCATTCGCTAGACGCTATAGATAATACGGGCCCGTACAGCAAACTTTGTGAGCTGGTAACAGTTACCGGCGGCTGAGATAGCGGATGATGGTGTGGTGGTTCCTCGAGAGAACAACTCGAAGTGGGCGCGGGCGGCGGACACCGTTCAGTCGCTGGCGGAGTCCTTTGCCGACGCCGATCCGGTGGCCGACGCCGCGAGATTGCGCGACCTGCGCAGGATGAAAGTGGTGGCACTGAGCTTCCTGCTCGGGGCCACCGTCGTCTTCCTGGTCTGCCGCTGGGCGCAGTCCGGCGGCGGCGCCGCGACGTGGGTGGGCTACGCCGGTGCGGCCGCCGAGGCCGGCATGGTCGGTGCGTTGGCGGACTGGTTCGCGGTCACCGCGCTGTTCAAGCACCCGCTGGGCATCCCGATCCCGCACACCGCGATCATCAAACGTAAGAAGGATCAGCTCGGCGAGGGCCTGGGCACCTTCGTGCGGGAGAACTTCCTGTCGCCGCCGGTGATCGAGACCAAGCTGCGCGACGCCCAGATCGCCAGCCGGCTGGGCAAGTGGCTTTCGGAGCAGGAGCACGCCGAGCGGGTGGCCGCCGAGACCGCGACCATGCTGCGGGTGCTCGTCGAACTGTTGCGGGACGACGAGGTCGCCTATGTCATCGACCGAATGATCGTGCGGCGCATCGCTGAACCGCACTGGGGACCGCCGGTCGGTCGGATGCTGGGCACCCTGCTCGCCGAGCATCGGCAGGAGGCATTGATCCAACTGCTGGCCGACCGGGCGTTCCAGTGGTCGCTCAACGCCGGCGAAGTCATCCAGCGGGTGGTGGAGCGCGATTCACCGACGTGGTCGCCGAGGTTCGTCGACCACCTGGTGGGCGATCGCATCCACCGTGAGCTCATGGATTTCACCGACAAGGTGCGCCGCAATCCCGACCATGAACTGCGCCGCAATGCGACTCGCTTCTTGTTCGAGTTCGCCAACGACCTGCAGCACGACCCGGCGACCATTGCGAAAGCGGACTCGGTCAAGGACCAGGTGATGGCGCGCGAAGAGGTCGCCAAAGCGGCGGCGACGGCGTGGGCGACCCTGAAGCGATACGTGCTCGAAGGGGTCGACGATCCGTCGGGGGCCCTGCGGACCCGCATCGCCGCCGCGGTAGTGCAGATCGGTGAGTCACTGCGCGACGACGTTGAACTGCGCGACAAGGTGGACAACTGGATCGTGCGGGCCGCCCAACATCTGGTGGGCCATTACGGGGTGGAGATCACCGCGATCATCACCGAGACCATAGAGCGCTGGGACGCCGACGAGGCCAGCCGGCGAATCGAATTGCACGTCGGGCGCGATCTGCAGTTCATCCGGATCAACGGCACCGTGGTTGGCTCGCTGGCCGGGCTGGCCATCTACGCCATAGCTCAACTTATGTTCTGACCTGCGCTAGCAGAGTGCTTGCAAAAGTTAGCACTTGCCCTTATCGTGGTTGCTGTCAGCAAGCAACAGTCCACGGAAGGGGTCACCGGTGTCGCAGGATGACAATCTCGCCGCAGTGGTGTCCACCGCCGCGGCCGACATCGGCAGCTTCATTCGCGCCCAGCGTGAGGCTGCGCAGGTGTCCATGCGGCAGTTGGCCGACAAGGCCGGCGTCAGCAATCCCTACCTCAGCCAGATCGAGCGTGGGCTGCGCAAACCTTCCGCTGACGTCCTCAACCAGATCGCCAAGGCCCTGCGGGTCTCTGCCGAAGTGCTCTACGTGCGAGCGGGAATCCTCGAGCCCGGCGAGAAGAGCGAGGTTCGTGATGCCGTCATCTCGGACATGGCGATCACGGAACGGCAAAAGCAAGTTCTGCTCGATATCTACAACTCCTTCATCCAGCAGAACGAGGCCGACGATGAGGAGACGACAACTGACTGATCCTCATCTGCGCCTCACCGCAGTTCACACCGGAATGATCCGCAACAAGAAAGGAAGCCACCATGGCTGAGAACCCGACCATCGAAGAACTCAAGACCCCGCTGCTGGCCGCGCTCGGTGCCGCCGACCTGGCCCTGGCCACCGTGAACGACCTCGTCGCCAACCTGCGCGACCGTGCCGAGGACGCCCGCGAGGACGCCACCAGCCGGGTCGAGGAGAGCCGCGCTCGCCTGACCAAGCTGCAGGAGGAGCTGCCCGAGCAGTTCGCCGAGCTGCGTGAGCGCTTCACCGCCGACGAGCTGCGCAAGGCCGCCGAGGGCTACGTGGAGGCCGCCAGCGGTCGCTACAACGACCTGGTCGCCCGTGGCGAGGCCGCCCTGGAGCGGTTGCGCAGCCAGACCACCCTGGACGAGCAGGTTGAGGGCTACGTCGACCAGGCCGTGGAGTTGACCCAGGAAGTGCTGGGCAATGTGGCTTCGCAGACCCGCGAGGTCGGCGAGCGCGCCGCCAAGCTGGTCGGCATCGAGCTGCCCAAGAAGGAAGCCGTCGCCAAGGCCCCGGCCAAGAAGGCTCCGGCCAAGAAGGCTCCGGCCAAGGCCGCTGCCAAGAAGGCCCCGGCCAAGAAGGCTCCGGCCAAGAAGGTCACCCAGAAGTAACGCAGTTCGACGCCAGGGACGGTAGCCGCCTAGGCTTGCAACGTGATCGCTGCGAGCCTGGTGGTTATCGTCCTTGGCGTTTTAAAGATTGCCGTGTTCGCCACGGCGGTCTATGCATTCGTCCATGCGGCCATGCAACGTGCCGACGCCTACACCGCCGCCGACAAGCTGACCAAGCCGGTCTGGCTGGTGATCCTGGGCGTGTGCGGGTTGCTCGCGCTGATCTTTGATGTGATGGGTATGGCCATCGCGGCCTGCGCCGCCGGCGTCTATCTGGTCGACGTCCGGCCCAGACTGCTTGAGGTCCAGGGCAAATCCCACTAGTGCGCACGCTGTTTCTCGCCGCGGCGCTGGCAGGTGGTCTCGTGTTCGCGGCGCCGGCCACCGCCGCCGGCGACTTGGTCGACCACACCGAATGGGTGAGCTACAGCGGTCGGTCCAGCCTGCGGGTGTACCCGACCCCGGCTGCCCGGGACGCGGCCCTGCGCCTCGACGACGCCGGAGGCGAGCAGGCCTGGCGCGAAGTGCTCGCCGGTGCTCCCGAAGCAGACACCGCCGGAATGCGCGACCAATTCCTGTGTCATTGGAACTACGCCGAATTCGCCCGGCCCGGCAAGACCAGCTGGAATCTGGAGCCGTGGCGACCGGTCGTCGACGGCACGATCATGCTCGAATCCGGGTGCAATCCCGGCGCCGCAGAGGAGGCCTTCTGATGCCCGGATGGGACCGCGACCAGGTGGCCAGACTGGTCGACCACACCCTGCTCAAGCCCGAAGCGACGACCGAGCAGGTCATCGCCGTCGTCGCCGAAGGCGCCGAACTCGGCGTCGCCGCGGTGTGCGTGTCACCGTCGGTGGTGGCTGTCGCCGCGGCCGCCAATCCCGCGGGTGTCCGGATCGCCGCGGTGGCGGGCTTTCCCTCCGGCAAGCACCTGCCGGCGGTCAAAGCGCAGGAGGCGGCGCTGGCCGTGGCGGCCGGGGCTGCCGAAATAGACATGGTGATCGACGTCGGCGCAGCCCTGGCAGGCGATTTCGCCGCAGTGGGCGCCGACATCGGCACCGTACGTGCCGCAGCGCCCGATGCCGTGCTCAAGGTGATCCTGGAGTCCGCCGCGCTGCTGGACCTGGGCGGGGAGGCGACCCTGGTCGCAGCCTGTCGGGCTGCCGAGGATGCCGGCGCTGATTTCGTCAAGACCTCCACCGGATTTCACCCCAGCGGCGGGGCGAGCGTGCACGCGGTGACGCTGATGGCTGACACCGTCGGTGGGCGGCTGGGGGTCAAGGCCAGCGGCGGGATCCGCAGTGCCGCAGACGCGTTGGCGATGCTGGAGGCCGGCGCGACCCGACTCGGCTTGTCCGGAACCCGGGCGGTACTGGACGGCTTGAGTTAACCGACGCGCGTCACAGTGAGCTGAAGCACTGGCTCGACGACGATGCCGGGATGGTCGCGTTCTTCGTCGAAAACTTCACCACCACAGCCGAATCGGTGACTTCCGTGCTGTCGATGTGGATGCCCAGCGGCAGATCGTTGGTCACCTTGCCGGTGAGGCTGTCCAGGTTGCTCTGCACGGTGTCGGTGTCCAGGTCCTGGCCCAGCGCCTCCAGGTCGACGACCTGCAGATGAAGCCCGTTGTTCACGATCTGCGGTTTGACGACCGCCTTGTTGAGCAGGCCCTTGAGCTCCACGGTGCCCGCGCCCGGGTCAGTGGTGACCTTGCCGGTGACGATGCTGCCGATCACCGGGACCACATCCTGAATGGACTGCTTGATGCCGTCGGCCGGCCAGGTGATGGTGCCGTCGAGCGACCCGATGGTGCCCTTGGAATCGGCGGTCTTCTCCACGTGGACGTCGCGGATGTCCAGGTCCAGCTGCATGCCCTTGGCCTGCCGGATCTGGTTGCCCGCGGTCTGCACCGAGATGTGCGAGTAGTCACCCTGGAAGTACTGCGCCAGCACCGGCGGAGTGGTGTCGAACGACACCGCCGCGCTGTCCTCGGCCTCGCACTTGACTGCGTCGGCGACCAGGCTTTCCGCCCGGTGCCGGGCGTACATTTCGCCGCCGAACATGCCGACCAGCGTCAGCACCAGTAACACGGTCAGCCCCAACAGGATTGCCGGAACGCCGGAGAACCGATGTGCGGGAGATCCGGGAGTGCTCATCCCGTTCAGGCTACAGGTTGGCGAAGCAGGGATCGTCCGAGCGCGGGATGGAGGCGTTGTGCGTGGAGAACCGGGCCACCACACCGGTGTCGGTGACCTCGATGCTGTCCGCGCGCAGGCCGAGCGGATATTTCTTGGTCAACGCCTGAGCGAAGCGGTCCAGCTCGGGCTGCAGGGTCTCCCGCGGCAGCGTCAGGGCGCCCAGGCCGGTGAGCTTCTGCACCTGCAGTGACAGGGCGCCGTTGACCACCTCCGGCTTGACCACCACGGACGCCAGGCCGAACGCGCCGCCCAGCTCGACGGTGCCGTCGTGGGCATTGGTCCTCAGGTCCGAGACCAGGTTGCCCAGGATCGGCACCATCGACTGCACCGTCTCCTTGATGCCGGCGGCCGGCCAGGTCAGGGTAGCGTTCAGAGTGCCGATGGTGCCCTTGCTGTCACCGGTGCCGTGCAGGTCGACGTCGCTGATGCTCAGGTCGGCCTTCATCTGCTGGGCGTCTTTGACCTGGTGTCCCGCTGTGCTGATCGAGATGTTGGTGTAGTTGCCGCGGAAGTGCTGCCACAGGAACGGCGGGGCCACCCCGAAGGACACGCTGGCCTTGTCGTGCACCACGCACTCGGTCGCCTTGGCCACCTTGTTGTCGGCGATCCGTCGCGCGATCAACTCGGCCCCGATCAGACCGGCCAGCGCCAGCGCGATCACGGTGATGAGGATCAGCGCGCACGCCAACGGGTCGCGCAGCATCCCGGCCGGCCGGCGCCGGGGTGCGGGGGTCCGGATCACCGTGGTGGGCGGCTCGCCGGGCGGGGGCGCCGACGGCGGACCGGCCGGCGGCATGGGCAGCGGGCCGGTCGGGGCGCTGGGCATCCGGGTGGTGGCCGCTTCGCGACTGCCGACCGGCATCTGCCGGGTCGCCGACGCGGACGGTTCCGGGAGATTCGGCGGTGCGTGCTCGATGGGGGGTTCGGGCTGGCCTCCGGGGCGGGCCCAGGGCGACTCGCCGTGGGGAGTTCCGGGCGGATTGCTCATCCGCGCGATTCTGCCTTACCGACCTGAACGAAGTCCGCGCGATTGCTCAACACGGCCAGCGTCCGGCGGGCGGCGGCGACGGCGTCCAGGTCGAGATCGCAGACCACCAGCTCGGGTGCGGCACCGGCCGCGGCGACCACCTCACCCCACGGGGAGGCGACCACGCTGTGCCCGATGCCGGTCGGTGCGCCGGTGGAATCCGCGCCCCCGGGGTCGGCCTGACCGACGGCGGCGACATAGCTGGTCGAGTCCAGGGCCCGTGCCCGGGCCAGCAGTTCCCACTGCGACAGCTTGCCGGGTCCGGCACCCCACGAGGCGCAGACCGCGATCAGTGCTGCGCCGCGGTCGGCCAGCTCGGTGTACAGCGCCGGGAACCGGATGTCGTAGCAGGTCGACAACCCGACACCGACTCCATCGACATCGATCACCACAGGCTCGAATCCCGGTGCGACCGTGCGTGATTCGGCGAAACCGAAGGCGTCGTAGAGGTGGACTTTGTGGTAGTGCGTGTCGGTGCCGGGACCGGTCGCCAACAGGGTGTTTCGGACCCTCCCGTCGTCGGCGGGGGTGAACATTCCCGCGACGACGGTGACTCCGGCCCGCGCGGCGATCTCCCGCACGGCGGTGGCCCACGGGCCGTCGAGCGGTTCGGCGACCGGGCCCAGCGGTACCCCGAACCGGCACATGGTCGCCTCGGGGAACAGCACCAACGTCGCGCCCTGGTCGGCGGCACGCGCGGTGGCCTCGGCCACCAGTTTCAGGTTGGCGGCCGGGTCGGTGCTGCTGAGTATTTGCGCACACGCAAGACGCATTGGTCCAGATTAGTAGTGGTATCGGGCTTTCAGGATCTTGACCTCGTGATCGTCTGCCCGGTACACCAACCGATGTTCGTCGCTTATCCGCCGTGACCAGTACCCGGACAGTTCTCCCTTGAGGGGTTCCGGTTTCCCGATTCCGGTGAACGGGTCGCGCTGGATCTCGCCGATGAGCCGGGTGATCCGGCGGGCCGTCCTCCGATCGGACGCCAGCCAGAACAAGAAGTCGTCCCAGGCGTCGGGATCGATGTGGATGCTCCTCACTCCTGGCCGCCGGCCATCTCCTGGAGCTCGTCGATGGACATGGTGGGGCCGGGACTGCCGGCTTTGTCACGGGCGACGGCTGCCATGAGCCGGCGGGCATTCTCGGGCGACCGCAACAGGTAGACCGTCTCCTGCCACGAGTCGTAGTCGACGGCCGACATGAGCACCGCGTCACCTGCCCTGGAGCTGATGCGCACCGGTTCATGGTCGGTGTTGACCTGTTCGAGGAGCGGGAAGAGACGCTGACGCGCTTCGCTGGCACTGATCGTCATGAGCGCCGCACCCTCCGTCGTACCAAAATCCCGTACCAATATCGTACGATAATTCTGTACCAGAAGGGGATTCTCCCTACTCGGCCCGCGCCAGCCAAGTCGACGTGAACCGCTGCTCGGTCGTCATCAACTCGGCCAGCTGCGTGCCGATGAAGTTCTCGATCTTGCCGCCCACCAGCGGGATGTCGACCTTAACCGTCGCGGTCAGCCGGAGCTCGCAGCCGGAGCCGGCCGGCTCCAGCACCGCGTCGCCGGACAGCTTCGCCGGGGCGCCGACGATCTTGCCGGTGACCTCGGCGCGGGCCTTCCCGTCCCGGATCGGATGCCAGACCTCGTGACGGGCCGTGTCCAGGTCGCCGGGGTGGAACTGCGCGGCCAGCGCCGGCAGCTTGTCGCGATGAATCCCCTGCGTCGTGCTGATGTCGATGCTGCCGTCGGCGTTGACGGTCAGCGTATCCAGCGCGACGGTGTCGGCTCCCGAATCCGCCAGCCGGGCCAGCCAATACCGCTCGTCGGCGAATGCGGCATACACCTGCTCGACGCTGGCCTGGTAGCGCTCGGACAGCGTGAATGTACGCGGCATAGCTGGTCAGGCTACCGTTACCGGCCGTGGCCAGTTCCGAGTTCGCGGGCGCGCGTGTCGCCGAGTCCGTACCGCTGGCGCCGCTGACCACGCTGCGAGTCGGGCCGGTCGCCCGGCGGGTCATCACCTGTGTCAACACCGAACAGATCGTGGCTACGCTGGGCGAACTCGACGGCACCGATCCGACGCTGGTGCTCGCCGGCGGCTCCAACGTCGTGATCGCCGACGACCTGACCGACCTGACCGTGGTCCGCCTCGCCAGCAATGCCGTCGAGATCGACGGCAACCTGCTGCGCGCCCAGGCCGGCGCCGTCTGGGATGACGTGGTGGCTCAGGCGGTGGCCTCCGGTCTGGGTGGCCTGGAATGCCTGTCCGGCATCCCCGGCTCGGCCGGCGCCACCCCCGTGCAGAACGTCGGGGCCTATGGCGCGGAGATCGCCGACACCGTGACCAGGGTGCTGCTGTGGGACCGGCGCACCGGTGACGTGCGCTGGACGCCGGCCGCGGAGTTGAACTTCGGCTACCGCACCAGCGTGCTGAAGCACTCGGATGCCGCGGTGGTGTTGGAGGTGGAGTTCGCGCTGGATGCGGCCGGGCGCAGCGCGCCGCTGCGCTACGGCGAGTTGGCCACCGCACTCAATGCCTCCGACGGGCAGCGCGTCGACCCGGCGACGGTGCGCGCCGAGGTGCTCACGTTGCGGGCCACCAAGGGCATGGTGCTCGACACGGAAGACCACGACACCTGGAGCGTCGGCTCGTTCTTCACCAATCCGGTTGTGCCGCAGGATGTTTATGAAGCGATCGCGGATCGGTCACCTGGCTCCGTGCCGCACTGGGACGCCCCCGGCGGGGTGAAACTGGCCGCGGGCTGGCTGGTGGAGCGGGCCGGCTTCGGCAAGGGCTATCCGGGTCCGGACGCGCCGGCGAGCCTGTCCACCAAACATGCGTTGGCGCTGACCAACCGGGGCACGGCCACCAGTGCCGACGTGCTGAGGCTGGCACGCACCGTGCGCGACGGCGTGCAGGCTGCGTTCGGGATCGTGCTGCACCCCGAGCCGGTGCTGGTGGGCTGCGCCATCTGACCGCACCCCGGTAACCGACATCGCAGGTGGTCAGGCGGCTTGGCCGGTATCTTGGGATGCCGTGAACCTCAACCGGCGGCGGGCCCTGGCGGCGTTGGCTGCCGGGGTGTTGGCGCCGAGTGCGCTGGCGGGGTGTTTCCGCCGGGGCGGCCAGGGCTCCGCCGCCGCGCCGCAGCCCTCGCCCACCCTGAGTTTTCAGCCGGCTTCGGATGACGCGAACGACGTGCTGCCCACCGTGGTGGTCGGGGTCGAGGTCTCCGACGGCTGGCTCCAGCGGGTGGCGCTGACCAGCCCGTCGGGCAAGGTGCTCAGCGGAACGTTCAACCGGGAACGCACCCGCTTCACCGTCACCGAGCCGCTGGGTTACGGCGCCGTCTACACCTGGAGCGGGTCGGTGGTGGGCCACGACGGTAAGGCGGTGCCGGTGGAGGGCAAGGTCACCACCGTCACCCCGACGGCCGTCATCGACGGCGGCTTCCAGCTGGCCGACGGGCAGACCGTCGGCGTCGCCGCCCCGGTGATCCTGCAGTTCAGCGGGCCGATCAGCGACAAGGCCGCCGTGGAGCGGGCCTTGACCATCACCACCGAGCCGGCGGTCGAGGGCAGCTGGGCCTGGCTGCCCGACGAGGTGCAGGGCGCCCGGGTGCACTGGCGGAGCCGCGACTACTTCCCGGCCGGCGCCACCGTCAGCGTCGCCGCCAAGCTGTACGGCCTGGCGGTCGGCGACGGGGCCTACGGCGCCCAGGACATGTCCCTGGACTTCCAGATCGGGCGCCGCCAGGTGGTCAAGGCCGAAGTTTCCTCGCACCGCATCCAGGTGATCCGCGACGAGGGGGTGATCATGGACTTCCCGTGCAGCTACGGCCAGGCCGACAAGGCCCGCAACATCACCCGCAACGGCGTGCACGTGGTCACCGAGAAGTACGCCGACTTCTACATGTCCAACCCGGCCGCCGGCTACAGCAACATCCACGAGCGCTGGGCGGTGCGGATCTCCAACAACGGCGAGTTCATTCACGCCAACCCGAACAGTGCCAGCGCGCAGGGCAACACCAACGTCACCAACGGCTGCATCAATCTGTCCACCGGCGACGCCGAGCAGTACTTCTACAGCGCGATCTACGGTGACCCGGTCGAAGTGACCGGCAGCTCCATCCAGCTGTCCTACTCCGACGGCGACATCTGGGACTGGGCGGTGGACTGGGACACCTGGGTGTCCATGTCGGCGTTGAAGGAGGATTCGTCGGCTCCGGAGAGGGCCTCGCTGCCCAGCGTGGCGCCGGCCACTCCGACCGATGCGCCGACGCTGTCCGGGACGCCCACGACGACGACCCCGGCGCCTAGTCCTGCACCTGGCGGCTAGCCCGCGTCGCGCTCGCCTGATCCCGCGGGCGGATCACGATCTGGTCCAGGTCGACGTGCGGGGGCCGGGACGCCACGAAACCGATCACCTCGGCGATGTCGGCTGCGGTCAGCGGGGTCAGTCCGTCGTACACCGCGTCGGCGCGTTCCCGGTCACCGTCGAACCGCACCAGGGAGAATTCGGTGTCCACCATGCCCGGCGCAATCTCGGTGAGCCGCACCGGTTTTCCCAGCAGCTCGCCGCGCAGTGTGCGGTGCAGTGCGCTCTGGGCGTGCTTGGCCGAGGTGTAGCCGGCGCCGCCGTCGTAGATCTCGAAGGCCGCGATCGAGGTCACGGTGACCACCAGGCCGTCGCCGGAGGCCACCAATTTGGGCAGCAGTGCCCGGGTCACCTGCAGCGTGCCAAGCACATTGGTCTCCCACATCCACCGCCAGTGCTCGAGGTCCGCGGCATCGACGTTCGCCAGGCCCTTGGCCCCACCGGCGTTGTTGACCAGAACATGCACCGGACCGGGGCAGGCCTGTGCCAGCGCGTCGACGGCGGCCGGGTCGGTGACGTCGGCTACCACCGGGGTGCCGCCGATGTCCGTTGCCAGTGCCGCGATCCGGTCTGCGCGACGGGCCGCGACGACGACGTGAAAGCCTTGTGCGGCAAGGGTTCTGGCGGTCGCCTCGCCGATGCCTGAGCTGGCGCCGGTGACGACTGCGGTGCGCTGTTCTGGCGCAGTTGTGATCATCGACCCAACATTAGTGACTGTGCTACATTGCTGGGTTATGTACCGCAGTGCCCGCAATCTGATGGCGGTCCGTCTGGCCGCCGACGGCGCGTGTTGTCGCCACGCATGTTGCTGCGCCTGACCCGCTACGAATAACTCCTTCGAGTGTCCGCGGGTCGCAGGTGGAGCCCAGCCCCCATCCGGATTCTGCAGACTAGGACGGCACAGCGTGCGTACCACTTCTCTCAGCGGCCACTCCACCCCGCACCGCTACGGCGCGCTGCGCTCGCATCCCCGCGTCCTGCCGCCGTCGCTGCACCTGCCCGACACCGCCGGTGCCGCGGTGTTCGCCGCGGTGCGCCAACACGGCCCCATCGCCCGCGAGGCCATCGCCGGCGCCACCTCCCTGAGCGTGGCCACCGTCAACCGTCAGGTCAGCGCCCTACTGGAGGCGGGACTGCTGCTGGAGCGGGCCGATCTGGCCACCTCAGGCGCGATCGGACGCCCTCGCCGTCCGGTGGTGGTCAACCACGAGCCGTTCCTGGCCCTGGGTCTGCACATCGGCGCCAAGACCACCAGCATCGTGGCCACCGACGTGCTCGGCCGCACCCTGGACGTCGTCGAGACCCCGACCCCGGCCAACGGGGCCGCGCCGGCGCTGGCCGCGCTGGCCGGTAGTGCCCGCCGGTACCTGACCCGGTGGCAGAAGCGCCGGCCGCTGTGGGTCGGGGTCGCCATCGGTGGGGCCGTCGACGGCGGTACCGGCATGGTCGACCACCCGCGGCTGGGCTGGACGTCGGCACCGGTCGGCCCGGTGCTGGCCGAGGAACTCGGGCTGCCGGTGTCGGTGGCCTCCCACGTGGACGCGATGGCCGGCGCCGAACTGCTGCTCGGGGGACGCCGGTCGTCGGTCAACGACGCCACCAGCCTCTACGTCTACGCGCGCGAGACCGTCGGCTATGCCCTGGTGATCGGCGGGCGGGTGCACAGCCCCGCCAGCGGTCCGGGCACCATCGCCGGGCTGCCGGCCGCCTCGGAGCTGCTCGGCGGGACCGGACAGCTGGAATCCACCGTCAGCGACGAGGCGGTGCTGGCGGCCGCCCGTCGGATGCGCGTCCTGCCGGCGAGCGGCGGAGCGCCCTCGGCGGCAGTCACGGGCCTGGTGCGGGCGGCTCGCGGTGGCGACGAGCGGGCGACATCGTTGCTCACCGAACGCGCTCGGGTTCTCGGTGAGGCCGTGGCCCTGCTGCGTGACGTCCTCAACCCCGATGACCTGGTGGTCGGCGGCCAGGGATTCACCGATTACCCGGAGGGCATGGCCGAGGTGGAGCGCGCGTTCGCGCAGCGATCGGTGCTGGCCGGGCGCAGCATCCGGGTCAGCGCCTTCGGCAACCGGGTGCAGGAGGCCGGCGCCGGAACGGTGTCGCTGGGCGGGCTGTACGCCGACCCGGTCGGTGCCATGCGCCGCTCCCGCGGGTCGCTCTCCCGAGCGGTCCCGGAAGCCTTGGCCTGACCGGGCTGTAAAGATGGCGAGGTGAGCCAGGGCTTGGGATCCGACGTGCGCCGGGTGGCGGTGCTGTCGGTGCACACCTCTCCGCTGGCCCAGCCGGGCACCGGCGACGCCGGTGGAATGAACGTCTACGTGCTGCAGAGCGCGTTGCACCTGGCGCGCCGCGGGGTGGCGGTGGAGATCTTCACCCGGGCCACGTCGTCGGCCGATCCGCCGGTGCAGCACGTGGCGCCCGGGGTGCTGGTGCGCAATGTGGTGGCCGGCCCGTTCGAGGGCCTGGACAAGAACGACCTGCCCACCCAGCTCTGCGCGTTCGCGGCCGGGGTGCTGCGCGCCGAGGCCGCCCACGAGCCGGGCTACTACGATGTCGTGCACTCGCATTACTGGCTGTCTGGTCAGGTCGGCTGGCTGGCCGCCGACCGGTGGGCGGTGCCGCTGGTACACACCGCGCACACGCTGGCCGGGGTGAAGAACGCCGCGCTGGCAGCCGGAGACACCCCCGAACCGCCGTTGCGCGCCGTCGGTGAGCAGCAGGTGGTGGACGCGGCGAACCGGCTGGTGGTCAACACCGACGACGAAGCGCGCCAGCTGGTCGCCCTGCACGACGCGGACCCGCGGCGCATCGACGTCGCGCATCCCGGGGTGGACCTGGAGGTCTTCCGTCCCGGCGACCAGCAGCAGGCCCGCGCTGTGCTGGGGCTGGCGCCCGACGAGCCGATTGTGGCGTTCGTGGGCCGCATCCAGCCGCTGAAGGCACCCGATGTGCTGCTGCGCGCGGCCGCCGAGCTGCCCGGGGTACGCGTGGTGGTGGCCGGCGGTCCGTCGGGCAGCAGCGGGCTGGCCGAACCGGGTTGCCTGGTACGGCTGGCCGCCGAACTGGGAATCAGTGACCGGGTGACGTTCCTGCCCCCGCAGTCCCGAGAGGAGCTGGCCGGGCTGTTCCGGGCGGCCGACCTGGTGGCGGTGCCCAGCTACTCCGAATCGTTCGGTCTGGTCGCTTTGGAGGCGCAGGCCTGCGGGACGCCGGTGGTCGCCGCGGCCGTCGGCGGGCTGCCGGTGGCGGTGCGTGACGGCGTCACCGGGGGCCTGGTCGACGGGCATGACATCGACGCGTGGGCCGCCGCCATCGGCGAGCTGCTGCGCCTGGGTTCCGGACCGCGCGGATGGGCGATGCGCCGGGCCGCGGTCAGCCACGCCGCGAGCTTCTCCTGGGAGCGCACCGTGGACGCCCAGCTGGCCAGCTACACCAGCGCCATCGAGGACTTCGCCGCGGCGCGCGGGGAGCGGATGCGGGTGCTCGGGTCGGCGCGCCGGCCCCGGCGGTGGCCGTCGCGTCGCGGGGTCCGGGCGTGAACCGCAGCGACGTCCGGAAGCTCATCGAGGACACCCTGGACGCGGCCGAGCTGACCTATTCGCCGTTCCCGGGCGCCCACGGCGGCCTGCCGGGACTGGTGGTGGAGCTGCCCGGCGAACGCAAGCTCAAGACCAACACCATCCTCAGCGTGGGGGAGCACTCGGTGCGAGTCGAGGCGTTCGTCTGTCGCAAGCCCGACGAGAACGACGCCGGGGTCTACCGGTACCTGCTGCGGCGCAACCGCCGGCTCTACGGGGTGGCCTACACCCTGGACAACGTCGGCGACATCTATCTGGTGGGCCGGATGTCGCTGGCCTCGGTGACCGCCGACGAGCTCGACCGGGTGCTCGGGCAGGTGCTCGAAGCCGTCGACTTCGACTTCAACACGTTGCTGGAGTTGGGGTTTGCCACCTCGATCCAGAAGGAATGGGAGTGGCGGGTGTCCACCGGGCAGTCGCTGAAGAACCTGCGGGCGTTCGAGCATTTGATCGACCGTGACGGTGATGATGCAGGTTGAGGTGCTTTTGTTCGCGGCAACGGAATGGGTGGACTGCTCAGGCCAGTTTCGCCATGGTGGACAAGATCACGACGGTCCGACGATCAAACCTAGGGATTCGGATCGGTCGCGTTTCGACCACATTGATGGCAGAGATCGAGCGCTCCCTCATGGTGTTTCTGGGTTTGGGAGCCTGACGCCGCCCACGTCGTCGCTCCTATGCCAGCCGTGCAGACTGATACCCCGACTCGCGTCGGCTGCGATCCTGCCGGTGGCGAATTTCGCGGCGGTCACAGCCATGCCGTTGGTCGGATAATCCATGTGCCCGAACGGAATACCGTCGCCGCCGTTGCAGACGGTGTCGTTCTGGGCGCAGAACTCGCGGGTCTGGGACGCATACAGTGGGCCGACCACGACCGGCGGCGCGTCGTAGCGGCGGATGAACGCCGCCGAGGGCTTGCCGAACAGCACCACCGCCGCGACGTGATCGGCCACCACGTCGGGCACCGGCTCGGGTAGGTCCGGCACCAACTCGGCCGGGACTCCGGCCGGAACCGATGACATGGTCGCGTAGCCGGTGACGGCCGCTCCCTGGGAATAGCCGCCCAGCACCATCTCGGTGTCCGGGCAGTCCAGCGTCGTCCACATCAGGTGGTTGGCCTCGTCGCGGATCCCGGCGATGGCGCTGCGCTCGAATTCGAGGCCGTTGGACAAACCGCTGACCGCCGCGTAGTTGACCGGATACACCGCCATCGACCGGCCGGGCAGGTCGTCGCGCAGCGCGTCGACGAAGGCCTGACCGACCTTGCCGACACCGGGCGGCTCGTCGCTGCCACGAGCGAATACCACCTCGACGTCAGCGCACGGCTTGGCCGCTGCAGTCGGGGGCCCAACCAGTGGCACCCCCGAGAGCGCCAGCAGTGCGGCGGCGAAAAGTCGGGCTAGATGCACAAGCACACCCCCGATCCCGAATCGGACCTTCCTTCGACGGTAACCCCTTGGCGCCCATGAGACACTGACCCGCATGTCTGAGACTGCCACTCTGGTGCTGCTGCGCCACGGCGAAAGCGAATGGAACGCCAGCAACCAGTTCACCGGCTGGATGGACGTCAACCTGACCGACAAGGGCCGTGCCGAGGCTGTGCGTGCCGGGCAGCTGCTGGTGGAGCACGACCTGCTGCCGGACGTGCTCTACACCTCGCTGCTGCGCCGCGCGATCACCACCGCGAACCTGGCGCTGGACGCCGCCGACCGGCATTGGATCCCGGTGCACCGCACTTGGCGGCTCAACGAACGCCACTACGGCGCACTGCAGGGCCTGGACAAGGCCGCGACGAAGGCGCGCTACGGCGACGACCAGTTCATGACGTGGCGGCGCAGCTATGACACCCCGCCGCCGCCGATCGAGGCCGGCAGCCGCTACAGCCAGGACGCCGACCCCCGCTACGCCGACATCGGCGGCGGCCCGCTGACCGAGTGCCTGGCCGACGTGGTGGACCGTTTCCTGCCGTACTTCACCGACGTCGTCGTCCCGGATCTGCGCTGCGGCAAGACCGTGATAATTGCCGCGCACGGCAACTCGCTGCGGGCCCTGGTGAAGTACCTCGACGGCATGTCCGACGACGACGTCGTCGGCCTGAACATCCCGACCGGCATCCCGCTGCGCTACGACCTGCGCAACCTGCGCCCGACCGTCCCCGGCGGCGTCTACCTGGACCCGGAGGCCGCGGCCGCCGGGGCCGCGGCGGTGGCCAACCAGGGCGCCAAGTAGCCGATCGGCCCACTCAGGGTGAATTCCGGGTGGATCCCCGGTGAAATCTTCGTCGTGAATTCACGTTCGGCGCACGTCAGGGTCGAATGCTGGTCAGATGAGCGGGCCGGACTGCGTACGATTTGGCCGTGGCTGCGACAACCGCGCTGACGCTCGTTGCGGTGTCGGCACTGCTGGCGCTCGCGGTCGGCACGGGGGCCGGAATCTGGCTCGCGCCCCGGCTGGCCGCGCGCCGCCGCCGGGTGGCCACTGAACGGTCCGGGATCACCGTCTCGCAGATGCTGCAGCAGATCGTCTCGCACGCGTCGCTGGGCATCGTCGTCGTCGACAACCACCGTGACGTCGTCTACCTCAACGACCGGGCGACGGCCCTGGGACTGGTCCGTGGCCGGCTGCTCGACGACGGCGCCTGGGAGGCCGCGCGGCGCGCACTCGACGGCGAGGACGAGGTGGTCTTCGACCTCACCGCGGCCAATCGGGCGGCCGGGGCCACCCGCTCGGAGCTGTCCGCGGTGCGCGGGTACGCCCGGCTGCTCTCCGAGCAGGACGTCCGGTTCGCGGTGGTGATCGTCGACGACCAATCCGAGCAGGCTCGGATGGAGGCCAGCCGGCGCGATTTCGTGGCCAACGTCAGCCACGAGCTCAAGACCCCGGTCGGTGCCATGGGGCTGCTGGCCGAGGCGCTGCTGGCCTCGGCGGACGACCCCGAGGCGGTGCGCCCGTTCGCGGAGAAGGTGCTGGTGGAGGCCAACCGGCTGGCCAGCATGATCGGTGAGCTGATCGAGCTCTCCCGGCTACAGGGCGCGGACCCGCTGCCGGACCTGGGTGTCGTCGACGTCGACAGCGTGGTGAACGAGGCCATCTCCCGGCACAAGGTGGCCGCCGACAACGCCGAGATCACCATCACCACCGACGCCCCCAGCGGCTTCCGGGTGCTCGGAGAAGAGACGCTGCTGGTCACCGCGCTGGCCAACCTGGTGTCCAACGCCATCGCCTACTCCCCGCACGGATCGCCGGTGTCGATCAGCCGCCGCCGCCGCAACGGCTTCGTGGAGGTAGCCGTCACCGACCGGGGCATCGGGATCGCTCCCAAGGACCAGGAGCGGGTGTTCGAACGCTTCTTCCGCAGCGACAAGGCCCGGTCGCGGGCCACCGGCGGCAGCGGGCTGGGTCTGGCGATCGTCAAGCACGTGGCCGCCAACCACAACGGCACCATCACGCTGTGGAGTCAGCCGGGCACCGGCTCGACGTTCACTCTGACCATTCCGGCATATCAACCGGGCGAGTCGGGAAAAGATGAGCAACAGCGACCATGAGGAGCAGCGCCGATGACGCACGTATTGATCGTTGAGGACGAGGAGTCGCTGGCGGACCCGCTGGCCTTCCTGCTGCGCAAGGAGGGATTCGAGGCCACCGTCGTCACCGACGGGTCGGCGGCCCTGGCGGAGTTCGACCGGGCCGGCGCCGACATCGTGCTGCTGGACCTGATGCTTCCGGGGATGTCGGGCACCGACGTCTGCAAGCAGCTGCGGGCCCGCTCCAGCGTGCCGGTGATCATGGTCACTGCCCGCGACAGCGAGATCGACAAGGTCGTCGGCCTGGAGCTGGGGGCCGACGACTATGTGACCAAGCCGTACTCGGCCCGCGAGCTGATCGCCCGGATCCGCGCGGTGCTGCGCCGCGGCGGCGACGACGAGGGCGGCATCGGCGAGGGCGTGCTGGAGTCGGGTTCGGTGCGCATGGATGTCGAACGGCACGTGGTCATGGTCAACGGTGAGCAGATCACCTTGCCGCTCAAGGAGTTCGACCTGCTCGAATACCTGATGCGCAACACCGGCCGGGTGCTCACCCGCGGTCAGTTGATCGACCGGGTGTGGGGCGCGGACTACGTCGGTGACACCAAGACACTCGATGTCCACGTCAAACGGCTCCGGTCCAAGATCGAGGCCGATCCTGCCAACCCGGTGCACCTGGTTACGGTGCGTGGACTCGGGTACAAGCTGGAGGGATGACGCACGCCTCATCAGGCGCTTCGCCGTGATGTGGTCACCTAACTTGCCCGTTTGGGCGTACTCCGGCGAAAATTGCGAGATTGGGTGTCCGGCTTCTTAATGTAGCCTTAATCAAGGTTGCCTGCGAGAAGGCCCGGGCTTTTAATCTGATAAAACCAATCTTCGTTAGTAATACGGGAGACGCGAGCGCGATGAGCCGGCCGGACGACACGGGAAACCCCCTGCGCACACTGGTGGATCTGCTGACGCAGCGGGCCGAGCAGCGCGTAGACATGCCGGTGTTCACCTTCTCCCGGGACGGCGACGAGAACGAGACCAGCCAGATCAGCTATCGCGAGCTCGACCTGCGCGCCCGCCGGATCGCCGCGAACCTGCAGGCCAACGGCGCCGCCGGTGAGCGGGTGCTGGTGCTGTGCCCGCCCGGCCTGGACTTCCTGGCCGGCTTCTTCGGCTGCCTCTACGCCGGCGCTATCGCGATTCCGGTGCACCCGCCGATGCGCGAGCACCTGGTTCCGCGCGTCGAGTCGATCATCGCCGACGTCAAGCCCGGATACGCGATCACCAACGCCGAGATCGAGCCCAAGATCAGGCCCGCCATCGACGCGCTGCCCGGTGGACAGACGCTGCGCTGGACGATCATCGACGTCGACATCGCCGACGGCGCCGAGAGTGCCTGGGTGGCGCCGCAGATCGACGGCGAGAGCATCGCCATGCTGCAGTACACCTCCGGGTCCACCAGCGCCCCTAAGGGCGTCGTGCTGACCCACGGCAACCTGGTGCACAACCTGATGACCATCTCCGAGGCCTGGGGCGCCAACACCGACATGCCGCATGTGGTCGGCGTGTTCTGGCTGCCGCCGTATCACGACATGGGCCTGATCGGTGGCCTGCTGGCAACCATGTACGTCGGCGGGCAATCCGTGCTGATGCCCCCCACGGCGTTCATCAAACGGCCGATGCGCTGGCTGGAGGCGATCTCCCGGCATCGCGCCATGATCACCGCCGCGCCGAACTTCGCCTTCGACCTGTGCGTCGAGCTGAGCACCCCGCAGGAGCGCGCCGCGCTGGACCTGTCCAACTGGTCGGTGGCGCTGTGCGGCGCCGAGCCCGTGCGTACCGCCACTCTGGACGGGTTCGCCGAACTGTTCGCCGAGTCGGGCTTCCGGCCGGAGTCGTTCTACCCGGTGTACGGGCTGGCCGAGGGCACCCTGCTGGTCTCCGGCGGCTCAGACCTGCCGACGCCGATGGTGCAGCACATCGACCGGGTCGCTCTGGGTGACAACCGGGTGATCGACGTCCCCGCCGACGACCCCAATGTGGCGACCCTGGTCGGCTGCGGCAAGCCGCGCGGCGGCCAGCGGGTGATCATCGTCGACCCCGACACCCGCCTGGAGTGCGCCGCGGACCGGGTCGGCGAGATCTGGGTATCCGGGGGCAGCGTCGCGCACGGCTACTGGGGTGCACCCGAGCTGTCCGCGGAGACGTTCGCCGCGACGCTGGCCGACACCGGTGAAGGCCCGTTCCTGCGCACTGGCGACCTGGGCTTCCTGCACTCCGGGGAGCTGTTCGTCACCGGCCGCCGCAAAGACCTGATCATCATCCGCGGCACCAACCACTACCCCAACGACATCGAGCTGACCGTCCAGAACACCAACCCGGCGCTGCTGCGCGGCCGCGGCGCGGTGTTCTCGATCGCCCCCGAGCCCGGTGCCGCAGAGCAGCTGGTGGTGGTCCAGGAGGTGGACCCGAGCCGGCTGTCCGGCGAGCAGGCCGACGAGGCCATGCAGGTGATCCGCACCGCGGTCACGCAGAACCACTCGGTGCGCACCCACTCGGTCGTGCTGGTCCAGCCCCTGCAGCTGCCGACCACCTCCAGCGGCAAGATCCAGCGCAACGCCTGTAAGAAGCAGTACCTCGACGGCGAGCTGCCCATCGTGGCGCAGTGGCCGTCAGCTGCCGCGCCCGCGGCGCCGACCGCCCCGGCGGCTCCCGTCCCCGCTGAGTCCGGGCCCGACTCCGGCACGCGCAGCGCCGCCGAGATCAGCGCCTGGCTGGTCAACCAGCTGGCCCAGGACCTGGAGCTGCCGGTCGCCGAGATCGACCCGTCCAAGCCGTTCGCGTTCTACGGGCTGGACTCCATCCACGCGGTGCGCCTGTCGACGGCCCTGGAGAAGTGGCTGGGCTGCGAGCTGGTCCCGACCATCGCCTATGAGTACCCGTCGATCGACATCCTGTCGGCACACCTGGCCCGGGTCGCCACGGATGCCCCCGCCGCTGAGCGGGAGGCCGAAAGGGTCGAACGTCCCGCCGCGGACGAGCCGATCGCGATCGTCGGCATCGGCTGCCGGTTCCCGGGCGCCGACGGCCCCGAGGAGTTCTGGAGGCTGCTGTCCGGCGGAGTGGACGCCACCAGCGAGGTGCCGGGCGACCGCTGGGACGTCGACGCCTTCTACAACCCGGACCCGACGGTGCCGGGCACCGCGGTCACCCGCCGGGGCGGGTTCCTCGACCAGGTCGACCAGTTCGATTTTCAATTCTTTGGGATCTCGCCCCGTGAGTCGGCGCAGATGGACCCGCAGCAGAGGCTGCTGCTGGAGGTGGCCTGGGAGGCGCTCGAAGACGCCGGGCAGGCGCCCGACGCGCTGGCCGGCACCCGAACCGGCGTGTTTGTCGGCATCTCCACCAACGACTACGGCTCCCTGCGGCTGGGCCAGCCCCAGCTCGTCGACGCCTACACCGGCACCGGCAACGCGCTGAGCATCGCCGCCAACCGGTTGTCGTACACCTTCGACTTCCACGGGCCGAGCATGTCGGTCGACACCGCCTGCTCGTCGTCGCTGGTTGCGGTGGACCTGGCGTGCCGCAGCCTGCGCGACGGCGAGTGCTCCATGGCGCTGGCCGCCGGCGTGAACGTGATCCTGTCGCCGGCGCTGGCGATCAACTTCACCAAGGCCCGCGTGATGGCCCCCGACGGCCGGTGCAAGACCTTCGACGCCGACGCCGACGGCTACGTCCGCGGCGAGGGCGCCGGGGTGGTCGTGCTCAAGCCGCTGAGCCGGGCGCTGGAGGACAACGACCCCATCTATGCGGTGATCCGCGGCAGTGCCACCAACTCCGACGGCCGCACCAACGGTTTGATCGCCCCCAGCGGGCGGGCGCAGGAGCGGGTGGTCGCCGAGGCGTTCCGTCGCGCGGGCCTGCCGGCCGGCTCGGTCCAGTACGTCGAGGCGCACGGCACCGGAACCTCGATCGGCGATGCCATCGAGGCCAACGCCCTGGGCAGCGTGCTGTCCGAGGGCCGGCCGCAGGGCAGCCGCTGTCTGGTCGGGTCGGTCAAGACCAACATCGGGCACTTGGAGGCCGCGGCCGGGGTCGCCGGACTGATCAAGGTGGCGCTGTCGTTGCAGCACCGCACCATCCCGGCCAGCCTGAACTTCACCGAGCCCAACCCGCACATCCTGTTCGACAGCCTGCCGCTGGAAGTGGTGACCAAGCAGACGCCGTGGCCGGCGGGCAGCCGCGCGATCGCCGGGGTCAGCTCGTTCGGATTCGGCGGTACCAACGCCCACGTCGTGCTCACCGAGGCCCCGCAGGTCCGCGCCCGCTACGCCGATGAGTCGGCTCCGCCACGCGCCGAGCTCTTGGCGCTGTCCGCGCGCTCCCCGGAGGCGCTGACCGCGCTGGTCGGCGAGTACGAGATGGCTCTTTTCTCCGGTGGCCTCGAGGGCGGGACCTTCCTGTCCGACCTGTGTTACACCGCCGGCGCCCGACGCGGCCACCACGACTACCGACTGTCGGTGGTCGGTGACTCGCCGGCGGCACTGTTCGAGTCGCTGTCGGCCTATCGGCAGGGCGAATCACGGCCGGGCCTGTCGGTCGGGCATTGTTCGCCGGGCCGCCCCCGGCACGGGGTCACGTTCGTCTTCTCCGGGCAGGGTTCCCAGTGGCACGGCATGGCGCAGCGGCTCCAGGCCGAAGAGCCGGTGTTCGCCGAGGCCCTGGCGGCCTGCGACAGCGCGATCTTCCCGCACCTGGGGCACTCGGTCCTCAAAGCGCTTGCCGCCAAAGAAAATTCGGGCAAGTCTCAGCTCAACGACATCGGTATCCTGCAACCCACCATCTTCGCGATCCAGGTGGCTTTGGCGGCGCTGTGGCGGTCCTGGGGCGTCGAGCCGGTCGCGGTCGTGGGGCACAGCCTCGGCGAGGTCGCGGCCGCCCACGTCGCGGGCGCACTGAACCTGGAGGACGCCGCACGGGTGATCTGCGCCCGGGCCCGGATGCTGCGGGGCGTGCGCGGCCGCGGCGCGATGATGGTCACCGAGACCACCATGGCTGAGGCACAGGACCTGATCGCCGGCCATGAGCGTGAGGTGGCCGTGGCCGCCAGCAACAGCTACCGCTCCACCGTGCTCGCCGGTGAGCGCAAGGTGCTCGAAGAGCTGATGGCCAAGCTGAACCAGCGCGATCGGTTCTGCCGGTGGATCGACGTCGACGTCGCCTCGCACAGCCCGCAGATGGACGCCCTGGCCTCCGGTCTGCGCGGCAGCCTGGTGAAGCTGAAGCCGACCGTGCCGACGGTGCCGATGTACTCGACGGTCACCGGGGAGCCGGTGGGCGAGCGGCCGCTCGACGCCGACTACTGGGTAGCCAACCTGTGCTCGCCGGTCCGCTTCTCGCCGGCGCTGCGCCGCCTACTGGAGGCCGGACACGACACCTTCGTCGAGCTCAGCCCGCACCCCATCCTGCTGACCGGGGCCCGCGAGGACGCCGAACACCTGCACCGCAGTGCCGTTCTGCTGCCGTCCATGCGCCGCGACGACGACGGTCGCTCCACCATGCTCGGTTCGCTGGGCTCGCTCTACACCCTGGGACATCCGGTGGCCTGGGAGCAGATCTACCCCGAGGGCAGCCGGCTGGTGCCGGCCCCCACCTACCCGTGGCAGCGAGTGCACTCCTGGCTCAACGCCGGTTCCATCTCGGCGCCGCGGCACGGCGGCGGTGCGCCCGGTGGCTGGCGCGGGCCCATCCGCTCCGCCGCTCAGCCGGACACCGTGCTGGCCGAGCTCGACATCACCACGGCGTTGACCGCCGAGCAGCTCGGCGAGCTTGCCCTGGCCGCGGCCGAGGTCGCGTTCGGGCCGGGCAGCCGTTCGGTCGGTGAGCTGACGCTGCGCGGCAACACGGCGCAGGTGCGTACCGTGCAGTTCGCGTTGACCGGGGATACGTTCGAGTGCTTCGGCGGTGCCGGCGAGGGCTGGTCGCTACTGGCCACCGGCACCCTGGCCGCCGGTGACTCCGGTGTTCCCACCGTCGTAGTGGATCCCACCGACCGCATCTACCAGATGGACTGGCAGCCCGCATCGGTCCCCATCGGCGGCGAGAGCCGATCCGACGGCCGTCCCGCCGAGCCGGGCAGCTGGCTGATCCTGTCCGACGGCCCGGTCGCCGACACCCTGCGTGACCACCTCGAGGCGCAGGCGCAGTCCTGCGTGCTGGTGGAGCCGGTCGTCGGGCTCGCCGCGATGGAACGGATCAGCGCTGACAGCTACCGGGTAGACCCGGCCCGGCCCGAGCACTTCGCCGAGCTGCTGCGTGCGGCGTTCGGCGGCGACCGTCCGCCGTGCCGCGGCGTGGTGCACCTGTGGAACCTGTTGGCCGGCCCGGAATCTCTTGCTTCTCTTGAGACGGCCGCCGACATCGGGTCGCTGAGCGTCGTGCACCTGCTCCAGGCGCTGACCCTGGCCGGTTGGCCGGAGTCGCCGCGGCTGTGGTTGGTGACCCGCGGCGCGCAGCCGGCCGGGGATCAGTCCGGTCCGGTGTCGGTCGCGCAGGCCCCGGTCTGGGGTCTCGGCCGCAGCATCGACCACGAGTACCCGGAGCTGCGGGCCACCGGCGTCGATCTGTCGGTCTCCGGCGGCCCCGAGGAGCTGCGCGGATTGTTCAGTGAGATCTGGTCGGACGCAACGGATTCCGACGTGGCCTTGCGCGGCCCCCGCCGCTATGTGGCCCGCTTGGAGGCCTACACCGCACCCGCGGACGCCGGCGAGCTCGCGGTGCGTGCCGATGGCACCTACCTGATCACCGGTGGCCTGGGCGCGGTCGGCGGCAAGATCGCCGAATGGCTGGTCTCTCGCGGCGCCCGCCACCTGGTCCTGATGGGCCGCGGTGCGCCGTCGGCGGCGGCGGAGGCGACGCTGGAAACGCTGCGCGCCGCCGGTGCCGAGGTGACCGTCGCCCGCGGAGACGTGACCAAGGCCGAGGATGTTTCGGCCGTGCTCGCCACGATCGGTTCGACCATGCCGGAGCTGCGCGGCGTGGTGCACGCCGCCGGCACCGTCGACGACGCGATCCTGGCCCGCCTGGACGCGGCGAAGTTGCGTGAGGTGATGGCACCCAAGGTCCAGGGCACCTGGAACCTGCATGCCCTGACCGCGGATGCCGAACTGGACTTCTTTGTGCTGTTCTCCTCGGCCGCATCGGTTCTGGGTTCGCCGGGTGCGGCGAACTACGGTGCCGCGAACGCCTTCCTGGACGCGCTGGCCTGGCATCGCCGGGCTGCTGGGCAGCCGGCGTTGAGCGTCAACTTCGGCCCGTGGGCGGGGTTGGGCATGTTCACCAATTCCGAACTGCACCGGCACTTCTCGCACTACGGCGTGGAGGGGATGTCGGCCGACGACTACTTCGCGGCGCTGGGGATCCTGATCGACGGGTCTGCCACGCAGGCCCTGGTGATCGACATCGACTGGCCGAAGTGGCGCCCGAACGTCCACCCGTCGCTGCTGGCCGACGTGCAACCCGTGGCTGCCGAAGAGGGTGGAACCCCTGCCGGCGGGCTGTATGACGCTGTGCTGGCAGCGGATCCGCAGGAACGCCAACGGCTGCTGTCGGCCTACCTGCGTGACCTGGTCGCCGGCAAGCTCGGCTTGGCGCCGGGGAGCCTGGACCTGGTGGCGCCGCTGAACAGCCTCGGGGTGGACTCGCTGATCACCCTGGAACTGCGTATTCAGGTGGAGCGTGAACTGGGCATCGTGGTGCCGGTGGCCCGCCTGCTCGACGGTCCGAGCGTCACCAGCCTGTCCGGCTGGCTCGGTGAGAAACTGGCCGACAGCGCGCAGAAGCCCGCGGATGCTCCTGCCGCGCAGGATGTCCCGGCGAGCAAGCCGCAGGCGGCGCAGGAGATGGAGCTGCTGTCCCAGATGTCGGACCTGTCCGACGACGACGTCGACGCGTTGCTGCAGAAGATGCTCGCCGACGGCGATCAGGTGAAGGATGGGGGATAACCCATGACCGACCAGCCCGTCGATATCTCCAATCTGTCGCCGGAGAAGAAGCGAGAACTGCTGGCGCAGTTGCTGATGGCCAAGGCGCAGGACGCGGCCTCGGAACACCAGATGTCCTATGGGCAGCGGTCGATGTGGTTCGTGCACCGGCTGGCTCCCGGCAGCGCTGCCTACACCGTCGCCTACGCGGGCCGGATCGCCGGAACCCTTGATGTCGCCGCGCTGGAGCGGGCCGCACAGGCACTGGTGGACCGGCACCCGATGCTGCGCACCACCTTCGCCGAGCGTGACGGCCAGCCCGTCGAACTCGTGCACGCACACGCGCCGGTGCGCATCGCCCGGCACCGGATCGGCGATGGCGAAACCGAACTCGCCGAATGGGTTCAGGCCGAGACCGACCGGCCGTTCGACCTGCGCACCGGACCGGTGCTGCGGCTGGCCCTGCTGGAGCGGTCGACGGATCACGTGCTGCTGCTGACCGTGCACCACATCGCCGTCGACTTCTGGTCCATCGACGTGATCCTCGACGAACTGCGCGGCCTCTACGCCGCCGAACACGGCGGCCCGGTGCCGGAGGTGACTGCGGACCGTTACGTCGACTATGCCGAGCAGCAGAACCAGGCACTGGCCGGGCCCGAGGGCGAAGCGCTCTGGGAGTACTGGCGGGAGAAGTTCAGCGGCGAGCTGCCCACGCTGGCGCTGCCCACCGACGCACCGCGCCCGGCGATTCAGACGTATAACGGTGCGCTGCACCGGTTCAGCATCGACGCCGAGGTGACGGCCGGACTCAAGCAGGTGGGCCGTGCCGTCGGCGCGACGCCGTACATGACCATGCTGGCCGCCTTCGCGGTGCTGTTGCAGCGCTACAGCGGCCAGGACGACCTGATCATCGGCTCGCCGTTCGCCTGCCGCGACCGGGCGGGGCTGATGGGGATGGTCGGCTACGTCACCAACCCGCTGCCGCTGCGGGTGGACCTGAGTGACGACCCGACCTTCGCCACGGTGCTTGGTCAGGTCAAGGACACCGTGCTTGGCGCGCTCGCCCACCAGAACTACCCGCTGCCGCTGCTCGTCGAGAAGCTGCGCCCGGTCCGCGACGCGGCCCGCACCCCGCTGTTCCAGGTGTCGTTCGCCTGGCAGCAGGTCCGGCTGTTCGAAGACGGCGCCGGTGACACGCCCGGCGTTCTGCACCTGGAGACCCTGCACATCGGCCAGGGCGGCTCACCGTTCGACATCACCATGCAGGTCGGCGAACACGAGGACGAGCTGCAGGCCGCGCTGCAGTACAACACCGATCTGTTCACCCCCGCCACCATGGCGGCCATGGCCGAGCACTTCCGGCTGCTGCTGGCTGGGCTGGTGGCGCCCGGCGCCGCCGAGGCCACCCCGCTGTCGCGGTTGAGCATGCTCAGCGACGCCGAACGTGCTGTCCTGGGCGCCTGGAACCAGACCGCGGTCGACTACTCCGACGCCCCGGCCCGCCTGCACGAGATGGTCGAGGCCGCCGCCGCGCGCACGCCCGACGCCGTCGCGGTGAGCTACGAGGACCGCGAGCTGAGCTACGCCGAACTGGACCGGCGCGCCAACGGGCTCGCGCACCGGCTGCGCGGGTTCGGCGTCGGCGTCGGTGTCGGAACTGATGTCGTGCCGGTGCTTTTGGAGCGTTCCGAAGACCTGGTGATCGCCCTGCTGGGTGTGCTCAAGGCCGGCGGTGTCTTCCTGCCGCTGGACCCCGCCCAGCCCACCGGGCGGCTGGAGGCGATGCTGGCCGACGTGCCGGACGCCCCGGTGTGTGTCACCCAGCGTGAGCACTTGTCGCACGTGCCAACCGATTTCACCGGCGCCCGGCTGTGTCTGGACCAGCCGTCCACCGCACCGGTCGAGCAGGCGTCGGCTCCCGAAGCCGTCTCATCCGGTGAGCTGGCCTACCTGATGTACACCTCCGGTTCCACCGGAGCGCCCAAGGGCGCGCTGAACAGTCACGCCGGTATCCGCAACCGGCTGCTGTGGATGCAGGACGCCTACCAGCTGACCGCCGACGACCGGGTGCTGCACAAGACCCCGATCAACTTCGATCCGTTCGTCTGGGAGATTTTCTGGCCGTTGACCGTTGGCGCCCGGGTGGTGATCGCCAAGCCCGAGGGTCACAAGGACTCCGGTTACCTGGCCCGGACCATCGTCGAACAGCGCGTCACCACGATGCACTTCGTCCCGTCGATGCTGCGGCGGTTCCTGGCTGACCCGGAGGCCGCGTCCTGCACCGGCCTGCGTCAGGTGTTTTGCAGCGGTGAGGCGCTCACCGCCGACCTGCGCGACACGTTCTTCGAGCTGCTTCCCGCCGAGCTCTACAATCTCTACGGGCCGACCGAGGCCGCCATCGACGTCACGCACTTCCATTGTGAGCGTGGCGTTTCCGGGGGTGTGCCGATCGGACGGCCGATCGCCAACATCGCGATCCATCTGCTGGACTCCGCGGGCAACCCGGTTCCGGTGGGGGTGCCGGGCGAGTTGCACATCGGTGGCGTCGGCGTCGCCCGTGGCTACCTGAACCGGCCCGAGGCCACCGCCGCGGCGTTTCTGCCCGACCCGTTCAGCTCCGAACCCGGGGCGCTGCTCTACCGCACCGGCGACCTGGCCCGGTACCTGCCCGATGGCAACATCGACTACCTGGGCCGTAGTGACGACCAGGTGAAGATCAACGGCTTCCGGATCGAACTCGGTGAGGTGGAGGCCGCGCTGGTCAAGCACCCCGACATCGTCGAGGGCGCGGTCGTGGCCCGCAAGGACGCCGGCGGCAACACCCAGCTGATCGCACATATCGTGCCCGTCGCGGCCGCACCGGGCACCGCCGAGCTGCGCCGCTTCCTGCTCGACCTGGTGCCGGCGGCCATGGTGCCCGCGGTGTTCCGCACCACCGACCTGCTGCCACTGTCGGCCAGCGGCAAGGTGGACCGGCGCGCACTGCTGGCGCTCGACAACGATCTCGACGCCGCACCAACGGAATTCGTGGCACCGCGCGACGCCACCGAAGAGGCGCTGGCCGAGATCTGGCGCGAGGTTCTCGACGTCGAGCGGGTCGGGGTCACCGATGACTTCTTCGCCCTGGGCGGGGCCTCCACCCAGGCCCTGGAGGTCGCGGTGCGGGTCGGTGAGCTCGGCCTGGAGCTGCGGCCGGAGTCGATGTTCGTCTACGGCACCATCGCCGAGCTGGCCGCCGAGTTCGGCCCGATCGGTGGCGAGCCCAAGTCGGTTCCCGCCGCCGAGCAGCCTGTCGCGCCCGCCCAGCCGGTGGCGCAAGCGCCCAAACCTGTTGCCGCGCCGGTGATCGAGCCGGCCAAGACCGGGCCGGCGCGCAACATCGTGATCGAGAGCCTGGGGGTGTACCTGCCGCCGCGGGCGGTCTCCACCGACCAGGTGCTGGCCGATTGCGTCAACGAGGTGAAGATCCCGCTGGAGCGGCTCACCGGCATCAAGAACCGGCGGATGGCCGGCGTCGACGAGTTCTCGATCGACCTGGGTCGCAAGGCGATCGGCGACTGCCTGTCCCGATCCAGCTACGCCCCCGAAGAGATCGACCTGGTCATCGCGTGCAACATCTCCCGTTGCGACGGCCCGGAGCACATGTTCACCTTCGAGCCCAGCACGGCCTCGCAGCTGCGCGACCAGATGGGGCTGACAAACGCGGTGTGCTTCGACATCAACAACGCCTGCGCCGGAATGTTCACCGGAGTCAGTGTGGCGCAGGACTTCCTGCAGACCGGGCTGGCGCGCAATGCCCTGGTGGTCAGCGGCGAGTACATCAGCCACATCACCGAGACCGCGCAGCAGGAGATCGAGAGCGCGATGGACCCGCGCCTGGCCTGCCTGACCGTCGGCGATGCCGGTGCGGCGGTGGTGCTGGAGCTGGGGCCCAACGACCGGGTCGGCTTCCACGACCTGGACCTGGCCACCTACAGCGAATTCGCGAAGCTGTGCATCGCCAAGGCGACCGAGGGCCCGCACGGGGGTGCCATCATGCACACCGACTCGGTCACCCAGACCGCGATCGCCGTCAAGCACTCGGTGCCCTACGTCGCGGCGGTCATGCAGCGCCACGGCTGGCGGCCCGAGACAGCCGACCAGCTGTTGATGCACCAGACCTCCGAGGCGTCCATCAACGACGCGATCCTGACCATCAACCGGGTGTTCGGTGCCGGTGCGGCCAGCCGTGCCAACACCATCTGCAACCTGGCCGAGCGTGGAAACACCGCTACCACCACACATTTTGTCGCGCTGTATGACTACATCACGGCGGGCCGGATCAATTCCGGTGACAACGTGGTGCTGTCCATCACCGGATCGGGTCAGACCATCGGGACCGGGCTGTACACCTTCGACGACCTGCCCGACCGGATGCGCCGGGCCGCGGGCGGCCAGGCCGGGCACGCCGGTCGCAGCCGGCCCGCCGCCCGGCGGGAGCTGCCGGCCACGCCGCGGGTGCGTATCGAAGGCATCGGCATGGCCCCCGCAGCACAGGGACAGCCCAGCAATATCCAGTCGGCCACTGACGCTGCCGCCGCCTGCCTGGCCGACAGCGGCGTCGACCGGACCGAGGTGGGCCTGGTGATCCACACCGGCATCTACCGCGACGACTTCCTGTCCGAGCCGGCGGTCGCCACCCTGGTCGCCGGTGAGGTCGGCATCAACGCCGAACCCGAATCCGCCGATGCCCCCAAGACGTTTGCGTTCGACATCCTCAACGGCGCAGTCGGTTTCCTCAACGGCTGTCACGTCGCCGCCGGCATGATCGGCGCCGGGCGCACCGGACACGCCATGGTGCTCGCCTCCGAGGTGGAGAACAACACACGGGAGAGCGGCTATCCGCTCGTCGGCCTCGCCGAGACCGGCTCGGCGATCATGCTCAGCCCGAGCAGTGGCCCGGAAGGCTTCGGCCGCTTCGTGTTCGGCCACCACCCGGAGTACCAGGGCGCGCTGCGCACCTACACCCAGGAGCGTGACGGCCGGATGTGGCTGCGGGTCGACCGTGACCCGAACCTCGCTTCGATCTACGTGAGCTGCCTGCCGGCTGCGGTCAAGGAGCTGCTGACGCTGGAGGGCCTGGAGCCCGAGGACATCGCGCTGGTGTTCCCGCCGTATCTGCCCGGTGCGGCTCTCAGTGAGCTCGCCGCGGGCATCGGGGTGGACCGGTCGCGCTTCGTCGAGACGCAGGGCCTGACCGGTGACCCGTTCACCTCGACGCTGCCGTACCAGATCGCCGATGCCCGCGAGCGTGGCCTGGTCAAGCCCGGTGACGTCACGCTGGTCATGGCCGTGGGCTCGGGCATCGAGGTCGGCTGCACCACCTATCGGTTCTGATCGGCATGCGCGCATTCGTCACCGGCGGAACCGGTTTCGTCGGCTCGAATCTGGTGGCCGCACTGCTGGATCGCGGCATGGAAGTCCGGGTGCTGCGGCGGGCGACATCACCGATGGCCGCGCTGGAGGGCTTGGACTGCGAGACCCGGATCGGCGACGTCAACGACGGGGTGGACGCCCTGACCGAGGCGATGGCCGACTGCGACTGGGTGTTTCACACCGCGGCGATCTCGGACTATTGGCGCTACCGCACCCAGACCCGCCTGTACCGCACCAACGTCGACGGCACCCGCGACATGGCTGCGGCTGCGTTGCGAGCCGGGGTCAAGCGCTTCGTCTACACCAGTTCACTTGCCGCCCTGGGCGTTCCGAAGCGGGGGCATCATCTGGTGGAGACCGACGAGTTCAACATCCGGCCGCGGAAGTTCCCCTACGGGCACAGCAAGCACCTCGCCGAAGCGGAGTTGCAGAAGGCTGTTGCGGCCGGCCTGCCGGTGGTGATCGTCAACCCGTCGGTGGTCATCGGGCCCCGTGACGTCAACCGGATCGCCAGCGCCATGCTCGTCGAGGCGCAGCGGGGTCGGCTGTGGTTCGCCGCCCCGGGCGGTACCAACTTCGTCTCGGTCGACGACGTGGTGGCCGGCCACATCGCGGCCGCCGAACACGGCCGGATCGGTGAACGCTACATCCTGGGCGGTGAGAACCTGCCGTTCCGTGAGGTGTTCACCGCCGCCAACGAACTCTTCGGTAGGGGCGCTCCTTCGGTCGTGTTGCCGCGCTGGGTGATTCCGGTGGCTGCGGCCGGCGTCAGTGCCGCGCGCGCCGTGGTGGGCCCCAGGTTGCCGATTGACGCCCGCCAGATGCGCCTGTCGACAGCCGACATCTACGCCGACCCCGGCAAGTCCCACAACGAGCTGGGCGTGCCGTTCACGCCGTTCCGTACCGCGCTGCAGGCCGGTTACGAGTGGTACCGCGACAACGGCTACCTGGATTAGCTGCGACAGCAGCGAATCGGCGGGGGCGGTGCTGAGCTCGCATCTACATCGATTCGATCCGCGCGGCAGATGCAATGACCGTGGCTTCGCCATGTGTCCGGCCGCCGGTACTGCGAGAATTACTGCCCCAACGTGTTTGAGTGTCCCTGGGCGCCTACTCAGTTGGCCGTCGGTGGCGGGTGGGGTTGGAAGGGCCGCGTGTTGACGGCGTGGCCGCCGATCAAGTGGTCAGGTACTCCACGAGCGCGCGCCGGATTGTCTCGCCCCGACTCACGCCTTCGAGTTCTGCTCGGGTGTCCACCAACGTCACCAGGTCGTCGGGCAGGCGCACCGAGTAGGTGCTCGCGGCTTCATCCCCTATCGACGGTCGGCCTCGGCGGCGCAGCTTCTCCTCAGGGATGCCTGCTTCGGCCTCGGCAACGAGCCGGTCCACTCCTGCGTTGTCCAGCGGTGGATGGGTCTGCTTCTGCGTGTGGGTCATATCATCGCCTGCCTCGTGCTCGGAGGGCTTTCTCCAGTTCCTTCGGACGGGCCTTCATGCAGTGGATGACGCGCCCGCCGGGGGTGTCATGAAGGATGAGCAACTCCAGCAGCGTCAGGTCGCGGGCGAAGCCGAAAACCCAGGTGCGCGGCGGATCGTCATCCTCGATGTCATAGTCGATGTGCCGGTGTTCTAGAGCGTGAAGGATGTCGTCGCGCGTCCACTTTCGCTTGAGCGCGGTGGGGCCAATCTCCACACGAATATCGTAACACGTAAATACAGGGTGTCGCACCCGGCGCCGGCACCCTTACAGAGACGGCGTGTTTGGCCAGCAGGTAGATTAGCGACGCATCGGAACTCTCGGACTTCTCTGCCGCGGTTCACTCAGCATGACCAGCGCATTCCCTGGTACGACACACCATCTCGAAGTTGGTCGCAAGTCGGGAAACTACCCCCTGGGAGCCCAGAGGGCGTCGATGGGGACGACTGCAAGCCGGTCGCCGAGTGGCTGGGCTTGTGGGCCGGTGTGGAGGATAAGGCCGCCGGCGAAGCGTGCGCCGACGCTGTCACGGAGTCGGGCGATCCAGCGGGTGTCTTTGCCGCGGAGGGTTGCCGCCGACTTGATCTCGATCGCGGCGATGCGGCCGTCTGCGGTTTCCAGTATCAGGTCGACCTCGGCACCATCTCGATCGCGATAGTGAAACAGTCGAGGCGTCAGCTCAGACCAGCCGAGTTGTCGCCGGAGTTCTGAGATCACGAAAGTCTCGATGATGGCCCCCGCCGCGTCCGGGTTGGCATTCGGTCCGGCTCCGGCGGGCGAGACATTGACGAGGCGAGCGGCCAGTCCGGAGTCCAGGAGCAGGACTTTCGGTCGATCGATTACACGCTTCGAAAGGTTGGTCGACCATGCCGGTATGCGGTCGATGAGATACAGGGTCTCGAGGAGATCGAGGTAGGGCGGCAGGGTACGCACGGGGATCTCGGTGCCGGCCGCCAGGGAACTCAGATTGAGCTCAGATGCGCTGCGCGCAGCCAAGAGTCGCAGAAGCCGCGGCAGGTCGGCGATGCGGTGGAGATTTGAGACATCAGGTGCATCGCGTTGGACGATGCGGTCGACGTAGTTGTCCAGCCATGCGTTTCGGCGTCTGGTCGATGGTCGATTGACGACTTCGGGGTAGCTGCCGGTACAGGCGCGGGTGAGATAGTCATGACGGGTCAGGCTGCTTGCGTGACCGAGAAAGAGATCGCCGGCGAACAGCCGGTCGATGAAGGTCTCGGTGACTCCGGCGAGTTCGCCTTGACTGAATCCGAAGAGCTCGAGGCTCTCCGCCCTGCCGGCGAGACTGTCCTCGGTCGCTGGAAGCTGCAAGAGGTTGGCGGATCCGGTGAGCAGATATCGCCCTGGCCGCTGGTCGGTGTCAACGGCGGCCTTGAGTGCAAGGACCAGTTCTGGGACCCGTTGCACTTCGTCGATCGTGAGCAGCCCGTCGGGGAACTGACGAACGAAGCCGTGGGGATCTGTGGCCGCTGCGGTTCGGGTCACGTCATCGTCGAGCGTGACCAATCGCCCGCCGCGGTGGCGGGTGATCTCGGCCGCCAGGGTGGACTTGCCAACCTGTCGCGCGCCCTGAACGACGACGATCCGTGTGTCGGCCAGTGTCTCTTCGACCCTCGGACGCAGGTTTCGAGCAACGCGGGACGGCACGCTCACCGCAACAGCGTATCTGGATTTCGCCGATTCGCGAGAATACTCTCGCCGATTCGCGGAACTTATTTCGCCGATTCGCGGTATATGTGCTCGCCGATTCACTGAATTTGGCCGGTGTCGGTGCCGTCGCCGCCGGGCGTCGGGACTCGAATCTCCAGCAGGCTCACTAGTACGAACTACCTCACGTGTCGCGAACGACACCCCCATGCCCTCGAAGGTGCTTTTACCTGCGATTTTTGTTGATGCTCCAGGTCCAAAGCGGCACAGACAACCGACCTTTGTCGCAGGTCGTTAATCTACCTGCATCCAACTGCCAGGAGTCGCCTAACACTGAGCGGAATTAGTATCGTTACGGTATAATTTCTACTCGTGCTTGACTTCGAGTTTGACCACGAGATCGACGGTCGATGCTGGTCAGCGGTGGTGACCTACCGAGGCGAGCACGTTCGAATCATCTCGGTACGCCGCTCACGCGAAGGAGAGGCAGCGATCTATGAAAGCTAACGAGTTCGACGAACGGTTCGACAACGGCCAGGACATGGCCACTGCCCTCGATGCCGCGCGAGCACGACGGCCTGGGGAGGAGCACCGGCGCGTCAACGTCGACTTCCCCGCGTGGATGATCGCCCAACTCGACCGCGAAGCGACCCGGCTAGGCGTAACCCGGCAATCACTCATCAAAGTCTGGATCGCGGAGAAGCTGGACAATGGCGGACACACCGCGGCCTGACCGCCAGATGTCTCGAGTCCTCCAAGCCTGAATGCCGCACGGTCGGGCCGGTTGGTGGATCGCAACCAGGCTCACCGATGGATGTCATCTGGCGCGTCCTAAACATGTCCCCTGGTCTCACCAACGACTTCACCAGCTGCTTTGTTGATGGAACATGGTCGAAATAACACAGACAACGCACCTTAGTGGCAAGTCAGGAACCTACCCCCTTGGCGGGATCAACTGGCAGATGCGGCGTACCACTTCGCCTGCGGCCATCGCCAACGCGGAATCGACACATCGCTTCGGACTGGAGTCACGCCGTCGTTTTGAGAACACCGACGCCGTGGTCGCACAACGCCCAAACACGGCCGATCGACTTGACGCCGTGGGCATCGCCCGTTAGATTCCTCGGCTGTACTGTTTAGTACAGTTACTGGTCGGTTCCGGCTGGTGCGGCCAAGGAAGGCTCCATGTCGTCGAGCGTGCAATCAGAACGGCTCCACTGACGTGCCATCAGCCAACAGGCGGCGGTGAAGGTAGTGGTGGTCCGGGTATTCGTCGGCGAGTCCGCACCGGCCGCGGTGCACGGTTCCTTGGCGTTCGCTGGTCGGCTGACGACCGTCGGCGGCATCATCACCCGGTACCCGTGGCCTACCCGCTATCCGGCTCCGCAGGCAGTTTGCATTGGATTCCGGGCTCGGCGGCGATGCTGATCATGCTCCCGCTGCCGGCCATGCCAGACACGGCCCGCTGGTACCTGCCCAAAGGTCGCGCCGAACGGGCCCGCCAGGCCCCCAACCCGATAGAAGCGCGGTCCGACGTCGATCTGGAGCGGGGTGAGATCGCGCGTGCGCTCGCCGCGCACAAGGCGCAGCGCTCGCAGTGGTGTGGCGCCAGCCGAATCGGAACGCGATGTTCTTTCTCGCCGGGCCCGACTTCTTCCTCCATAACACTGGTATCCACCCGACGATCGATAACAGTCCTCGGCTGTTTGCGGTCGTGGGGCTCCACGGTCGATCCGCGCTGCTCGCCGCACCAGCCCTGGCGCAAGGCGCCGAATTGGTGGCCGCCCCGTCGTCGCCGCTCTTGGTGTAGCGGCTCGGCTGCCGCCCAGTCCTGCTGTCCGGTGTCGCCGCAATGACCGCGGAACCCAAGCTGGAAGGCGCTGGCTTGGCCGACGGCGCGCTGGCCAGTGCGGCGTCGGCGGCGCACGACATCGCCCAGGAGTACCTCACCGACGGTCCGTTGGCGCGGGTTGGTCTGGAGGTGGAGGCGCACTGCTATGACCCGGCCGATCCTCACCGCCGACCTGGCTGGGATGAAATCATGGGCGTTCTCGAAGCGCTTCCCCCGCTGCCCGGCGCCAGCGTGATCAGTGTGGAGCCCGGCGGTGCGGTCGAACTGTCCGGGCCACCCGCCGAGGGCGTGCTGCCCGCGATCGAGGCAATGACCACCGACCAGGCGGTGCTGCGATCGGCCTTTGGCGAAGCCGGGCTCGGACTGCTGCTGTTGGGCACCGACCCGCTGCGTGCGCCCGAGCGCGTCAACCCCGGCGCACGTTACCGCGCCATGGAAGAGTTCTTTGTCGCCAGCCAGACCGGTGCGGCCGGTGCGGCCATGATGAACTCGACCGCATCGATCCAAGTCAACCTCGACGCTGGACCGCGGGCCGGATGGGCGAGACGGATGTGGCTCGCCCACGCGTTGGGACCGACGATGATCGCAATCACCGCGAACTCCCCATTGCTGGGCGGGAAGTTCACCGGCTGGGTGTCGACGCGGCAGCGGGTGTGGAGTCAACTCGACCCGGCCCGCTGCGCACCCATCCAACCCTCCAACGGAGACGATCCCGCCACCGGCTGGGCGCGCTATGCACTCAACGCGCCGGTGATGCTGGTCCACAGCCCGCACGCCGCTGCGGTACGCCAATCCGTCCCTTTTGCCGATTGGGCCGACGGCCGGGTGCTGCTGGGCGGGCGCCGAGCGAACACCGCCGACCTGCGCTACCACCTGACCACCCTGTTCCCGCCGGTGCGCCCCCGGGGCCGGATCGAGATCCGCTACCTCGACAGCGTCCCCGCCACGATGTGGCCGGCCGTGGTGTTTACGCTAGTGACTCTCCTCGACGATCCAATCGCCGCCGAGGCCGCTGCCGAGGTCGTCGAACCGGTCGCCACCGCCTGGGATACCGCGGCACGGATCGGCCTGGCAGATCCGCTACTGAGCGCGACCGCCAATCGGTGTGTGGCACTTGCCGCCGAGCGGGTGCCCGCTCAACTCGAGGATGCGATGAGCCGGCTGGTCCGGGCCGTCGAGCAGGGACGCTGTCCAGCCGACGACTTGTCCGATCGGGTCATCGAGGACGGCATCGCAACCACCCTCAGCCGGTTGACGCAAGAAGAATGCGTTGCACTCACATCAGCACCGCGGGCGGTTTCGCGGCGGATTCGGCGCGGGAAAGGACTTTCATGACGACGATCCTGTCAAACCACCTGAAGGCCGACTCGGCCTACGAAGCGCTGCGTCGAGATGTCTTGCTTGGATTGCGCAAGACACCGAAGGTGTTGCCCTCCAAGTGGTTCTATGACTCGGTGGGCGGCGAGCTGTTCGATCGGATCACCCGGCTGCCCGAGTATTACCCGGCCCGCGCGGAGGCGCAGATTCTTTCGGCCCGTTCGGCCGAGGTGGCCAGCGCCAGCGCCGCGAACTCCCTTGTCGAGTTGGGGAGCGGCACCTCGACGAAATCCCGGATGCTGCTCGACGCTCTGCGTGAGACCGGCGCGCTGCGCCAATATGTGCCGTTCGATGTCGATGCCCGCACACTCAAGACGTCCGCCGCAGCCATCGGCATCCAGTACCCAGACCTCGAAATCCATGCGATCTGTGGCGATTTCGAGGAACATCTGGGCCAGATTCCCGCTGATGGGCGGCGCCTGTTTGCCTTCTTGGGCTCCACGATCGGCAACTTCACCGCCGGACCACGCGCGGAATTCCTCACAACGCTGGCCACCGCGATGCGCACAGGCGACAGTTTGTTACTGGGCACCGACCTGGTGAAGGATCCCGACCGCCTGGTGCGCGCTTACGACGACGCCGCCGGGATCACCGCACGGTTCAACCGCAATGTGCTGGCTGTGATCAACCGAGAACTCGACGCCGATTTCGACCTCGACGCCTACACGCATGTCGCCCGTTGGAACGCCGCAGCCGAACGCATCGAGATGTGGCTGCGAACCGTCGACCCCCAGCGGGTGCACGTCGGCGCCTTGGACCTCACTGTCGAGTTCGCGGCCGGCGAACAGATGCTTACCGAAGTGTCGTGCAAGTTTCGACCCGACGGGGTCGCCGCCGAGCTCGCCGCGGCCGGGCTGCGGCGAACCCGTTGGTGGACCGACGACGACGGCGACTTTGGCGTGGCACTGGCCGTGAAATATCCGGCATCAGATCCCGCTCCGGAGCCCATCCCGGCCCCCGTACGGCATACCCGCGTAGCGCCGGACGCTCACCGGTCCAGCACCGAATCCGCACCACACCTCAACCCGTTGAAGTGGCAAGTAGGTACATCGGCAACGCCCCCTTCCAAGGGCGTTCCGCCCGGTGTGTCACGTGCGTTGTGGACAAATTCACACCCTCAAAAGGGCTGTAACGCTCCGCCTGCCGGGAGGCACTCCTCTTCGGTGACGGGTCGACGCACCGTCGGCCCTCGAACAGCTGAGGAGAGCACCATGACCGCCGACAATGACGCCGCCGCTGCGCCGCCGCTCGACGTGACCATCACCCGCTCCGGAGGCGCGATCGCCCGCTATGGGCTGGCGCTGGTGATCGGGTGGATCGGAGTCCTGAAGTTCACCGCATACGAAGCCCAGGGAATCCAGCCGCTCGTAGCGAACAGCCCGTTGATGAGTTGGCTGTACCACTTCTTCTCGGTGACGACATTCTCCTCGTTACTCGGTGTCGTCGAGGTGACGGCCGCGGTCCTACTGGCGGTGAAGCCCTGGCTGCCGAAGGTCTCCGCCCTCGGTAGCGTCGTCTCGGTCGGACTCTTTGCGGCCACCATCAGCTTCCTGTTCACGACCCCCGGTGCCACGGAAGCCACACAAGGCGGCTTCCCGTGGTTGAGCATGACCGGTCAGTTCTTGCTCAAGGACGTCGTTCTGCTGGGCATCGCGGTGTGGACTCTGGGCGACGCACTCGGCAGCGCGAAAGGTCACGACCGTGTCTGATCCAACGCTGGACTTCACCGGACTACGGGCGCTGTTCATCAACTGCACTCTCACGCGTTCCCCGGGGATCAGCAACACTCAGGGGCTCGTCGACGCATCGGCGAGTATCATGGCCGAACATGGTGTGGCCGTTGACATCGTGCGGGCCGTTGATCATGACATCGCACCTGGGGTGTGGCCCGACATGCGAGACCACGGGTGGTCGGTAGACGAATGGCCTGGCATCTTCGAAAAGGTGCTGGCCGCACATATCCTCGTCCTCGCGGGGCCGATCTGGCTGGGAGACAACAGTTCTATGATGAAGAAGATCCACGAACGCCTGTACGGTGGTTCGCACCTGCTCAATGACGCCGGCCAGTACCTGTATTACGGCCGGGTCGGCGGTTGCCTCATCACTGGGAATGAGGACGGTGTGAAGCACTGTGCGCAGAACGTTCTGTACACCCTCCAGCACATCGGCTACACGATCCCGCCGCAGGCTGACGCCGGATGGATCGGGGAGATCGGACCGGGACCGTCATTCCTCGACCCCGGTTCCGGTGGCCCGGACAATGATTTCACCAAGAGGAATACGACATTTATGACATGGAATCTGATGCACTTCGCGCGCATGCTGCGCGACGGGGGCGGCGTACCCGCCCACGGCAACGACCGCCGCGGTTGGGACGCGGGGAGCCGATTCGACCTCCCGAATCCCGAGTACCGATAGCGTACAGTCGATTGGCGACTATGGCCGCAACTACGGTTTCGGAGGACGAGGGTGTCCTGGTCGCCGCGCTTCGCGCCGGCGACCAGGACACTTTTGCCCGTCTGGTCGATCACCACACTCCGGTGATGCTGCGCGTGGCGCGTGGGTACGTGCCGAGTCAGGAGCATGCCGAGGATGTCGTGCAGGAGACGTGGATCGCGCTCCTGAAGGGTCTGGACAAGTTCGAGGGACGATCATCCTTACGTACTTGGCTTTTCACGGTTCTGGTCAACATTGCCAAGGCCAGGGGCCTCAAGGAACGCAGGCACGTCGACACTCAGATCAAGGCGTTCACGGGCGGCACGGTCGACCCCGAGCGATTCCGTGCCGCTGGCGCCGAGTTGGCCGGACACTGGAAGGCGGCAGAGACGCCGACACCTTTCCCGGACACTCCCGAAGGCTCAGCCCTGGGTCGCGAACTAACTGCCATCGCGCAGCGCGGCCTCGATACCCTGCCCGAGCGCCAGCGCACCGTGGTGACGCTGCGCGACATGCTCGGTCTCGATTCCGACGAGGTCTGTGCACTACTCGACATCAGTGCCACCAACCAGCGGGTGCTGCTTCATCGCGGCCGTGCGGTGATTCGGCAGACCCTCGAAGACTATCTGAGAGATGCGTCGTGAATCCACTGGATTGCAACGAACTCGTCGAATTGGTTACCGCCTATCTCGACGGATCGCTCGACCTCGAAACGCGGGCACGGTTCGACGAGCACCTGCTCGAGTGCGACGGATGTGCCAACTACCTGCAGCAGTTTCGGGTCACTATCGGTACCCTCGGCGGGATCCGCGAGGCCGAACTGACGCTGGAGTTCCGCGCGAAGCTACTTGAGGCATTCAAGGACTGGCGCTGACAGCCCGTTCGAGCACCCAGTGCCGCCGCCGGTCGACAGCCTGAGGCATGCCCGATCCCCGGCACGCACGGTGCGATCGTGGGGACAGCGCTCCGGCGACGCCGTGTAACGCCAAAGCCCCTCGCCGACACCACCAGACACCGACGAAGAAGGCTTCACGAGAAAGGAACAGCGCAATGAGGAACATCGTGATCCGGGGCGTCTCCGTTGCCGCCGGATTTCGGCCGGCATACGGTCGCGTCGCTGACGCGCTGAGCGACCTTGGCTGGCTGGCGAATCTGGTACTGCGACTCACCATCGGTTTCATGTTCTTCAGCGGTGCCATCGGCAAGCTTGGGGATCTCACGTCGTTCACGAAGATGTTCGCCGACCTGGGCATCCCCGCGCCCGCGTTCCTCGCCGCCGTTACCGCGGTGGTCGAATTGGTCGGCGGGGCGGCACTGATGTTGGGTCTGGGCACCCGCGTGGTGTCACTGGTGCTGGCCGGGGACATGGTCGGCGCGCTGATCACAGACATCGGCCCGGGCCTCGCGCAGAAATACCCGGGTTGGTGGGATTTTTTGAGCAATTTGTTTTACGCACCGGAATGGCTGCTGGTGGGCCTGCTGGCGTGGCTGGTCTGCGTTGGATCCGGCAAGGCCGGCCTGGACGGTCTACTCGCCCGACGTACCCCCGGCAACGCGGCCTGACCGCGAAGTCGAATCGGGGTGGCACCGCAGCCGACCTTTGTCCTTCACTTACCGTAGATGTCATGGCCACCGAACCCGCGCCGCCGCGCGCCACGGTCGCGACCACCGAGCGGGGCCGACGCACCCGGGCAGCCATCATCGACGTGGCGGCCACGATCATGTACGAGAACGGCGTCGCCGGAACCTCCCTCGACGACATCCTGGCCGCGTTGGGCACCGGCAAATCGCAGCTTTACCACTACTTCAGCGACAAATCAGAATTGGTCGCCGCGGTGGTCGAACGCCAACTGGAGCGAGTGTTGGCCAACCAACCCAGCCTCGCGCACGTCGACTCTCTGAAGGGCATTGAGCGCTGGGCGCGTGAGGTCCTCAAGGTGCACCGGCAACCCGGCGGTCCGTTCGCCTGCCCCCTCGGCATGCTCGCCGCGGAGTTGAAGAACGACCCGGCGTTTCGCCCGGCCCTCGCCGAGGCGTTCCGCTCGTGGGAGAAACCGCTTGCCGAGGGCCTGCGCACGATGCGTGCGCGCGGTGAATTGGGCCCACGGGAGAACCCGGACCGGTTGGCGGCCAGTCTGATCGCCGCGCTGCAGGGCGGCATGTTGCTCGCCCGGATCAGCGGAGACGTCACCACCCTGCGCGACACCTTGAACGCGGCGGTGGAGAACATTCGCCACCGAGTCCTGCCGCCGAGCTGATCACGATGCGTGCCGGACGACTCCGGCAGCACGCCCTGGGCTCACCACAATCAAAACTGTACTTGACAGTACAACTCGGTTCGGCCATGGTGGTGATGCACGCCAACGGTGCATCGATAGGGACGGAGCAGCTTTGGAGATTCTTCGCACCCCCGACCAGCGTTTCGCCGACCTTGCTGGCTATCCGTTCCAGCCCCACTACGTCGATGTTGCCAGCGGCGATGGCAACACCGCGCTGCGCGTGCACTACGTCGACGAGGGACCTGCTGACGCGCCGCCGGTACTGCTGCTGCACGGCGAGCCGTCGTGGTCGTTTTTGTACCGCAAAATGATTCCGGTGATCGCCGGCGCGGGTTTGCGCGCAGTGGCGATCGACCTGATCGGCTTCGGTCGCAGCGACAAACCAGCCAGTCGTGACGACTACACCTACCAAGCTCACGTCGACTGGACCCGCGCCGCCATCGAAGCGACCGGGCTGACCGACATCACACTGGTGTGCCAGGACTGGGGCGGGCTGATCGGATTGCGCCTGGTCGGTGAAGATCCCGACCGCTTCGCCCGCGTCGTGGCGGCCAATACGTTCCTTCCGACCGGAGATGCCCATCCCGGCGAGGCGTTTCTGGCGTGGCAGAAATACAGTCAAGAGACGCCCAACTTCGATGTCGGCAAGATCATCAGTGGCGGCTGCATGACAGCGCTCACGGACAGTGAGATCGCCGCCTATGACGCGCCGTTTCCTGATGACACCTACAAGGCCGGCGCCCGGCAATTCCCGATGCTGGTGCCCACCAGCCCGGACGATCCTGCCGCTGCGGCAAATCGGGCCGCATGGGAGTCTCTGCGCGAATACGACCGACCGTTTTTGTGCGCTTTCTCCGACCAGGATCCCATCACCCGTGGCGCCGACAGGGTGTTGCGTTCGCTGATTCCCGGTGCGCACGCCTACGAACCCGTCACGATCACCGGTGCCGGGCACTTCCTCCAGGAGGACAAAGGCCGCGAACTCGCTTCCGTTGTCGCCGCTTTCATCGCCGCGACGCCGCGATGAAGCCCTACAGGAGCGCAATCCCTCGTGCGCGCACCAAGCGGTGAGTCGTAAGGTGGTGGACGGCAACGAGGACGACGACGGCCAACTGCAAGCGGTGGCCGGTGCCACATCAGCACGACCGCGGCGTTGCGCTTTGGACGGATCGCGCCCGTCGGATCTGTGCGAGCCAAACGAGCAGCGTGCTTCGCCGATCGCCGAACCGAGGAAGAGACGCGGCTTTCCGGCAACGTTGTCGCGGACGCCGGGAATCGCGGAGTCGACCAATCGCGCGCAACTTGGTGTCTTCGCGGTATTCGCGGCTCATGCTCTCGTGTTTTCGTCGTGGGTGCCCCATATCTCTCATGTCAAGAGCGACTTGGGTCTGTCCGACGGCGAGCTGGGCGATGCCCTGTTGGGTGCGCCGTTGGGTGCTTTGCTGGCGACGGTGCTCTGCGTCTGGGTGTTGCCACGCTGGGGGAGTCACCGTCTGGTTCCGGTGACGGTGGCCGGCTACGCGGCGTCGGGACCCCTGCTGGGCCTTGCTGGGTCGGAGCTGGAGCTCTTTCTGGCGCTCACGTGCGTCGGTTTCTTTTTGGGCGGACTGGATGTCGCGATGAACGTTCAGGCCGGCGCCGTTGAGCGTCTCGCCGCGAGCCCGATCATGTCTCGCTTCCACGGGTTGCGCAGCGTCGCCGTGCTGCTGGGGGCATTGATCGGTGCGGCGTGCGTGAGCGCGGACGTGGGCCTGGCCGCCCAGCTGACCGTTGTCGGCACCATCGTCGTTGTTGTAGTCCTGCCGCTTTCGCGAGGTTTGCCCCGCGACGCGGCACCCAGCGTCGGCAAGCGAACCGAACGGCCCGGGCATATCTGGAAAAGTCCGACCGTGATGATCTTGTCGGCCGTCGCGTTCGCGTCATTTCTGTGTGAAGGATCCGCATCTGACTGGTCAGGCGACTATCTCGGCCGCGTCGTCGGCGCAGCGCCCGCCGTGGCCGCGCTCAGCTACGTGCCATTCACCTTGGTGATGGCCGCGACGCGGTTGGGGGGCCCCCGACTGTACAAGTATGCATCCATCCGCTGGCTGCTGCCGACGTTGGCGCTGTTCGCCGCCGCGGGTCTGTGCGTAACGCTGGTAACCGCCAACCTTACGGCGACCTTTGTGGGATTTGCCGCTTTAGGCGCCGGCGTGGCGCTGCTGGTGCCCGCCGCGATGACGGCCGCATACTCCCCGAGTGACGCGGGTACCGCGATTGCCTTGGTCGCCGCCATCGGCTGGGTCGGGTATCTCATCGGTCCACCGTTGATCGGCCAACTGGCCCAGCGGGCCGGGCTGACCGTAGCGCTGATCACCGTCCCCGTCATGATGACGCTCGTAGCGATCGCGATCCGATTCACCCACGCTTTCGACGCCGCCGACGCATTTCCTGCGGACAAAGTCAACCACGAACGCGGGGAGCCGAATTGACCCGAAGGTCAACCTCGACTCCCCAGCGCTAGCCGGAGGTGTCGATGCGGCGGTGGTAGTGGCGAGCGACGCGGGCCCGGTTGCCACATATGTTGGCGGTGCACCAGTTGCGGCGCGGATTGGTGGCCAGAAAGAGCATGGAGCAGTCCGGGTTGGCGCAGCGTCGCAACTGGTCGCGGTGGTGGGTATCGGTGAGCACGGTCATGGCGTCCGTGGCGATCGCCGCGAGCGCGGGGTTTCCGCCGTATTCGACATGCCAACGGAGACTGCGCCGCAGCCCCCCGGCGACTACGTCCAGTCGCGTGCTAGCGGGTGCCGCCGCGGCGGCGGCGTTGAGGTCATCCAGCGAGGCGGTTGGCGGCACGCGGTTCTCGAGGAGGGCGTCGAACGAGTCGCGAACTGCGTGGCGCAGCCGGCGGGTGGCAGTGACATCGGGGATGGGCGCGTCGGGAGGCAGTCGCGACGACTGCAGCTGCCACCACAGCCGCAGCTGGTCGGGATCGGACAACAAGTCGGTGGCAGGCTCGGTGACAGTGACCAATGTGTCGGCCAGGTCGACCGAGATCGACGGTTCGCCGCCCATCGGAAAGCCCGCCTGTTGCAGCGCCTGCAACGTCGGCCCGGTCTGGATCCTCACCCGGCCATTTTAGGCGTGTAGTGACGTCCGACCGGTACTCCCTGATCGCGAGAAATGCCTGCTGGGAGCCCGCCGCACTCGGTCGCCCTCAGTTGACTAATGTATTACAGTAGCATTTACGCATTAAGGTATCCAGTTTGACCACCGGCCATGAAGGAGTTTTGTTATGACGGTCGACTCACTATTCGTTGCGCGCGGTCGAGACTGGACCTGGCGTGGTGTCGTGGCGGCCACGCTGGTCGCCGCGATCGGCGATGCCGCGCTCGCCTTCATCGCATACGTGCTGATCGCCCATCGGTTCAACTTCGAGACACTGTTGCAGTACATCGCCAGCGGCCTGCTCGGCGCGTCGGCGTTCACCACCGGCGGCGGCGGAATCGGCATCGCGGCACTGGGGTTCGCCATCCACCTGGCGCTGGCGGCCGTCTTCACCCTCTTCTACGCGCTGGCCATCGCACCCCAGGTGCACACCCTGCCGACAGGCGCCTCGGTTGGAGCGGCCTACGGCGCAGCGATCTGGGTGTTCATGAACGCCGTGGTCCTGCCGTTAGGCCACGCAGCCGGCGAAACGTTCTTGAGCGGTTACTACCTGGCCTTCCTCGTCGATCACGCGCTGCTGGTCGGATTGCCGATCGCCGTGATTCTGCACGTCTTCGTCCGTCGCCGCGCTGCTGCGCGCGCCTAGTTCCCCTCCACCCCAACCACAGTCGAGGAGCACCGATTTCATGCCCGCCATCCGCCACCACAGCCTGACCATCGACGATCTGCATGTCTTCGTCCGCGAAGCCGGAAACCCGCAGCACGCCACGGTGGTCCTGCTTCCCGGCTACCCGTCGAGTACCCGCGCCTACCTGCGCCTGATCGACCGACTCGGCGAGAAATGGCATACCGTGGCCATCGACTACCCGGGCTTTGGCCTGTCGGACCCGCTGCCCGAATCCCCCACGTTCGACCGGCTCGCCGAGGTCACCGGCATGACAATCGACGCGCTCGGCATCAAGGAGTACGCCCTCTACATGTTCGACTTCGGCGCCCCGGTCGGATTCCGCATCGCCCTCGACCATGACCAGCGAGTGGCGGCGATCATCACCCAGAACGCCAACGCCTACACTGATGGATTCGGCCCCGGGGTCAAGGCGCTCGCCGACTGGTGGGCCGACCGCGCCGCCGGCCAACCCGCCGTCGACCACTTCGTCAGCCTGGCCGGCACCCAGCTGCAATGGCAAGCCGGTGCCCGAGACCCAGAACACGTCGACCCCGAACACGCCCTTAACGATCAACGTGTCTTAGACCTGCCCGGCCGCGCCGCCTACATGAAAGCGCTGTTGTGGGATTACCAAAACAACCCGCCACGCTACCCCGACTGGCAGGCCTGGCTGCGGGAGCGCCAACCCGCCCTGCTGGCGATCTGGGGTGCACGTGACCCGTTCTTCATCCCCGCCGGCGCCCAGGCATATCGCAACGACGTGCCCGGCGCCGAAGTGGTCCTGCTAGAGACCGGGCACTTCGCGCTGGAAGAAGAACTCGACGAAATCGCCACGCACATCAACAAACTGATGGGCACCACTCTTGGGGCAGCATCCCGATGACAACCGACACAACCTTCGTCTTGGTCCACGCCGCGTGGGCAGACAGCTCCAGCTGGGCGCCAGTCATCCATCAACTACAGAGGCGCGGCCACAACGTCATCGCAGCACCACTACCTCTGACGTCGTTCAGCGAGGACACCGCAGCGCTCAACCGAGTTCTCGAGCGAGTCCAGGGGCACACCGTTCTCGGCGGTCACGCTTACGCTGGCGCGGTCATCGGAGCGGCAAACACCGAATCAGTGAGGGCTTTAGTCTACGTCGCTGCAATCGCACCCGAAGAAGGTGAAACCGTAGCCAGTCTGTTTCACCGTGCGCCTGCCCATCGTCTCGCTCCTGCCCCGGAGCCGGATCGCCACGGCCTAATTTGGCTGCTGCACAGCGTCTTCGCGGCAGCATTCGCGCAAAACGCCACCCCCGAACAACAGGCCATGCTGGCCGCAGTCCAGCGTCCCCTATCACCAACATGCATCACCGCGCCCGCCCCGCGGCCAGCCTGGAAAGACCGCCCAAGCTGGTTTCTCATCGCCGAAAACGATCGCATGATCGCCGCAGAAACCCAACACTTCGTCGCTACACGTATGAACGCAACCATCCACACCGTCGATGCCGACCACCTACCCATGCTGACCGATCCCGACAGCGTCACCGAGATACTGCTCGCCGCCGCCAACCACCCCCAATAAACCGCACCCACAAGCAGTTCACAAACATGGCGGTCAAATGATACAGAGCCGCAAGCATTTTGATTGTCTACTACAACTTCTAATAGAAACAACCAGTCAGACCCGTGAGGACGGGTCGGGAGAGAAAAGGGAACCATCATGACCGACTTCGCCCCCGTCGAGCCCGAAACCGCCGCCGGTAAGGCCGCTGAGCTGCTCGCACAGGTCCAGAAATCGCTGGGAATGACGCCCACCATGACCAAGGTGATGGCCAACAGCCCCGCTCTGCTGCAGGGCTATCTGGCGCTGTCCGGCGCGGTCGCCGGTGGCACGCTGAAACCCGCTGTGCGCGAACGCCTGGCGGTCGCCACCGCGCAGCTCAACGGCTGCGAGTATTGCCTGTCGGCGCACACCTACATCGGCGCCAACATCGCCAAGGTCGACGCCGACGAACTCGACCGTGCGCGTCGTGCCGAATCGACCGATGCACATGTGGCGGCGCTGCTCAGACTGTCCAATACCATCGCCGAGAATGCCGGCGATGTCGACGACGTCGACGTTAAGACGGCCCGCGAGGCCGGGGTAACCGACGAGGAGATCGGCGAGATCGTGGCCAATTTGGCGCTGAACATCCTGACCAACTACTTCAACGTCTTGGCCCATGTCGACAACGACTGGCCCGTGGTCTCGTTGTGAGCCCGAGAGGGCCATGACCACAAGCGACCAACGCCGGCCCGCCGCTGTGGGATTTCACAGCGGCGAGCTGGCCGTCCAACAGCACGCCGGCGTGCAAGCCCAGGCCGCTCGCCTGGCGCGAATGGTGGGCCCGGGTGAACTTCGCGCCGGCATCGCCGCCTTCTTCGCCGACGCCACCTTCGCCGCCGTCACCGCCCGTGACCCAACCGGTCGGCTCTGGACCGCGCCGCTGATGGGACCACCCGGGTTCGTGTACGCGGGTGGGCCGAGCACCCTGCGGGTCGGCACATCGTTGCCCAGCGCAGACCCGCTGCACTCGCTGCCCACCGGGCAACCGGCCGGTATCATCGTCGTCGACTTCGCCACCCGGCGTCGGGTCCGGATCAACGGCGTCCTCACACAATCCGGCGAGGCCGGGTTGACCCTCGACGCCGAGCAGGCCTACGGCAACTGCCCGCAATACATCCAACAGCGCCACATCGACGTCGACGAAAAGCCCCGCCACCCGGCCCGCAAAGTGGCTTACAACGGAGAACTATTGCGGGAAAACGATATTCGCCTCATCCAGTCGGCGGACACGTTCTTTCTCGGAACCACCCACCCCGAATCGGGCAACGACGCCTCGCACCGCGGCGGCCCCGCCGGTTTCGTCCGCGTCACACCCGAGGGCCTGTGGTGGCCCGACTATCCGGGCAACAACATGTTCAACAGCTCAGGCAATCTGGCCGTGGACCCCACCGCTGCGTTGTTGTTCGTCGACTTCCGCACCGGCAACACACTGCAACTGTCTGGCACCGCCGCCCTGGCCTGGGACGCGCACGTCGAGGGCGACGACGGCGAAACCGGACGAAGTGTGCAATTCATCCCCCAGCACGTCGTCGCCACCCAGTGAGACCCACGGGCAGTCGATGTTCGCCCGGCGCTGGTGGGTGCAGGTCGGGATCACTCGGTGGTCGGGGTCGGGCGGGTGCGTTCGTAGTGACGAGCGACGCCCGCGCGGTTGCCGCAGATGTTCGCGGTGCACCACATCCGGCGTTTGTTGGTGGCGAGGAACAGCATCGAGCAGTTCGGGTTTGCGCAACGACGTAGCGTCTGCCGCTTTTTTGGGTCGGTGATCAGCGCGATGGCGTCGGCGGCGATCGCGGCCAGGGCGGCGTCTCCGCCGTATTCGGTGTGCCAGCGGGTGCGGCAGCTGAGCTGGTTGTCGACCACTGCCAGGCGTGGGGTCAGCGGGACCGACGCGCCGGCGGCGTTGATGTCCTCGATGGACGTCGGTTGCGGCAGCCGATGTTGCAGGTGGGAGTCGAAGAGGTCGCGGATGGCGTTGCGGAGCCGCCGCGTGGCGACTGGGTCGGGCGTCGGGCTCGCGGGAAGTCGTCCGGCTTGCAGCCCCCACCAGAGCGCTGCCCGGGTGGGCTCGGCGATCAGGTCGATGGCCGGCTCGGTCACGGTGACCAGGGTGTCCACAAGGTCCAGCGCGATGGACGGCTCAGCGCCCACGGGGAATCCGGCTCGCTGCATCTGGTCGAGCGATGGCCGCCAGCTCCTGGTCATATAGCCGTCTTACCCATGCGTTGACGGGCCCTTGAAGGGTTGTGTTCACAGGTTAGCCGACAGGACTAATGGAAGGTTGGCCTTGCCAAGCATTGACTAATGCGTCATAGTCAAACAAACCCATTAGGATTCGAGATTTCAGGAATACGCCATGAGCACCCAAAAGCGCACGGTCAACCAGACATCTTCACGTCCGGCAGCCGCCACGGCCGCTGTCGACAATTCCGTGCGTGCTCGGATGCGGCCCTGGCAACGGATCGTCGTGGCCACCGTGGCCACCGCCGGTGGCGATGCGGCGTTCGCCTTCGTGGCCTACGTGTTGGTCGCGCACCGCTACAACTTCGAGAGCCTCCTCCAGTACATCGCCAGCGGCCTGGCCGGCGACGCCGCCTTCACCTCGGGATGGGCCGGTGTTGGTTACGCCGCGCTGGGTCTTGGGATGCACCTGGCACTGTCGGCCGGCTTCGTCGTCGCCTACGCCATCGCGATCGCCCCCGGGTGCGCACCGCGGCGGCCGCCGTTACGGTCGGCCTGGCCTACGGCGCCGCGATTTGGCTGTTCATGAACACCGTCGTTCTGCCGCTCGGTCGGTCCGCGCACGAGCAGTTCCTCAACGGCTACTACATCGCCTTCCTCATCGACCACGCGCTGCTGGTCGGACTGCCGATCGCGCTGATCCTGCTCGGCGCTGATGCCACCACCCCGGCCGGCCGCCGGCCGTCCACCACCCGCTGACCCCCACCACGACAAGGAGCACCACGATGCCCGCAATCCGTCACCGCATACTCACCATCGACGGCCTGCAGGTCTCCGTCCGCGAAGCCGGCGACCCCGACCGGCCCACACTGGTGCTGCTGCCGGGATACCCGTCGAGCGCCCGCGCCTACGTCCGCCTCATCGATCGCCTCGCGCCCAACTGGCATACCGTCGCTATCGACTATCCAGGCTTCGGGCTTTCTGACCCGCTGCCGGAGCCGCCGACCTTCGACCGCCTGGCCACGGTCACCGCCGCCGCCATCGACGCCCTCGGCATCCAGGACTACGCCCTCTACATGTTCGACTTCGGTGCACCCGTGGGCTTTCGGATCGCGCTGGATCACGACCGGCGGGTCCGCGCGATCGTCACCCAGAACGGCAACGCCTACACCGACGGCTTCGGACCCGGCGTCGCCGCGCTGGCCGACTGGTGGAACGACCGCGAGTCCGGCCAACGTGCTGTCGATGAGTTCGTCAGCCTGCCTGGCACCCAGATGCAATGGCAGGCCGGTGCCCGCGACCCCGAACACATCGATTCCGAGCAAGCCTTCGCCGACCAGCGGGTTATCGACCTGCCCGGGCGCGCCGACTACATGAAAGCCCTGCTCTGGGACTACCAGAACAACCCGCCCCGCTACCCCGACTGGCAAGCCTGGCTAGGGCGCCGCCAACCCAAACTGCTGGCCGTGTGGGGCAAGAACGATCCGTTCTTCATCCCCCCCGGAGCCCAGGCTTATCAACGAGACGTGCCCGACGCCACGGTGATCCTGCTTGATACCGGCCACTTCGCCCTCGAAGAGGAAGCCGACGCGATCGCCGACGCCACCGCGAAGCTGCTGCACAGCACCTTCGCGGGGAGCTAGCGCATTCTTCACACCTACGTCGCCGCTGCATCCTCAGCTGCTACCGAAAAGGACGGCACGCGATGCCCGCAACTCGTGACCGCACCGACCGCAGGATCGGCAGCGCTGCGGCGTCTGTTCATGAACTTGCGGTCTACCCCCTCAAAGGACTCACTGCTCAAACGGTGTCCTCGGTTGCTGTGCACGCCGGACACGGTTTTCCCCATGATCGCGAATGGGCATTAGCCAGACCGGACGGCGAATACCGTTGTGGCAGCGACAAGGCCGTCCACAAGAGCAATTTTTTCGTACTACTCAAAGAGGATCGACTAGCTGGTGTCACAACATATCTCGATGTCGACACCCAAATCCTGGAAGTTAGGGTACGCCAGCACGTTGTGTTAGTCGCAGATGTGACGACATCAGCGGGTAAGCGAGCGGTAGAGCGGTTCTTCGCGCGGATGCTCGACTGCCCGGATGAAGCAGGGCCGATCCTGGCGCGCGAACCCGATCGTCGGTTTACCGACGCGGCAATCTTTTCGGACGCCTTCATGAACGCGGTGTCGGTCATTAACCTCGAGTCGATCCGCGATCTCTCGCGCAGAAGCGAACACGACATCGACCACCGTCGATTCCGTGCGAATATCTATATCGAAGGAACGCCTGCTTTTGCTGAAGCTGCGCTCGTCGATAAAGATTTTTCCATCGGTGCTGTCCGGCTGCGAGGGCTGGCAGCCATTCCTCGATGCGCCGCAACTGAAGTCAATCCATCCACGGCGGCTCGCGACCTGGCCGTCCCCAAGTTGCTCGTTGAACACTACGGTCACGCCAACTTCGGGATCTGGGCCGAGGTAACGAAAGGCGCGGTGCTGCGCCAAGACGACCCGGTCATGATCGCTTCGTGCGACGACAATGATCTGGCCTCGTGCTCCCGGGGAGTTCCTTCCACAGACCTCGTATCGAGGCCCGCAAGAAAGACGGTGCCCTAGTGGCCGAACCGGAAATCGCCGTGGTGATCGCGACCAAGACGCGTCTGGCAGAATCGATCTGGCGTTTCGAGCTCATACCGGACGGGCTGCAGGCCCTCGCGCCTTTCACGGCGGGAGCGCATATCACCGTTCGCACACCAAACGGTTCGGTACGCAGCTACTCACTGACCGATCCACCCGGCCGTGACGACCGCTACGCCATCAGTGTGAATCGTGACACGACCGGACGTCGAGCGTCAGTCGATCTCATCGATCAGACCAAACAAGGTGACCGGCTGGTAATCTCACCGCCGCGCAACACATTCCAATTAGTACCGTCACCCACCTATCTCTTCATCGCCGGAGGAATAGGTATCACAGCCATACGCAGCATGGCGTTAGAGGTTGTGAAGACAGCCGGCACTTGGGGGCGGTTCATCTACCTGACGAAGACTCGGGCTAATTCGGCCTATCGTGATGACGTGCTTCAGCTGCCCCCCAGGCTGGAGAGCCTGGTGCACCATAGCGACACCGACGGCCGGTTCGATCTGTGGCCGTATCTTGCCGAACCCAAGGACACCCACGTCTATTGCTGCGGGCCGACCGCATTGATGGACGATGTCCGCGCCCTCACGATGCACTGGCGACCCAGCCGCGTGCATTTTGAAAATTTCCAGGGAGTCAACTCTCTGGGCATGTCAAGCTCGCCGTTCTCCGTAGCGTGGCAGCCGACCAATCAAACCATCGACGTGGCGTCTACCCAGACGCTACTGGACGCTCTGCGTTTGGCAGGACTACCAGTCAAGTCATCGTGCGAAAGCGGCACATGCGGCACATGCAAGTTGCGTCTCGTTTCCGGCCAAGTCGACCATCGCGATGTTTACCTTGAGGAAGCCGAACGTGACAGCTACCTGATGCCGTGCGTTTCTCGAGCCACGAGTGAAGCGCTTGTCGTAGGACCACCCTGATCAATGAAACCAGTCGCTGCAATGCAGGTAGCCGGCATGGATCGAAAGCTGCCTGTGCTAGTGCACCTTTGCCGGTAGTCGGCGGTCCGCCAATTCGTGGCGGCAGGGCCTCCGCGCAGCGATGCCTGCGATGCCGATGGGCTGGATATGGCTGACCGGAGCGTATGAGGTGTCCCGTAGCGGCGTTTGCCCAGCTCAGGCGAACACGGGTGCGTATTCGGCGATGAAGGCGCCCAGGCTGCGTGGCGCGGTGCCGGTGAGCGTCGCCACGTCGTCGGTCAGCCATGCCGCATCGCCCTCGGCGATGAGCCCGAACGCCTGGGCGTTCGAGGACGCCACCGCTTCGGGAACACCGGCCGCGATCATCACGGCCCGATGCTCGTCGGGTCCGATCCGGCGGTACTCGACCTCGTGTCCCAGCGTGGCGGTCAGTTCTTTTGAGATCTCGGCGTAGGTGATCAGGTCGGGGCCGCTCAACCAGTAGACGCAGCCCGCGTGCGCGCTCGGCGCGACGGCGACCGCGGTCGCGCCGGCGGCGACGTCCCGGGCGTCGATCATCCCGACCTGTCCGTCGCCGGCCGACATCACAAAGCCCCCCGTCTGCCGGATCACCGGCGCCATCGCGAGCAGGTTCTGCAGGTACGCATTGGGCCGTAGCAGTGTGTGCGCCAGGCCGGTGGACTCCAGATGCGCCTCGATCCGCGCCTGGCCCCGCCGCCGCTCGACCGGGGAATCGGACGACGCCTTACTGCTGACCTTGACAATGTGCCTCACCCCCTGCCGGACGGCGCTGTCGATGACCGCGATCTCTTGGACTGGCGCGGCCGGGCTCACCAGGATGACGGTGCAGATACCGTCCAGGGCCGCGTCGAGCGTGTCCGGACGATCGAAATCGCCGATGACAAACTCGATCTCGCCGTCGAGTGCATCGCGTTGCGCCACGCGGGACGGGTCACGGACCAGTGCCCGGGTGGGATGGTGCCGCGCGGACAGCAGTCGTACGGCCTCTGATCCGACGTTGCCGGTCGCGCCGGTGACAAGAATCATGATGTTCCTTTCGAATGGGGTCAGCTGCGCACGAGGCGGTCAGAGCGTGGCGACTCGGCCCGCGTCAACGGCGAGAACGGTTCCGGTGATCGGCCGGGCTTCCTCGCCGGCGAGGTAGGCGATAACGCGGGCGACCTCGCCGGGCTCGTTCGGGCGACCGAGCGGGCTGGCGGCGGCGAGGGTGTCGAGCATGTCGCCCATGCTCTGGGTGACCTCAGTGCGGCTCGGTCGGAGCGCGACGGCGTTGACGCGCACACCGGCCGGTCCGAATTCAGCAGCCCACGAGCGGGTCAACGCCTCCAGGGCCGCCTTGCTCGCCCCGTAGGCGGCCATGCCGGCAGCGCCCCGTGCGGCGACCATGGTGGAGACGTTCACGATCGCTCCGTGACCGCGTGCGGCCATCGGCGAGGCCAGTGCCGCGGTGAGGAAGAACGAGGCGCGTACGTTCACCGCGTTCATCGCGTCGAACGCCGCGTCGGTGGTCTCGGCGGTCGGTCCCAAATCCCAGCAGCCGGCGTTGTTGACCAGCACGTCCACCTCGCCGGCCTCGACGGCCAGGCGTCGCACCTCCTCGGGTGCGGCCAGATCGGCGCGGATGAAGCGCCGGCCGGTCTCGGCGGCGATTTCCTTGCCGCGGGCCTCGTCGCGGCCGGTGATGATCACGGTGGTACCGCGCTGGCTGAACAGTTGCGCAGTCGCCCGCCCGATGCCCGAGGTTCACCGGTGATCAGCACCGGTGTCAAGTCAGTACTCATCCTGTTACTCCCGCCTAAAATGGATTGAGGTATCCAATCTAGGCGCGATAGGATTGGATAGTCAAGTCCAGTCCAGTCTTGAAGGGGTTCGATGCCGACACGCGCGGTGCCTCGGGAGGCGCCCAGCACCCGGAAAGGGCGCGCGACGCGCGAGCGGATCGTCGCGGCCGCGGCCGACCTGATGTACCGGCACGGCGTCGCGGGCACCAGCACCCCCGCCGTCCGCGACGCCGCCGGGGTCAGCTCGTCGCAGATCTATCACTACTTCGCCGGCAAGGACGACCTCACGCGAGCGGTCATCGAGTTCCAGGCCGAGGCGATCATGTCCCATCAGGCGCCGTTGCTGGCCATCGACAGCCTCGAGGCGCTGCGGGCCTGGTGCGACGTGGTGGTCGACGTCGCCCGCCGGCAGAACGGGGCCGGGGGCTGTCCGCTGGGGAGCCTGTCCAGCGAGCTGTCCGACGATCATCCGTGGGCGCGCGAAGCGCTGGCCGCCGGGTTCATCGCGTGGTCCGAAGCGATTCGCGCCAGCCTGGCCGCCATGGTCGACAACGGAACCCTGCGGCCGGAGGCCGACGCCACCGCGCTGTCCCTTGCCCTGCTGGCGGCGCTGCAGGGCGGGCTCGTCCTCGCGCAGGCCCAACACGACACCAGCGCCCTCGAAGCCGCCCTGGACGCTGTGATCACCCACATCCACGACTACGCCGTACGGTGATGCAGCGCCCGCGTTGACGATGGGTCAGCTGCGGATCGCGGCGGCTTCGCGGGTGGACTGGCGCTGGCTGAACAGCTTGTAGGCCAACCGAACTGGAGCCGGTATGACCTGCATCAACGTGTGCCGTTCGGCGTCATCGGTTTCTTCGCCAGCTGTCGAACAAGGTGGCCTGCCCTTGTTCGCTGCTGGGATTGCGGTCGGGGATGCGGCGCACCACCAACCGGCCCGGAACCTGCTCGCCGGTCTTGCGGGAGCAGAACGCGCTGAATTCGATCCGGCGACCTCGGCGCGTGAAATTCACTGTCGAGCGTCTTCGTCGGAGATCGTGTCGGTGTATGCGATGGGAATCCCGGCATAGCCGCCGATCGGGGCGGTGGCGGGCCTTGACCTTGGGGTCCAGCCGCACGGTGACCGATACGTCGGCGCCACCGCGTAGCGCCGCCGCCACGGTCGGATAGCCGTAGAACGCCGAGTCCGCCCGCAGCAGAGGCCTGGCCGTCGCCTCCGGTCAGTGCGGCCGCGCCACAGTGGCCAGGGTGTCACCGATCATCCGGGCCGCCCCACGTGGGGAGCCACATGCCCCTTTGCGCAATCGCTGGCCGGTGATCACCGGGGCCGACTGGTCGGTGGTGACCGTGGTGATCAAGGCGCACATCGCACAATCCCTGCGGTGCGCTTCGGCCGGCACGCATGGCGACTGCTTCACCGCCAGTGCGAGACCGAAGTCGCCGGCGTCGTCGGTCCAGCACCGGGTGCGCTCCAGCCCGACGGTGGCCAGTTGGGCGGACACCGCTTCGGATCGGAACTTGCACGAAACTTCGGTGAGCATCTCCTCGCCGGCGGTGAACTCGATAGCAGTAAAGAAAGTTCTCACAGCCGAGGTCAGGGTCAGTTTCTCGGGGTGCCACGCAGCCGGTGACGGTGCCAGCACCCTGGGCGCAGCGTGAGTGCTGGCTGTCTTGCTCGTGGGGTCCGCCCTGGCCGTGGGCGGGGGTGTGTTGTGGCCGGCGGACACAGGGTGTAGCGCAGCGACCGGCGCGGACGGGAGCGCCAGCGGACGGTAGCGCAAGGGAGCGGAGCGAAGCCCGGAGGGAGCCGGCCACCAGCGCAGTGTGGTCAGCGTGGTTGGGCGGTGAGCTGTGTGAGTTGGGCGGCGATGGCTGGGGCGGCGGCGAGGGTGCTGGCACCGGTGGCGGTGTGTGGGTGTCCGCTGAGATCGGTGACGGTGGCCCCGGCTTCGCGGGCGAGGAGAACTCCGGCGGCGGTGTCCCAGGGCTTGTTGGTGTCGAGGATGGCGGCGTCGGTGAGGCCGGCGGCGACGAATGCGAGGTCGATGGTGGCGGCACCGAACATGCGGATGCGTTCGACGGCGGGGATGAGTGCTGCGGTGATGGCCAGGCGCCGCCGATTCTTCGTCTCGGCGTTGTCGCCGGTGGCGTAGTCGTTGATGCTGACGATGGCCTTGCGCAGGTCGGTGGTGTTGCGTACGCGGGTGGGTTGGCTGTTGCAGAAGGCGCCGCCGCCGCGGGTGGCGTGGTAGGTGCTGTTGAGGGCGGGGATGGCGGTGACGGCGACGGCCGGCTCACCGAAGCAGGCCAGGGCCAGTGAGACCGCATGTAGGGGGATGCCGTGGGCGTAGTTGCTGGTGCCGTCGATCGGGTCGAGCACCCAGGCAAGTGGGGCGTCACTGAACTCGGCTGGGGTGATCTGCGGCAGGGCATCGTCTGCGATCTGGCCGGTCTGTTCTTCGCCGAGAAACACCGTCTCGGGTGTTGCGGCCGAGAGGTGGCGCATGACGGCCTGCTGAACGTGGAAGTCGGTTTCGGTGACGATGTCGCGGTCGGTTTTGTCGGTGATGCGGCCTGGCCCGTGCGCGTCGGCCAAGGTGCGGGTGCCGATGGACACCGCCTGCAAGGCGATCTGCTGATAGCGGTCGAGCTGGGCGCGGTCTGGAGTTGGGCTGGTCAACGGTTACACCTCGTTTCCGGTGGCCCAGGCGTCGGCGAAGACGGTGGCGAATTCGGTGAACAGATCCGGTGGTGCGGTGGTGGGTCGAAGCACGAGTGCGGGTGATTCGGTGCCGCGTGCGGTCGGTAGGTAGAGCTGGACGAGCGCCAGTGAGTCGTCGACCACCATGATATGGAACCGTAGCGGCGCATCGTAGGTGCGCAACTGCAACCGGTGCGCCATCTCGGCTGGCAGGTGGCGGCGGGCGCGTTTGAGAGTGTCGATGTTGGTTGCGGTCAGCTGCGACAAGACTCCGGCAGCGTGAGCTTCTTCGGCTTCTCGGTCGCTGACGTAACGGCTGTAGGGCTGCAAAAACAGGCATTGCAGCTCAAGACCGCCGTCAAGCGCTGCCCGCAGCTGCCGGTCGGAGACCGATTGCACGACCTGGTTCAGTGATAACCCCATGACCTGCACTCGCGTGGCTTCGGCCAGTATTTCCGCGGGCGGATAGGCACGCGTCAACTCCGCGCGGGATACGAATGCGTCGATGATGCCGTGATCGGCCACCGGCAACGCCGCCTCGGCTTCGCCACCATCGACTGTCACCGCCGTGGTGGGCGTATTGGTTGGTCCCAGGTCCGGCCAGATATCCCATACGGGAACTTCGAGGGCTTGCGCGACAGCGTAGGCGGCTGCCCGGTTGATCGGTTCCCCTTTGAGCCAGCGCCGGATCGACTTCATCGACACCCCGGCCTTGCTGGCAAGCTGCGGCACGGTCATCTGCTTGGCAGCGAGGGCATCGGTGAGCCGGGCACCGGACGCGGGATCGCGGATGGACGTCGATGCTGCCATGGCCCCCGGTGTTCCTCCCCAGTGATCGGCGGATCGCGGCATTCACAGTAGCGAACGCGGCCACATCTGACGCCGAAATCACCCCCGGACACCTCGCCGATGGGTGCGTGTCTGCCCGGTGTCCCTATCTGTCCATCCGGTGGCCGTAGATGTCCACCTGATGGGGCCGATATGTCCGCGGTGAACTGCTGAAGTGAAGGGGTGCAGCGAAACCCGTTGCACGACAACAGTTAGCAACCGCCCATGGAGGTGCGACATGCGTTTGAAACTCGATACATCAACGAGCCGTTTCATCGTGACCAAGCCGGCCGAACCGCGACTGAACTTCGACACCGGAAGCCCGAAGATCGATCCGGCAACCGGGGCGCAGCTGTATTCGATTCAGCTGCTCGCCCTCGATGACACCGGTGGTGAAGTCCTGACGGTCACCGTGGTCGGTGATCCGAAAATTGCCGTGACACAACCGGTCTCGGTGTCCGGTCTCGTGGCGATCCCGTGGAGCCAAGGAGACCGCAGCGGTGTGGCATTTCGCGCGGAGGCGATCGGCGCCGCCGACCCGGCCACCGGTGTAGCGAAGTCACCGAGCCAGCAGGGCCGCTAACAACCAGGGGCCAGGCCCGGTTGCGCGAGCGGGTGCGACCGGGCCTGCCCCGTCATCCAGCCAACGATCTTTGAAGAAAGCGTGACATCATGTCGAATACATCCCATCCCACCGGCCGCCGCGGTAATCCTGAATCAGCTGATTCCGACTGGTTCGGCGAACTCATTTCTTCGCTGCTGACCGCTACCGGTTACCTGCTGTGGTGGGCGATCCTGTTTCCCGCCGTGAGCATCCCGGTCGTCATCGCGATCTGGATCGGAGCCAGCCACGGTCCCCGCGCGGGTTTTGCGGCCGCATCGTTTGCCGCCGCGGCTTATGTCCTGTGGGCGATCCTGGACCCGGGCACGTTCGATGCGTGGGTGATCGATCCGGTCCGGCAACGCTGGGGGTCGTGGTCGCGGTATCGCCACAACTGGGAATCGGTGTGCACCCTGCACGGGCTGGCCACGAAAACCGGTGATCGCGTGCTGGTTCCGCAACTTTGCTCGGTGCGCATCGGCCGCGGTGTCGATGTGCTGGTCGTGCGGGTGGCCACCGGTCAATCGGTCAACGACTGGCACAAGCAGACCGCGGCGTTGGCGGCAACCTGGCGCGCTGACCGCCTGGCGATCCGCCCGACAACCCCAGGAGAGCTGCGGGTGACGATCATGCGCGGCGACGTGCTGTCCAACCCGGTCCGGCTGCCGGTGCCGACCCCGACAACGCCGGTCGATGCGAGTGCGGTCCGCGTCGGGATCACCGAATCCCGACGCTGGTGGACGTTGCCGGTTCTCGGTAACCACATCCTGGTCGCTGGGGCTACCGGAGCGGGCAAGGGCTCGGTGCTGTGGTCGCTGATCGCAGGGCTGGCACCCCAGGTCAACGCCGGGCGGGTTCGGTTGTGCGTGATCGACCCCAAAGGCGGCATGGAACTGGGTGCGGGCGCGCCGATGTTTTCGGTGTTTTGCACCGACGTGTCGGCGCGAACTGTGGAGATGCTGCGCCAGCTGGCGGAGCTGATGCAGGCCCGCGCCGCCCGGTTGCGCGGACACACCCGTCTGCACACCCCCACCGTCGCCGAACCGCTGTACGTGGTGATCATCGACGAGATCGCCGCGCTGACCGCCTACGTCACCGATCGCAAGCTGCGCGCCGAGATCGAACAACTGCTCGGGCTGCTGTTATCCCAGGGGCGGGCGGTCGGCATCTCAGTGATCGCCGCGGTGCAAGACCCGGCCAAAGACACCCTCCCTGTGCGCCAACTGTTCACCGTCCGGGTCGGGCTGCGCATGACCGAAGCCACCCAGACCGCGATGGTGCTCGGCCAAGGCGCCCGCGATGCCGGCGCCGAATGCGACCTCATCCCCGACGCCACACCTGGGGTCGGGTACGTGATGATCGACGGCACCGCCGACCCGCTACGGGTCCGGGCCTTCCACGTCACCGACCGCGACATCACCGCGTTGGCCCGCACCTTTCGGGCACCACGCCCCGGCGACCAGGGAAACCGGTGAACACCGTAACGACGCAAGACCCGGTGATCGTGCTGCCGGGCCTACCCACCACCGTTGATACGGATGCCGTGATCGGCCAGATGTGCCGACGTGCCTCCTCACCCGGTTTCGAGACGTGGTGGCGGCGGGTGGAATCGGTCGGCTACTGCGCCCACCCGATCCAGCTGGTCGGCGACGACACGGCCGGGCGCCGGCATACGGTGTGGACGCGCTGCAACAACCGGCGCGCCGCCGTCTGCCCGTCATGCGCCGATTTGTATGCCCGTGATACCTGGCAGCTGGTGCACGCCGGTGCCGCCGGCGGCCACCATGACGTACCCGCGCAGGTTGCCACGCATCCGCAGGTGTTCGCCACGCTCACCGCACCCGGCTACGGGCCCGTGCACAACGCCACCGGCACCACCTGCCACACCCGGCAATCGGGCGGCGCGACGGAGCGTTGCCCACACGGTAATCCACTACGCTGCAACGTGGTTCACGGCCTCGGTGATCCGGCCGTGGGCCAAGCATTGTGTCGGGACTGCTACGACTATCTGGGGCATGTGCTGTTCGCCTGGCATCTGCCCGAACTGTGGCGGCGCTTCACCATCACACTCCGACGCGCCATCTCTGCACATCTGAAAGCCATTGGGATATCTGCGGATTCGGTGCGAGCCAGTTTTGTCAAGGTGGTGGAGCTGCAAGCGCGTGCCATCCCGCACATTCACGCACTGATCCGCCTCGACCCACCCGGTGATCTCGCCACCACCGCATCGGGTGACCACATCAGTGACAGCCCCGCCGCCGCGTGCGGTGGTGGGGAGCCCCGTCGCATCACCGGCCAGCACCCCGGCTGGTCGTCACCGATCGCCGCCACCGAACTGACCGCCCTGATTCACCAGGCCGCCGGCCGCGTCCGCGTCGAGCTCCCCGCCGACGACGATCACCCCAACCAAGGGGTGCACACACTACGGTTCGGCACCCAAATCGACACCCAAGCATTGACACCCGAAACAACCACGGCCGCATACGATCCCGCCACGACGGGAACCCCCGCAAGCGCATCGCCGCGGCTCTCACCACGCCGGGTCGCCGCATACTTGGCGAAGTACGTCACCAAATCGTTGCACGACTTCGGCATCACCGCCCGACGCCTGTCCGCCGAAGCGATCGGCGAGCTGGCCGTCAGCGACCATGTGCGGGCCATCCTGGCCACCATCGCCGAGCTGGCCGAACACGGTAGTGGCGCGTTGGCGGGGATCGGGCGCTGGCTGCACACCCTCGGGTATCGCGGACACATCACCACCAAATCCCGGCACTACTCCACCACCATGGGTGCCCTGCGCACCGCCCGCGCCACCTGGACGCGCCAACAGATGACGAAAGACATAACGGAACGGAACGCAACGAAACCCGTTAACGAAGCGACCGCTACTGGCCGGGAATCCCACGAACCGATCGACCCCGATGCGGTGGCCTGGGCGTTCGACCACGCCGGACACGGCAGCGCCGGTGAGCACGTCCTGGTCGTCTCCGCAGCCCTGCGCCACATTGCCGCCCGTATCACCGGTATCACCGAAACCCGAACCGCCGCAAGAAGCATTCCACCCACGTCACCAGGCGGCGGGTAATGGTCGCCACACCCGCCGACGACAGTATGGGCCGCGACCACCCCGACGGCCCGCAACTGCATGAGAGGCCCGAGTTCGTCGCCTGGCTGACCGCATCATGTGAACGAAACAACGTCCCGGTCACCGTGACCGATCCCACCGTCATCGCCCGAATCGCCACCCTCCTCGGTGCCGGCTGCCCGGCCGGATCGACGCCCCGCACCCGCCGCAGGGGCTGCGCACGGCCGATATCCACACCGAAAACCCCAGAGGCGCCGGAAGCGATGACGGCATGATCCAGAACTGCCCTGCCGATCGGGTGCCGGCACACCAAACCCAGATCAGGAGCGCAGCGGGCGCAGAACGCCGACCGCGCTGGACAGCCCGAAGACGGCGATGGTGCCGATCTGGTCGATCGGCAGATGGAAAGTTCCGGTCGGCGGTGCGCCAAGACACCGGATAATGGAACTGGTGACAACAGTGATCGAGCCCACCTCGCGACTGCGCTGGGCAGGGGAATAAGAAAGGAAGCAGGGATGCGATACGTACCCGGAGGCGCCGAGATACAGGTTGGCGTAACGCTCTTCGTCGGAAGAAGCCATACCGAGATCGCTCGGCTGATCGCCTTCGACCACGGCTGGAAACTGTTCGGCGACCAGGTTATCGACGGCGATGGTGTCGTGATCGCTGAAACCCTCGAAGAACTCGGCCGCAAGACACTCGCCATGGGCTGGTTCCATCCGAGCGGAGCACACATCAACTGGCATCACTTCGGTGGCACGAAGGAGCTCAACGCGCAGACGGTACGCGACCTGCGTACCTGAGCCGGTCGCGTGCAGCGCACCTAAATGCGCCAATACGGTTGTACGCGGCCAATATCCAAACTGCGTGAGCCAGGCGTCCCCGGTGCGATCACCGCGTGATCCAACACCGCTTTGACGATCGCCTGCTGACGACCCAGGTCCAGATCAGCCCACCCCGTGCGCAGTATCCCTCCGGTGCCAGCCAGCTCGAACACCGCCGTGGTATCGGTCGCCGCAGCAATATCCCGGCGGGCTGCGGTGATGCGGTCGGTGATCGGATCACGCGCTGCGATCCACTCTCGGGCGGTAATAGCACCCTCGGCATACAGCCCGGCCAACTCATCCAGACGGTCCTGGCACGCATCGACTTGGGCCGCCAACGCGGTCACATCGGCATCAGCGGTGGCTTTGCCGGCCAAAACGTCGGCCAACTGCGGTGAATCCAGCCGCGCCAACACCGCCTCGGTCAACAGTTCCTCGACCGGGGCGGCGACCACCGTCAACCGGCCACACCCGCCATGATCCGGCCCCTTCAAACACACATAGCGGCGCGTCCGATTATCGGGATTGCTGTGCCGGGCTTGGGAATACAGCCGGTTGCCGCAGCGCCCGCAGCGCAACATCCCTGACAACAAATACGTGCGGGCGGTGCGGGATTTGGTCACCGACCGGGCTGCCATGCGCGCCAACACCCGATCTCGCTCTGCCGGGGTGATGATCGCCGGCCATACCGCCGCACCGATCACCTCCCCTCGGTGCTCGCGCAACCCGGCGATACGACCCGAGGACAACACCTGGCGCACCGCCGAAGTCTGCCACGACCTCGCCACACTCGGGGCGATCTGCGACTCGTTGAGCCAGATCGTCAGCGACCGCAGGGATTGGCCGGCCAGGTACCGGTCGACCATCTCACGGACCACGGCGGCCTCCGATTCGCGCACGGTGATCTTGTCGGCTTCATACCCGAACGGGCGTGCTGACCCGTGCGGCAACCCGGCCTGCGCGTTCTGCAACATCTTGCGGCGGATACGAGCCGACTTGCGCCCCGATTCCTTGGCGGCGAACGCGGCGAAAATCCGGGCCATGAACAACCCGTCATCATTACCGAGATCGATGTCGGCGGTCACCGTCGCAACATCGCGCACCCCCACCGACTCGCACAGCGTGACGAACTCCTCCAACTCCACCGGACGCCGATGCAACCGGTCCAAGTTGTAGACGATCACCGCATCACGAGCGCCGCCGGCAAGGTCAGCCAGCATCCGCGCGTACTGGCGGCGCGGCTTACCGGAAAACGCCGACACATCGTTGTCGACATACTCGGCCCCGACCGGCCAACCCCGATCAGCAGCGAGTTTGCGGCAATCCTCCAACTGCCGTGCCACCCCCAACCCCGTGCCCTCCGCGTCCGAGGAAATCCGGGCATAAATCGCCGCCGAGCACACCCCGACACGCTGACCAGTGGTTTTCCTTGCAGACATGAGGGTAGTTTAACAACGTATGACCTTGGACAGTTCGGTTCCGCCGCCGTGCTCCCAGTGGGTGATGTGGTGGTGCACCATCACGGTGGTGTACTGGCCGTGGGGGCGGCGGCCGGCTTCGGTGTCCCATCCGGTCTCGTGAAAACTGAATCCGCGCAGCACGCGGAGTATGCCATCCCGGAGCTCTTCGACCGACCGCCGCCGACTCGGCGCTCCTGGTCAGTTCCGGCACGATCTGGACGGCGCTGACGCCGCGTGTTGAAGATCTGGCGGGCCTCTCGAGCATCGGCTTCGGCGGCCCGGGTTCTGGGCTGCCGCAGTTCGGCGGCCATGCCCCAGTCTCCGCTGTCAACGATGGTTTCGCGGGCCTGGGGATGCTGTGTCATCACTGAGATGATCTGCGGATGGGTCAATAAAAGAGCGTGACACCTGAGGTTTGTGACCGCCGAACGCCGCTACGCATAGACAAGAAAACCACATGTCAAACCGTACAATCCGAGCGTCGATGCATCAAAACGTACTATCCGTATGTCAAGGCCGAGAAATTTGACTTTCGGTATTTTCTTGCTAGCTTAGCTCACACTGAGTGTTCGGTTACGGGGTTGGTGCGGCCAGTGCGGTAGGCGCCTTCTTGGCGTTCGGGTTGGGGCCGATGGCTGCGGCTCCTGCGGCGCAGGCCGAGTTCGATTTCTTCGGTCTGGATCTGGACTGGCTGTCGTGGGACACGGCCTGGTGGGATGCGGGGTCGGCGGCGTTCACGCTGCCTGATGGCAGCCCGGACAGTTGGGTGGAGTTCGACACCCAGCTCTACGACATGCTCTACACCCCGATTCAGTCGTTCTTGGACGACCCGGCCAGCGCGGGCCTGTTGAATCTGATCAACATGCCTTTCGCCGGTCTGGGCGGCGCGTGTGGGTTGATCTGCAACGGCGCCGACGCGCACCTCGATGACAACGGTGACTTGGTCGCTGCGCAGAACGGCGGCTGGCTGTACGGCAATGGTGGTGACGGCTTCGGTGGTTCCGACGGTGGGGCTGCCGGGATGTTCGGCGATGGTGGTGCCGGAGGCGCGGGCACCGATGACGACGTCACCGGTGGCGTCGGGGGCGCCGGTGGCTGGCTGATGGGTAATGGCGGCACCGGTGGCAACGGTTACGACGCGGCTGCCGACGCCAACGCCCTGGCCGGTGCCAGTGGCGGTAGGGGCGGTAACGGCGGTAACGGCGGGGCGCAGGGCAACGGCGGTGACGGTGGCCAGGGTGGCAACGCCGCGACGGGCGCCGCGGGAGCGCTCGGTGTCGACGCCGGCGACGGTGGCACCGGTGGAAACGGCGGCGACGGCGGCGCTGCGGGCAGCGGCTTGAGCGGACTGACCGAGGGCGACGGAGGCAACGCCGGTAACGGCGGTGCCGGCTACGACGCCGCGGCCGACGCGAACGCGGCACCGGGCACATCCGGCACCGACGGCGGCAGCGGCGGCAATGGTGGTGTGGGTGGTTCCGGCTTCAACGCCGGCAACGGCGGCCTGGCCGGTGACGGCGGCAACGGCGCCGCCGGCGATGCGACCACCCCCGACGGCGGCAACGGCGGTGACGGCGGCAACCCCGGTACCGGTGGCGCGGCGGGCACCGCCAACGGTGGCAATGACGGCACGGACGGGACCTCACCGACCGGCCCGCAGGGCCACGGTGGTGATGGTGGCGCAGGCTATGACCCGTCCACCGATGCCAACGCACTGACCGGCGCCAGCGGCGGCAACGGCGGTGACGGTGGTAACGGCGGCGACTACGGCGACTACGGCGATGGCGGCAACGGCGGCAACGGCGGCACCGGCACCGACGGCGTCGACGGCCACGTCGACAACAACCAGCTGATCGATGGCCAGACCGGCGGTTCCGGCGGCAACGGCGGCAACGGCGGTGACAGCGGCGCGATCGCCGGCAACGCCGGTAACGGCGGTAATGCCGGCAACGGAGCCAACGGTGGCAACGGTGAGATCGGCCAACCGACCGACCCCGGTCCCGGTGGCGGTGCCGGCGTCGG